>NZ_CP114176.1:2188970-2501680 GCF_027186265.1 Lentibacillus daqui | reverse complement strand
ATGAGTCCAAAAGACGTTAAGCTTAAACCGTACTTTTAAAAATGTCTAAGGTAAGTCTTTTGAACTTCTTTCATATAAGGTATGAACGATATATGTGCCTTGTGTAGTTTGTTATATATATTTTGGAGGTGTATAAGTTTGGATTTTAATCCTGATTATTTTTGTTGGCGTTTCCCGAACTTGAAGCCGCCGCATTTGGTTCCAAAATACGAAAATGTTTGATCCGGGCGTCCGCAGTGATGTCGCTAATACTGCCTACCTGCAGAATGGAAGAGACCGAAACATAACCAAATTGAAAGCGATTTAGACAGATGAAAGGTTTGTGATGATAAATTTGCTGGTGAACTGGAACCGGTTCTTCAATCCATTTGGCAGGCATGGAGTAGATTGGATAGTTGGAAAATATGACTTGATCTCGCTTTGAAAAGATAGGACCCTGCTCTTGTACCGCAGATATTTTTGCTTTTGGCCTGGCTATTTCTGTGTCACCTATTGCTAAAATAGAACTAAAGGCGACGGCAACACCCTCTAATTGTTTGACATCAGCAGTTCGTTTTTCCATATAACATCACCTTTTTTAGTTGAAATAAATATGTTTATTCAATCCAGAACCCGTTTAACCGGGCGAAGCGTTATTAACCCTGTGGTGCTAATGGGACAATGGTTCCAATGGTAAATGCTTCTGGTGGTGTATCAAAAAATGAGGATAGTTTCATTTCATCGTTATCACCGATTAAAAATACTGATGATGCGGAAACTGCCGCAATATCGACATTCCCAACACATAATTCCCAATTGTGAACTACCAGATTCATTGATCTTTACCTTCTTTCCCATTACCTTGCATATAGGTAATTAGTGATTGATGGATTTCGTGTTTAATTTGATCCTTAACATAGTTCATGATCTGATCTTCTGTTGCCAGGTTATGGTTATTTCTGACTTCCTGCTCGTGAACATGAATTCGTTGTGGCAGCTGTTTTTCAATATCCTGAAGCATGACATGTTGGAAGTTTTCATTAACCGGATGCTGATACTGCTCAGCTAAATGTTGAATTATTTTTGGACCTTCCTGATAGATATGATTACGTAAATCAGTTTGTAATGTCTGATTTAACGGTACTTTTTCGTCTGGTGGGTTTGTCTGGTTAACCCCGAATTCGTCCATCTTCGCCAGGTCACTCGGTGAGAGGCCAATATGCAAGGTCCCATCCAGTCGTTCGATTTTTAACTGATCGAAGTTATATTCTATTTTTTCAATCGTGGTTGGATTTTTCTTTTGTGATGTTTGTTCCATTTGCTGAAGTCTTGATTCCAGATCTTTGATTTTTTGATCCTGTGACCGGATATGCTGATGAAGGTCGTAAACATAATTCATCCATTCATTTGGGTTCATGAAAATCTCCCCCCTTTCTGCCAGGACAGTTGTTCCACTTGGTAATTGGTACCATGGGCAGAGGCCTATGATCAGTTTATGCAGCATTTTATTTGTTTGTGCTACCCTTGAGGTGCAAGTGGAACTAATGGAGAAAATTCCGTTGTAAGCGCCTCTGCCTTTTCAACAGGCTCAGTATACCCTCCTGTATTATGAATATCGGAACGTGCTTGAATACTCCCAGTACTGCCAATTTGTAATACAGAGGAGTTGGTGATTGCACCGACTTTAATAAGGTTAATATTGATGGACTGATGAATGGTAAGGCACATGTTTCTCACTCCCACTCATTACACGATTCCTTGATCAAATGTGTCTTTATCATATACATTCGTACTTGACTGACCAAGACGAATCTTAGTGCCATTTCCAGTGTTAAAGGAACCGCCGCCAGCGTATGTTTTTGCCTGACTTTCCGGACACATTGCATAGACATCTCCAATATTAAAAATACTGGATGAACCAATACTGACAACTTTTACCGCTCCCACTTTTGCCGGCATGCATTCGTCCCCCTTTACGGTATAGTTTATGTGAATTGGGTGGAATTGTTGAATTAAGTGAACAGAGGTAAACCAGAGCGGGTAGGGTGGAATGATTAAACAGTTCATAAAGTGTTCATATAACTTTCAAATGAATTTACTAGTCGGACATGGTATGATAGGTTTGGTGTAAATTTGTAAGTAACCGTGATTGGGAGGAATGGTAATGAACACACATCTGCACGTAACATCGTGGATCCTGGCGTTTATCCTGTTTATTGTCGTATTGATACTCAATAAACAAGGAAAAGCCAAAGGAGCAAAAATTGTTCAAATGATCTTAAGACTGGATTTTTTACTTATCTTGTATTCAGGTGGTACGCTACTCGCCTATTATTTTGGCACACCGCAAATTGGAGAAGCGATTTTTAAAGGACTTGCCGGTATCTGGGCAATCTTTGCACTGGAAATGATCAGTACAAAGAGCGGACAGGGCGAACCAACCAAAAGTTTTTGGATACAATTAATTATCGCGGTTTTACTGACATTCATTTTGGGCTTCGGCCGCTTGCATTTAGGATTTTTCTAAGAATATAGATAGCAAGACCCCCGTTATATAAGTGCATATACGGGGGCTTAAGTGATGGGGGAAACGGTATGAAAAAGTATGTATTGCTTGTGTTCGCTATTCCGCTTTTGCTTTGTTGGTCAAATCCGGTTCATGCACAAAAGAATGCTATTAGCGATGAAATTATTTATTCGATATTTGTCGATCGGTTTAATAATGGTGATCAGCAACCTAGTAATCAGATGAATGTGGATGATCCGGCAGCATATCACGGTGGAGATCTACAGGGTATAATCGATAAGCTTGATTACATTAAGGAATTAGGTTTCACAACCATTTCCTTATCATCCATTATGCAAAATGCCAAAGGTGGCTATCATGGTTATTGGATTGATGATTTTTTAAAGGTTAATGACCAATTTGGCACGATGAAAGATTTACAAAGGCTGGTAAAAGAAGCACATAAGCGTAATTTAAAAGTATTATTGGAGTTTGTTCCGAATTATGCAGCACCAACACATCCATTTGCCAAAGATCCCGACAAGACATTGGCAAACGATATTACCGATGATTCATTAGGGTTGGATCAAGCAGTAAGATTGAATCCGGAAAACGCTGAAGTGAAACAAATGTTGTTCGACGCCGGTGACTTTTGGCTGGACAAGGCGGATATTGATGGCTACAACGTGCATGCTGTTGATCAAACACCGCCACAATTTTTGAAAGCTTTCGTTGATCATTTAAAAAGTAAAAAACCGGACATTTTTTTGACCGGAAGCGTGTTGAACGCGGATGATCTATCGAAGGAAAGCTATGATGCAGGTATCCCACTCATTGCTAACCCGGCAATGCAAGCGTCAATGGCTGACGTCTTCAGTCATGTCGGAACACCAGTGGATAAGCTTTATCAGCAATGGGAAACAGCTGGGAAAAATAATGATTTACTGTATATTGATAATAAATTTACGAAACGCTTTACCCAGAAAATCGTTGATAATGGTCAGAATCCTGTAACAGCATGGAAGCTCGCACTTGCCTATATGTATACAACACCAGGGGTTCCACTAGTATATCAAGGGTCGGAAATTCCCATGGATGGTGAGACGGTTGAGGCTGGTAACCGATTGGTGCAGTTCAACCATAAGGATGAGGATATGGGAGATTTTTTCACCAAAATGACATCTTTAAGGACAAGGTTTCCCGTTTTAAGGGATGGAGACTTTGAACTCGCAGGATCCAATGGGGCAATGAGTGTTTTTAAACGCTCGGATGGTCAGGAGACGATGTACATAGCGATCAATAATGATACGGGTACAAAAGCTGTTACGATTGACGATGTTCCCAATGGCATGCAGTTGACCGGATTATTGGGAGATAATATTGTACGAAAAGATCAAGACGGCAATTACAAATTAGGCATTGACCGTGAATCTGTAGAAGTATATGTTGTTGAGAAAGATACTGGTTTAAATTGGCTGTTTATTGGTATGATTGTTGGCGTCTTTGTCATATTCATTCTTGCAGTTGTCTTGTTAAGCAGAAAACAGCGGAAGAATAAGGACATGCAATCTTAGATATTAAAAAGAGCGCCCCGATGATTTGTGGACGCTCTTTTTTAAATGATCAAATATACTCATGGGAAGATGTTGCCCCTTGTTCATGTAAAAAATGAAATATATCTTGATAGGTGGTAATATCGATTTCACCGGCAACATATTGCTTTTGATAAAAATCCAATAACTGGTTGATGGATGGGTGAGTCTCTTCACGATCCAGCGCATACTGCCTCATCATATCCTCCAACTGCATAAACACACTCCCTCACATATTTTTGAGCCATTGCTGTAACCTGTCCAATCGGTTCTATCTAAAATATATGAAGGGTGCAGGTAATTAATTCATCGATCTTGTTTTTCGCTGCATAGCGAAGGCAATCCAAATGATCACAATACCGACAATCATTAATATGCTTGCGCCAAGTAATCCTTCTGAAATGTAGGGAATATAACCAAATCCGCACCAGCGGGCAAATCCGTCCCCGAATAAGAATAGTTCATTTAAGAAAAAACCAACGAAGAAAATGATCATGCCTGATGGAAAAAGTTTCGTGCTTGTATGAATCATGTTGTTTAATTGGAACTGCGTCAAAATAAATATACTGATAAAGCCCAACAAGGAAAAATGCAAATAGCCGATGATGATACTTCTTGTTTGGTAGACAAGCGCAGCCATTGTCGGCGAGATTAATCCCAATTCCATCGTGCTCTTTACGACGAGTAAAAAGAAAGTGATCCATAAAGAGACAATTGTAATTTCACGGACCTGTCGATAGAGATGCACCCAGATTTCTCTAAAAGCAATGATAACAAAGACAACGCCGATAAATTGACCGATGCTGCCAATAGTTGCAAGTATGTGCCCCCAGTACCCTACATTGCTCCAGAGGATGGATAAAAAGTATCCCGGGAATAAAGCAACAAAATAAAACCAAAATCCGGATTTTAACCATATATGCGGGAAAGGTATTTTCCGTCGATGAATGGTAAAAATAAATAATCCGATTAATATCAGCGTTAGCCAGCCATTGTACTGAAAATGCAAATAAAAATAAATGGCCATATCAAAAATTGGACTATTTCGTAACCCATTTGCTGCGATAAACCCCAGAGAAAATGGACCAATCGATGAAATGATCAACGCAATTAATGCACCATATATAAACAACCGGCTTACATACGGTACACTGTTTTGCCGACGTTTGATTTGCAGATACATAAATAAAGCAGCCCAATATTCAACAACAATATGAATAATCGAGAAAATAATGGCATATGTCCCGTATCCCTGACCAATATAAGCGATAAACATTAGACAAGATGTAATAAAAATGGATACGACAAGTGCATATGCTTGTTTTTTTTGCTGGATTGACTTCCAAAAAAGCGATAAAAAAATAAGAAAAACTCCAAGGAAAGTCCAACCTAAAATAGCCAAATGTGAATGTGCGTGCATCACGTTTGTATAAGGGATGATTTCACCCGGAAGATACGGGGATAATCGCATCCATAATCCGGATAAAGCTGTCAGGATGAATAGTAAGAATGTAAAATGTGCAAAAAGCCGCGGCATGTTCTAATCGCTCCCATTACAAAATAGCTATACTACACTATTGTCGCGAAATAGGGCAAAAGATGCAAGCATATCAAAGCCAATGTCAAAAAAAATAACATGATTGTGGCAGAATTGGTAACTTTTAAGAATTGGCTTATGCCGTAAACCATTGTTTTTAAAATACTTAATTATATTCATCATTCAAACAAAATACTGCTAGTGTTCCTGGTCCGGAATGGGCGCCAATGGCTGCGCCGATCATTTCAATTTTTAAGTCTTTTGGATGAAGTTTCTCTTTGACAAGTTCTGCTAATTTTTCTGCGCGTTCTAAATCATCTCCATGAACGATACCTATCACTTGATTCTCTAAATGAACACCACGCTGTTCAGCAATCTCGATCATACGGTTGAGCAGTTTTTTTGCACCGCGTATTTTTTCCAGAGGAACCAATTTGCCATCGTCCACATGCAAAACGGGTTTGATTTTTAATAGGGAACCTACGAATGCAGCTGTTCTGCTGACACGTCCACCACGATATAAGTATTCCAAATTATCTACCGTAAAAATATGCTCCATATGACTGGCATAAAAGTTAGCCATGTCCCAAATGTCTTTAACATTCGCGCCATCGTTTGCCATTTTTGCAGCTCTTAGTACGATAAGACCACAACCAAGGGAAGCACATTTGGTATCCATGACATGGATGGAGCTTTCTGGATATTCCTCTTTTATCTCCTGCTCGGCAATTTTGGCGGTTTGATAGGTACCGGATAATTCCGAGGAAAAACTCAAGTAGATGCAGGGTTGATTGATCTCTGCATATGATGTGAAAACATCTTTGAAAACCTGTAACGACGGTTGCGATGTTTTTGGGACTTTTCCTTCACGCATGGCATCATAGACGGTTTTCGGTGAAATGGTTTGTCCGTCCAGGTAATCTTTTTCGTCCAGGTGCACCGTTAAGGGTATCATTTCAATGTTGAATTCGTTATAATGTTTTTCTGACAGATCACATGCAGAATCGGCAAGGATTTTCACCTTCATGTCTTCACCTTCATTCGTAATAGTGCGTGTTCAAAAAGGAGGATAAAAAGGACCGAGAAGTTCTAGGCGGCGTAGCTTTGAGCACCGGAGTGTACATAAAAGGTACATGAGGAGCGGAAAAGCAAGCCAACGACGAAATTCGAAGCGTCATTTTTACCGGACTTTTTGAACATCCTTTAATAATTAACATTGTATTTAGTGTATAGTGAACATGTAAGATAGTCAAAATATTTCTTGCTACAGCCTTAATAGGTTGCGTGAACAAGGAGAGGTGTTATGTTTTTAGTTGAGGCCAAGCGAATCATCATTGTAATATTTGGTGCTTTATTGGGAGCGATCGCACTAAACTTTTTCCTTATTGAAGCAAATGTCTATGCGAGCGGTTTTACCGGGGCAGCCCAGCTACTTTCCAGTGTGTTTGGTGATTTTCTTGGAATTAAAATTAGTACAGGTATTTTACTATTCATACTTAACATTCCTGTCGCCGTCCTTGGTTGGTTTAAGGTTGGCAAGGGATTTACGATTTATAGCGCAATTTCCGTATTATGTACAACAGTATTCTTGGAGGTGCTTCCTGTTGTGGAATTCTCCAATGATATTATTTTGAATGCGGTTTTCGGCGGCGTTATTTCCGGTGCCGGAGTGGGGCTTACATTGAGGTATGGGGCATCGACCGGGGGACTGGATATCATTGCCATGGTTCTATCCCGGATGAAGGACAAACCAATTGGTACGTATTTTCTTCTTTTAAATGCCATCATTATTGCATTTGCCGGTATTCTTTATAAACCGGAGAACGCGCTATACACCATGGTAACGCTCTATGTGACAACCAGGGTCATCGATGCTATTCATACGCGTCATGAGAAGGTAACTGCAATGATTATTACCCATAAAGCGGAAGAGCTGCAACAGGCAATTCACAATAAAATGGTACGGGGG
This sequence comes from Lentibacillus daqui, assembly GCF_027186265.1. Classification (NCBI taxonomy): domain Bacteria; kingdom Bacillati; phylum Bacillota; class Bacilli; order Caryophanales; family Bacillaceae; genus Lentibacillus; species Lentibacillus daqui. The sequence continues at coordinate 2,494,097 of NZ_CP114176.1, read as the reverse complement.
ATTACCATTTTGCCGGCAAAAGGCGCCTATACAGGCGAGAATAAAAACATGATGTACCTGGTAATAACGAGGTACGAATTATACGATTTGGAGAAAGTAATTTCGGAAGTCGATCCAAACGCGTTTACTAATATCGTTCAAACAACGGGTATTTTCGGGTTATTTAGGCGTGACAATTAATTGGAAAAACGAAAAGGGGCTGGGACATAACTAGCCAAAAATAGTAAATAAAAAGGTTCCAAGCAAATCAAAAGTTTGCTTGGAACCTTTTTTGTGGAGTTGTTTCTATCTTCCGGTACTAATTTACCGTTCGTGGCGGTGTACTTTCTCAAGTTCACCGCCATCAATGCAATTCCTAATTCATTTTTCACTTTCTGTTTTCCTCTAACGGAAAAACGAGTGAAACCCAAATTAGCCTTCAGAAAGCCGAACGCTGGTTCTACATCGATTTTACGTTTTCCGTAAATTTCACCAGTTTTCTCGTCTGAAAGCTTCGCACGTACATATTCTTTTTGGGATTCCCACTTTTCATTCATGTAGACTTTTCGGTTGTTTCCTTCTTTTGCTTTCGTACATAAATCGCGGAGTGGACAGCCCGAACAGTCCTCACATTCGTACACTTTAAATTCACGGGTGAATCCGTACCTGTCTGTTCGTTTGGAATGATGGCTAAATCGTACTTTCCGTCCATTTGGGCACAGAAAAGTATCTTCGTCCTCATTATAATCCCAATTATCTACATGAAAAGCGTTGTCCTTATGCTTCTTTTTCTTCTCCTTTCGATATTGATTGTATGTAATAAGTGGCGTTCGATTTCGATTCTCGATGATATCTTCATAATTCTGTTCACTGCCATATCCGGCATCCGCGACAATGTGTTCCGGCAGTTCGAAAAAGTTTTCTTCAATCGAGTCGAGAAAAGGAATTAAAGTGCGTGTATCCGTCGGGTTTGGGAAAACATCGTAAGCGAGCGCGTATTGACCTTCCGTTGCAATCTGGACATTGTAACCAGCTTTCAATTGACCGTTCTTCATGTAGTCGTCCTTCATGCGCATAAACGTCGCATCCGGATCTGTCTTTGAATAACTGTTACGGTCCCCGAATTTCTCCATATCGTTTTGATACTTTTGCTTACGAGTGATGAAATCGTTAAACTGCTTGCGAGCTTGTTTTGGAAATTTACGTTCGGAACGGATTTTCTTTCGTTCGCTACCAACTTCACAAGCTTCGATTTTTTTATCGTATTCCTCAACCTTTTCATCTAACTTTTCGACTACTTCTCCCATTTCTTTAACGGAAAGTTCCTCTTCTGTTTCTCGCTCTATTGCCGGAATGATCTCCTTCTCCAACAGCTCATCATACAGTTGATTGGACTTTTCGATTAGCTTATCACTATATTTTTCAACGGATTTCCGCCACACAAAGGTGAACTTATTTGCGTTCGCTTCGATTTTTGTACCATCAATAAAAATGGCTTCCTCTTCAATCAATTCCTTTTCCACAAGCTGATTCCGGAACTGGACAAAGCATTCACGTAGTATGTTTTCGATGAGTGGATTCGAACGGAAACGATTGATGGTGCGATAGCTGGGTTCATGTCCTTGAGTCAACCACATCATGCGGATACTATCCTGTAATAAAGCTTCTATTTTACGACCAGAAAACACGGATTGCGTATACCCACACAAAATGATTTTCAACATCATGCGAGGATGGTACGCAGGACGGCCGGTTTGTCGTATAAAGTCATCGAAAACCTCTTCGGGAATACTCTCGACAAGATCGTTGATCGCAAAAGCAATATCATTCTCTTTCAATTTAATTTCTAAATCTAGCGGCAAAACTACCTGATTCATGGTATAATGTTTAAACATAAGGACACCTCCATAAATTATTGTGTAGTTACTTTAATTTTATCAAAGGGTGTCCTTTTTGTTTACTAAAATAATGTCAAAAAAGGCGTGGGGCCTACACTTTTTTTAGTGTAAGCTCCTACGCCTTAATTTTTATTTACTGGAGTTTTGTCCCAGCCTCTTTTGTTTGATTAATATCCGTATTTCGTAAAAACCTTCTCGACTTCTGGTTGGAGTTGTTCCCATTCTGCATCGAATTCTTTATTGACGGTGATAAAATTTTGGTAACCAAAAACATTATCGACGCCATTCAATTTCATAAGATCGTTAAGAATATCATATTCACTTGTATCCCCGGACATAACCGAAATACTGTTGGTGCCTTGAAATATTAATTTATCGGTTGTGAATTTTAATGCGTTTGGATTTGGTGTAGCTTCTGCTCGCACTCCCATTGTGTCATTCCTCCTCATTTTAAAACCCATTTGTCTCTATATTAGCAGAAATAGGACAGGGATAAAAGGGATATCCAGGTCTTGTTCTTGTTACGCTAATTATTAAAATACAAGCATAGTTGGGAGCATATGTATCCCCGTAGTATTTGGTAACCACGGGGTTTTGCTCGAAACTCGTGAAACCATTTCATCACTGTTAATGAGTTGGATATTGACTAGGATCAAGCTTTTATGAAATACGCCGCTAACCGGGCGCTTCTTCTGCGGAGGTTAGCTTAATTGATTTTTTTGTTTGAGTGATTGTTCCAATTGCTCAAGCTGTTGCTTTTCCTCATCGGTACAATTATTGTATGCCTGTTGGATAGCTTGCTCGGCTGCTTGTTTATCTTGTTCACTCGGTGTGTTATTGGTGTTTGTTAAACGACTGATAGCGGATTTGGCCTGTTGAAAAAAATTGTTTTCCAATTAAAATCCTCCTACAGTATGGTTATTGGCTTCCTCTTCGGTGTCTACTGTTGCATCGGAAAGACGTGACCGGTAAGGAAACCGTTCATCATGCTTCTTCACGGAATCTGAGCCATGTTGCACAAACCGTCTCGACTTACTGTTTTTCGCCATGACGATTCCTCCCAACAAAATAAGTGAACGCGATGGATACGTTCACTTATAGTATGATGAATGTGTGTTGAAATATAAAAGGAAAATGTCGGGAACATGCTAAAGGATTCAAATAAGTCCAGTAACATTATCAAGAACAAAAAGATACGGATGTTACATTGCCTTTGTGTTCAGGGTTAAATAACGATCAAGGAAATGACCGATACCGTCTTGTTCATTTGTATCTGTTATATGGTTAGCAACGGATTTTAATTCATCGATTGCGTTTGCCATGGCGACACCAACACCAGCATATTCAATCATTTCCAGGTCATTGTCCTCATCACCGAATGCAATAATCCGTTCTTTTGGGATATGATAATAATGCGCGACTTTTTGTACACCAACTGCTTTGTTCATCCCCTTTTTGACAATTTCAATAATGTTCCATGGTGCACCCCATTTACGGTGTTCGATCAATTCAGCGTGATAATCATTCAAATGATTGCGTAGCGCAGTTATATTATTTTCCATTGGATAAATAAGCAATGAGGTTGGATCATCCTGCAGTTTATTTTTCAATCCCCCGATAGTAAATGGCGGATCGTTTGGTGCCATTTTAAAAATGTCCAGGATCTTTTCATCATATTGGTCCAGATAGACGTTATCTTTTACTTCGGCCATCACGTTATAAACGCCTATATGGTAACACGCATCAACAATTTTTAGCGCAGTTCGTTTGGGCATAGGGTTGTGTAAAACCCTCCATTTATTATCATATGGATGATGAATGAGCGCGCCATTAAAATTAACCATTGGTGTGTTCAACCCAAGTTCTTGATAATAACCGATACTTGACCGATGTGGCCGGCCTGTTGAAATGATGACAATATGCCCTTGTTCTTTTGCTTGTAGAATCGCTTGTTTTGTTAGCGGACTAATAACTTTATCATCGGTTAAGAGGGTACCGTCCAAGTCCAAAGCAATTAAATGTTGTTTCTTTTCCATATTTTCACCTCGCATGCCAATAGTGTATAAGTGTTTCATTAGAAAGTAAAGAATAATATTACAGATTTAGCTTTTGTTGTTGTACTTGAAGTCTCACTTTATTTGCAATGCAGCGCATAGTAATATTAAGATAGGTATAATATATTATTTTTGATGAAAGGATCTTAAGGATGATTGGTGTCATACATAAAAACTTCAACAATATTCCGGCATTAGAAGTGGTTGATGTCAAATATGAAACAAAGGCATTACCCGTTGTTATTTATTTTCATGGCTTCACTAGTGCCAAAGAACATAATTTACCACTCGCCTATTTATTAGCTGCAAAAGGATACAGGGTGGTTTTGCCTGACAGTGAATATCATGGCGAACGTGAAATTGAAATGTCAGCAATCGAGCGGCAAGTTTCCTTCTGGGATATTGTCATGCAGAACATAAAGGAATTAAAAGAAATCCGGGATACCTTAACAGAGCAAGGTCTTTTACTTGATGGCCGGATTGGGATTGCCGGGACAAGTATGGGAGGAATTACAACATCAGTAGCCTTGACCCAATATCCATGGATTAAAGTCGCGGCGATTTTGATGGGGTCACCGAAGATTACTGTTTATGCTAAAACATTAGTTGATACACTTAAGAAGATGGGCAAACTGCCAGTTACAGATGACATCATCGATCAATTGTATCAGGATTTGAAAATGGTTGACTTGTCACTACATCCTGAAAAACTAAACCAGCGGCCACTTTTATTCTGGCATGGGGAAAACGACTCGGTTGTCCCTTTTGATCACTCGTACACTTTTTATGAGGATGTCAAACATCATTATACCAATCAGGATCAGATTCAATTTATGAAAGAAGCCAATCGCGATCATAAAGTTAGCCGAAAAGCGATTCTGGCAACGGAAAAATGGTTTGAAACGTACTTATAAAGTGAAAAATTGGTATTGCATCTCGTAATGCGTAATAAACAATACATTCATTGATTGACGTGTGAGATAAATCATTTGAAAATACGTTGAAATATGTTTAAATGAAAGTAGGAATAAGCAGGGGAGGTATTGAAACAATGGATGAAGCGTTACAGGATAATATCCTTGGTGCACTCGAAAATGTTATCGACCCGGAACTGGGGATTGATGTTGTCAATCTAGGCCTCATTTACGGTGTTGAGTTGAATGATGATGGTGTTTGTGATGTGACAATGACATTAACTGCCATGGGGTGCCCGTTATCTGCACATATTGAGGCTGACATTCAGCGAGCGCTTGCAGATATCCCTGAAATCAAAGAAGTTAATGTAAACATTGTGTGGAATCCGCCTTGGGGTAAAGATAAAATGTCACGATATGCTAAGATTGCGTTGGGTATTCCAGATTGATGAGATATTAGGTTGATTCAGAATAATGGATCAGCCTTTTTTAATACATGAAGTTCAAAAGTGAGTGTTATATATGAAAATATGCCAAATTGTTGGTCATAAAAATACGGGTAAAACAACAGTTATGAGCCAACTGATTCGGCACCTTACAAAATATGGATGGAAAGTTGGTACATTAAAGCATCACGGGCACGGCGGAGATCCTGCAGTAATGCAAAATACTGATACTTATCAACACTTTGCATCGGGGGCAAGCCTTAGTGCGGTGCAAGGGGAAACAAGCACCGAGATCCTTCTGCCAAACATACCAGTAGCCGAAATGATGGAACTGTATCAGTTAGTACATATCGATATCCTGTTGGTAGAAGGTTTTAAACAAGCGGTCTTTCCCAAAATTGTTTTGGTGAAAAACGAGGAAGATGTATCGCTTTTACATAGGCTTTCTACTATAATTGCTGTAGGAACCTGGAACAAAGGAATAGTGGCAGATGTTGACTATCCAGTGTTTTCGGTTCCAAAGATTGAAGCACATCTCGGCATGCTTGCTGATATTATTGTAAATGAAGGGTGTTAAGATGGAAAAATATTTTTGGATTACCGACTGCCCCATTCAGGTAAATGATTGCATCGAAAAAGTTGTTCGACCGGAAGCAGGTGCAGTTAACACTTTTATTGGCACGGTTCGGGAATTTACCAAAGGCAAGCGAACACTATATTTGGAATATCAAGCATATATCGCGATGGCCGAGAAAAAACTCAAACAAATTGGTGACGAAATCCAAGCTAGCTGGCCAGATGCAAAAACGGCGATTGCCCATCGAATAGGCCGCTTGGAGATATCGGATATTGCCGTTGTGATTGCGGTCTCGACCCCACATCGTGCAGATGCCTTTGCAGCGAGTCGTTATGCGATTGACCGAATCAAGCAAATTGTCCCTATTTGGAAGAAGGAACATTGGGAAGATGGTACCAAATGGATTGGGGATCAATTGGAAACGACATCTTATCAAGATCAATTGCCAACAGAGGAGGAAATGTACCATGATTGATGTGTTGTTTTTTGCGGAATTACAAGAATCCTTAGGCAAAGATAGACTATCACTCGAAGCAGCGAATGTTGCTTCGGTAAAAGAATTGAAAACACGTTTGCAAAGTGAGTACCAACTGGAAGCAATAGATCGTGCCATGATTGCTGTAAATGAGGAATATGCAACAGAAGACGCCGAACTTATCGATGGTGATGTGGTTGCCTTTATTCCACCGGTTAGTGGCGGATGATGATTCCTGTATGTATCACAATAAGTCTAATATAACAGTATTGCTAATAGTGCGTGTTCAAAAAGGAGGATAAAAAGGACCGAGAAGTTCTAGGCGGCGTAGCTTTGAGCACCGGAGTGTACATAGAAGGTACATGAGGAGCGGAAAAGCAAGCCGACGAGTTCTTCAAATGAAGGCCGACTAAAAACGGGCTTGCGCTCAGGCGTCGGCATATCCCTTTTGCAGGGGCATGTCATTTTTACCGGCCTTTTTGAACATCCTCTAATAAGAACACAAAACCGATTTTCTTAGATTAGAGTGTGTGACTTTTTGAACATCCGCTAATAGAAAATCGGTTTTTTGAAAGGGCGTTGCTCTCAAGTTCGTTTATTTCTCTGCCGCTTTTGAAATGTTTAACACACTCCGATTGATTTTGCGCCCTACACTATCAATTTTCTCCTGTATTTTATCGATTTTGCTTTTAATGGTAAATTTCTCTCCATACACCACGATACAATTAGCAAATTCATAGGGACAATCAGCTATAAATATGATATTATGATAATTAGAAAATAGCAAATATTCATGACGCCTGCTTGCAAATGCACATTCATTCGTATGGAAAAAAGGGAGGTTCTTTAGTTGCAAAAGGTGAAAAATCGTTGGCTTATTGCTGTTTGTGGCGTTGGCGTCCATATTTGTATTGGTTCCGCCTATGCTTGGAGTGTGTTTACCAATCCAATGGCAACTCAATACGGTTGGAAAACAACACAAATTTCACTGGTGTTCAGTATTGCAATTTTTATTTTGGGTTTTTCGGCTGCTTTTATGGGCAAATTTGTTGAAAAGCATGGGCCGAGGAAATCAGCCATGCTTGCTGCTTTATTTTTTGGTGTGGGTGTAGCGGGATCGGGACTTGCTACAGCGATGGAATCATTAATACTATTATATTTTTTTTACGGGATTATTGGAGGGATTGGACTGGGCATCGGTTATATTGCACCAGTTTCAACGTTGGTTAAATGGTTTCCGGATCATCGGGGATTGGCAACGGGTCTTGCGATTATGGGGTTTGGGTTTGCCTCTTTAATTAGTGGGCCGGCCGCTGCTTCCTTAATTGATTCAGTGGGCATATCCAATACATTTTTTATTCTTGGTATGGTTTATTTTTTTGTGATGACCCTGGCTTCTTTATACTTATCTCCGCCACCAGCGGATTGGGCACCACAAGGATTCCGTGAAAAAGCACAACAAACAACCAGGATGGTAAAACCGGATCTATCTCAGCTTACTGCAAATGAGGCAATTAAGACCCGCCGCTTTTGGCTGTTGTGGGTGATGTTGTTTTTGAATGTTACGTGTGGTATCGCCATTATTTCGGTTGCTTCCCCAATGGCTCAGCAAATCGCCGGGATGACCCCTGCCGCAGCTGCAACCATGGTTGGTGTTATGGGATTATTTAATGGTGGTGGCCGGATTGGCTGGGCAACATTGTCAGATTATATTGGACGTCCAAATATATATACGACTTTTTTTGCCATTGAAATAATCGCTTACTTCCTGCTGCCGATTTCTGCTAATGTTATCTTGTTTCAAATACTGGTATTTCTTATTGTCTCCTGTTATGGCGGTGGTTTCGCGTCCATTCCCGCTTACATTGGTGATATCTTTGGAACAAAACAGCTTGGCGCCATTCACGGCTATATATTAACTGCCTGGGCAATGGGTGGAGCTGTAGGACCGATTCTATTATCATTGATCTATGATACCAGTAAGAGTTATAATTTAACTATGGTTATTTTTGGTATCATTTTTGTAATTGCTTTCATTGTTTCTTTATGGATTCGGGTTGATATGAGGAGATTAAGAGAACAGCAACATGTTTCCACCGGGTCTTTTCCGAGGATTAGTAATAAATAGCGGGAATAGAAGCAAAGACTGGATTCTGAAAATATGATTTAATGCACATGTTTAAAAAATTAAGAGATTGTGTAGCGGTTGCGTTCGTCATATGGCACGTAACCGTCTTGAAACTGCCTATACGATGGACAAAAACCAGCATGTAAAGATGTGAAAATTCAACGAAAGGAGGATAAAAGTGCACAGCGATAGTACCACGTCATGGAAAATAACGAGATATCATCAACATTTACAGACCAAAGAAGATGATGAGATTGCCAGGGAAACGGCAATAACCGTGATGATTAATGGTGACCAATATGCAACGATTGTTTGTACACCGACACATGTACACGAACTGGTCATCGGCTTTTTGGCATCAGAAGGAATCATTCGTACCATGGATCAGATAGAAGGCCTTACAGTCGACGAAAAGACAGGATTTGTTTATGTTGAACTGAGCATGTCGGTTGACCTTACCGAGCGAACACAGCGCTGGATTGGTTCCTGTTGTGGGAAGAGCAGAGAGTTTTATTTGAAACAAGATGTTAAAACGGCTAAAACAATTACCAAGGCACCAACTATGTCAAGCCAACAAATTGTTGATCTCATGAGGAAATTTGATGAAGCTGCAAAAATACATGATCGAACAGGCGGTGTACACCAGGCAGCACTTGCTACCGGGACGGAAATGATTTGCGCATTCATTGATATTGGCCGTCATAATGCCCTTGACAAACTTTTCGGGTTTATCTTGGAACATCATCTATCTTTGAAGGACAAATGTATTCTCTTTAGCGGCAGAATTTCCTCTGAGGTCGTTTTAAAAGTTTCCAAGATAGGCTGTGGTGTCTTGTTAGCCAAGTCAGCTCCCACTGATTTAGCCCTGAAATTAGCAGAGGATTTACAAATCACTGCAGCTGGATTTATCCGTGAAAATAAACTAAATGTATATACGCATGATTCGCGCATATATGGAGATATGGGTCATCATGTATCAAAATAGGGAGGAGATATAATGCAAGAACATGTTATCGTAACGGTTAATGGAACGGAGTATTTGGCTGATCCGGGGCAGAATTTACTGGATTTACTTAATACTACGGAAGCGTTTATCCCGCAGATTTGTTATAACGAATCATTGGGACCGATTCAAACATGTGATACCTGCATGGTCAAGGTGAATGGCGAAATTGTTCGGGCATGCGGGACAACAATTGAAAGCGCCATGGAAGTAGACACAACAGCAGACGTTGTACATAGTGCACAAAAAGAGGCTTTGGATCGTATCCTTGAAAAACATGAACTATACTGTACTGTTTGCGATTATAATAACGGAACGTGCGAGATTCATAACACGATGGCCGATTTCGGATTAGAACATCAATCCAGACCTTTTCAAGCAAAACCATATGAGGTCGACCGTTCCTCGAAATTTTATCGTTATGATCCAGATCAATGTATCTTGTGCGGACGCTGTGTGGAAGTTTGTCAGGACGTACAGGTTAATGAAACATTACTTATCGATTGGGATCGCAAATCACCGCGCGTCATTTGGGACAATGATGTACCGATTGACCAGTCATCATGTGTCAGCTGTGGGCAGTGTGTGACGGTTTGTCCATGTAATGCCTTAATCGAAACCAACATGGAAGGTGAAGCAGGTTATATGACCGATCATAAACCAGGTCTGCTGCGCTCCATGATTGAAGTGACCAAGAAAACGGAGACAGGTTATGGCCCATTGTATGCGATTTCCGATACCGAAGCAGCGATGCGGGAGGAACGAATTGAGAAAACCAAAACCGTTTGTACGTATTGTGGTGTAGGCTGCACTTTCGATGTCTGGACAAAGGATCGCCAAGTACTCAAAGTCCAGCCGCAAAAAGAATCTCCAGCCAATCATATTTCAACCTGTATAAAAGGAAAATTTGGCTGGGATTATGTCAACTCTGAGGAGCGTCTGACTAGGCCATTGATTCGTAAAGACGATCATTTTGCTGAGGTGGAATGGGAAGAGGCGCTACAATATATTGCTAAACGCTTTCAAGACATCAAATCCAAACATGGGCCTGATGCATTAGGTTTTATCTCATCATCCAAAGCAACCAATGAGGAATCATTTCTCATGCAAAAACTGGCCAGGCAAGTGGTTGGTACAAACAATGTGGACAATTGTTCCCGATACTGTCAATCACCAGCAACAAAAGGATTATTCCGAACAGTCGGACATGGAGGGGATTCCGGGTCTATTGATGATATTGCGGCAGCCGATATGGTGATAATTATTGGCTCCAACACGGCTGAATCACACCCTGTTCTAGCCTCCAGAATTAAACGGTCACATAAATTATTTGGACAAAAGTTGTACGTGTTTGATTTACGGAAACATGAAATGGGACAGCGTGCTGATCGATTTTTCAGGCCCAAAAGCGGAACTGATCTGGTCTGGTTGTCGGCCGTTGCCAAATACATTATTGATCAAGGCCATGAAGCCCGGGAATTCATAGATAAGTGGGTGAATAACTTTGACGAATATAAACAAAGCCTGGAGAAATTCACATTAGCATATGCGGAAGAAGTCACCGGAATTTCACAGGAGGATTTAATAGACATTGCCGATCAAATTGTTCGTGCTGATAAACTAGTAATCTGTTGGGCGATGGGCGTTACGCAGCATACATTGGGAAGCGATACCAGTACGGCAATTTCCAATTTACTTTTGATCACTGGTAACTATATGCGACACGGAACCGGTGCCTATCCATTACGAGGACACAATAATGTCCAGGGTTGCAGTGATTTCGGCAGTATGCCAAACTTCTTCCCGGGGTATGAGGAAGTGGCCGATGATAACGTTCGTAAACGGTATGAAGAGAAATGGAATGTGGAGATTCCAGCCGAGCCAGGCCGGGATAACCATGAAATGATTGAAGCAATCCATGAAGGTGATCTTAAATCCTTGTATGTTTTAGGCGAGGATACTGGAGTGGTGGACGCTAACATCAATTATGTAACTGATGCTTTTAAAAAACTGGATTTCTTCGTTGTCCAGGATCTATTTTTAACAAAGACTGCAGAATATGCGGATGTTGTTTTACCGGCTGTTCCAAGCTTAGAAAAGGAAGGCACATTTACCAATACCGAACGAAGAATTCAACGACTATATCAATCGCTTGATCCAGTGGGGGATGCAAAACCGGATTGGCAAATTATTATGGCGATTGCCAAACAAATGGGATATGACTGGAACTATGCCCACCCTGCAGAAATCATGGATGAAGCAGCATCTCTTGCTCCATTATTTGCCGGTGTCACGTACGATCGTTTAGAAGGCTATAACAGTCTGCAGTGGCCAGTGGCAGCCGATGGAACGGACACACCATTACTTTTCGCGGATGGGTTCCCATTTGATGATAAAAAAGCAAGGCTATATCCACTGGAATTCAATTTTGATTATGCTACCAATGATGAATATGATCTGCATGTGAATAATGGTCGGGTGCTTGAGCATTTCCATGAAGGGAACATGACGTATAAATCTGCAGGATTGACCCATGAATTACCGGGAGCTTTTGTGGAAATTTCCCCTGAATTAGCCAAAGAACGTGGTGTAGAGGAGGGGGCATTGGTAAAATTGATTTCTCCTGAAGGGCATGTAACCGTAACAGCTACGATAACGGATCGGGTGCATGGCAAAGAAGTTTATTTACCATTGAATGATAATGGAAAATCGGCGGTCAATTACTTAACCAATAACACGGTTGATAAGGATACCAACACACCAGCATATAAAGAGGTTGCCGTAAAAATGAAGGTACTCAAGAAAAATGGAAAAAGTCCGATCCCATCCCATAATCACAGGAGGGGGAATCGTCAGTCGCAAATCAGTGTTCAGGTGGAACGAAAATGGGAACGAAATGATTATACCTTCCCGGGAAGCGTGGTGAACAAATAGTGGCTGAACCAATTACATCGATCAAACGAATGGAAATTCCCGAAGAGGTTATCAAACAACAGCAACTGGAAGAGGTCTTAACTGCGGTTAGCGAGAATAAAGACGCCATTTTGCAGGGAATTAACTTGCTTGCATCTCTTCATGATAAAGGCTTTCTACAGTTAATCACTGCGTTGATCATTCATAAAGAAGAAGCAGTGGAAAATATCATGAATGAGCTGAATAAGGAACAATACACTGAAATCCTGGGGAATTTGGGAAAACTTGCTTTCTTAATCGGTGATTTGCCAATGGATGATATTCAATACTTTACGGGAAAAATCAATCACGGTTTAAATGAGGCGCGGACATTTGAACGAACGGAACCAACGAAACCAATGGATCTATTGAAGGCATTGAAAGATCCGGAAATTAATAAAAGTATTACCATGATGCTGCAATTTTTACGTGGTATGGGGAAAGATTAAACAAAAGGCTGTCCAGAAGGTGACTGGGCGGCCTTTTTTCCCCTAAATCTGAACACATCGCAAAACGGCACGCGAAATTACTGCAAATTATACCGTGGAAAGAGCGTTATATTAAAATAACTCATCCTCGAGTTTCCCTGGATCCAACACGAATCGCCGCGTTTTATCCATGGAAACAAGGTCTTGCTTTTTTAATTGGGTTAAGGTACGGCTTACAGTTTCCCGGCTGGATCCGATCATATTAGCCAGTTGCCGATTGGTAAAGTGTGTATCGACCGTTATCTGCTGTTCGTTAAGCTTCTTTCCGTATTGCCGGGATAGTCGTAACAATAACAAGATAATCTGTTCATATGTATTATGCAGAATCTTCTCTTCTAACCTATTTTGCAAGTCAACAATTCGATCACCAAGCACTTTGAAAAGCTTTATGCAAATTTCAGGATGGGTAATGAGAAAGTTTTCAAAGGAATGGATCGGAATGTAGATCAAGATGGCATCTTCCAAAACTTCGGCATGCGCAGGATAGTTATCTTTTCTGAAAAAGCCTTGATGCGGGAACATCTCATCGGTATGCAGAACGTTGACGATTTGTTCTTTGCCATGAAAGTCGGTTTTATAAATTTTGACTTTCCCTTGATGAATAAAATAAACATTTGTCAAGGGGTCGCCCTGCATAAATATATGTGTCCCCCGTTGATACGTACGGGAGTTAGCAAGTTCTACAATCGGTTTCATTTCATCATCGGTTAAATCCCTGAATAATGGAACCTTTTGAAGAAGTTCTTTGACGGACTGGCTATTCATACCATTCTACTCCTTTACATGAACTAGAGAAACAAACATCATAACGGAGCCTTCATGTTTTTTACGTGGTGAGAATTGATTTCAATGCTTTACCGGACTTTTTTGAGCATCTTTTTTAAATCAAAAATGGAGTCGCTTGTTGGCAAAGGAGCGCCTCCGTTTTTTTATAGGTTAATGAATGCTGCACAGTTCAATGGGGCATTCTTCACAGTTAATTTCTGCCTTTAAATAGGTTAGGTCATGAATAATGATATGGCCTTTTTTCATGGAAATGATTTGTTTCCGTTTCAGCTCATTTAGCGAACGGTTGACACTTTCCCGTGAGGTTCCACAGAAATTGGCCAGTTCTTGATTGTTCAGGACAATATCAATATAAATATTTCCATTATCCTGTTTCCGACCATAACTGTTGGACAAACGAATAAGGGTGGAATAGAGAGCCCCCTTCTTGCCGTGCATGACAAGATCGCGGAATCGTGTCTGGTCCCGGCGATATGATTCACTCATCATTTTCATAAATTCGATGGCCAGACTGCCATTGTTGATCAATTCTTCCTCCAGGCGGGCTTTGTTGATAACGGCCACCTTGCCATCTTCCAGTACCTTGGCATTCAAAATATATTTTACTTCATCATAAAGGGAAAGCTCACCAACGATATCCCCTTTATTACAAATCCTTAAGGTAAGTTCGCGACCATCAGGGGAAAGTTTTCCAATTTGTACACGTCCTGATTGGATAATATATAATTCTTTCGCGTTTTCCCCTTCCGAAAATAAATAAGTATCTTTTTTGATTGGTTTCGTACGATCCGCAGAATCAAGTATATGACGTAATTCATCAGATATACTTGGCTTCAAAAATGGTTGCTGCATCTTTCAAAACCACCTTTTTTCAAGTTATTCAAAAAGCCCGGTTCATTCCTTCTTTGAACACTACTTGACAAATAACGTTCATCTTCTTTTGATCAGTATATCAGATTGTATGGTAAAAAAGAAAGGCAGTTTCATAGAAAGATAATAACGAGAATTCCTGCAATAAAACAGTAGAAGGAAAAATATTTTAAATTGCCATGCCGCATGATGTTCATAAACCATTTCAAGGCGAAATAAGAGCCGATAATTGCCGCCATGAAAGCCAGCAGATAAGGAATCATTAATGCATCAAAATGGGGGTCGGAAACAATATCTGTAACAGACATAACCGTAACACCAAGACTAACGGGAATGTATAATAAAAATGAGAATCGTAATGCAGTCTCCTGTTTCATCCCCAGCAAGATGGCCGCCACAATCGTTGCACCAGAGCGGCTGATCCCAGGGGTTAAGGCAACAGCCTGGGCTAGTCCGACAATGATGGCATCTTTTACTGTTAAATCGCCATCGTTTTTCTTTCCTCTAAGATTGCGGATTATCCAGAGTGCAATTCCGGTTATAAGTAATGTCACGCCGACAACGGTTACTGTACTAAGTTTGCTGCTTATATAGTCTTCCAATAGTAGTCCAAGCACACCAGTTGGAATAGTCGCAATGATTAAGTACAGAACAAATTGAAAACCGTTTTTGGCTGATTGATTTTTTGTAAAAAGGTATTGGAAAAATTCACGGATGAGCAGTATGATGTCGCGCCGGTAAATGACAAAAACGGCAAGCAAAGATCCGAAATTGACAATGATTTCAAATGATAACCCTTTGATTTCAATGCCAAACAATTCCCGTAAAATTACCAAATGCCCACTTGAGGATATCGGAATCGGCTCGGTAATTCCCTGAATGATTCCTAGTACGATATATTTTATTAATAACCAAAATGCTGCAACACTTTCCATCAAGAAAGCCCCCTTTTAACTTGTCCACTTTAAACCCCGTTTCGTCCGCTCTTACCGGTTCAGTCACCAACAAATAGGCAAATGCATAATCTGGTGACAGAGGAGGGTGAACATGAAACACGATCTTCATCATATATACGAGACTTGTAAACAACATATGCATGCGTATGTACTTGTTGAAATGGCAGATGGTTCAAAAGTCGACGGGATTATAACCGGATTGGATGACGAATACGTTTATTTAGCGGTACCAATAGATCAACGGGAACAGGAAATGTCTGATCCGTGGCGAATGCAGCAATATGGTTACGGCCCGGAGTTTGGGTATGGTTATGGGTATCCAGGCTACGGAAATCCAGGATATTATGGTCCACCAAGAAGGTTTAGACGGTTAATTTTACCATTGACTGCACTAGTGGCATTAAGCATTTTACCATGGTATTAAGAAAAGTGATGACGGGCGCTGGGGGCAGGCTGCTTGTTAAGAAATTCATATAGATTCAAATCTATTGTTATCTTAAAAGAAAAAACCCTTGTCAATCAGTAAACGATGACAAGGGTTAATCGAGTGAAACTTCATTACGTGAGCTATAGCACTATAATTGCTTTGCGGAGCTATTCCGCTTGTTCCTTTAAGATACCTTCACCCAACACATAAATAGCAATTGTGAAAATAATGGAAAGTACTAAGGTATGAATAACATTGAATGGTTCACCAGCCATGGCGGACAGGATATACGAAATAACACCGCCGATTGCCAGTGCCCAAATGAATGTCCAAAAAAACCGCATCTCAACACCTCATTCTTTAACATACTGTCTATGTCTATAGTTTATCAAACATGTAAAAAAAATTAAAGCATTTTCAAGATGGAAGAACCATTTTCGTGTATTTTCCAAACCGTTTGTTTTCATTTGTTAATACGCCTTGCTTAAAGTGCGTGTTCAAAAAGGAGGATAAAAAGGACCGAGAAGTTCTAGGCGGCGTAGCTTTGAGCACCGGGCTTGCGCTCAGGCGTCGGCATACCCCTTTTGCAGGGGCATGTCATTTTTACCGGACTTTTTGAACATCCTCTTAAACATATGTAGACCAGGACGATAATATAATAATTAAGGAAATGAGGAGGATGGCTATGTCTTATTTCATCACTAATTGCTTTAACTGGATCGGCTTTCATATTGTGAATGATTTGCTTGAACGTGGGTTTGAGGTGGCAGGACAAGATACATTTAGTACCGCAACAGCCGAACAGCTGGCAATGATGGTAGGAAGAAATGATTTATTTTCCCTTGTCACAGATGAAAAGACGACAAAAAAACACTATCAGACAATGATTGTAAATGGAGCATCGGAACCACCATTGCACATACATGCGGAAAAATCGTTCAAGCTCTGTCGTGGGGAAGAAGAAAATCCTGAATCAAACATGGTTACGATTAAGCTTCCATTGCTTTTCGGTGAATGGATGCCCATGAACGAGCATGGGGTATATGATCAGCAGACGTTTATTCCATTTGATTCAGAAACGTTTTATAACGAAGCGGTCCATATTGAGGATTTCCTACCAAGCTTCATGCAATGTTTACAGGCCAGCCGGTTGCCATCCCGATTGGAAATAAGATCGCAAAAACAGGAATCATTTGATGTAGTGAACGGTAAGCAAATGGTTTTTCCGCTTCATGTTGGCCAGATACACAGGCAGGTAAAATCGTTGACTAATCATTATAGACGGTTTAAATCCTTGTATCCTTATAATTAATGCTCAAAGGAAATCAAAATCTGCTGGAAATAATCGTGCCATTTTCACAGGGCTTTTTTTACCATCCGTTGCAAATGCATTTACTACTGGACGGGTAAACGCTACAATGGTAGTATGTGCCAATGTTTTAATAATGGGAGTGCAAATGTTGAAAAAGCGATATGTATGGATCCTGTTTGGGCTCATGGTATTGTTATCAGGTTGTGGGCACTTCTTCAATCATGGAAATATCCAAAAGGCCGGGATGCTTGTAGAAACGTCCGTTAATGATCAAGCATGGGAAAAAAAGAACTATAAGGGTCTGTTAGCTATCAGGGATAAATATGATGTCGACATTTATTATAGAGAAGGGGTTAAAACCGAAAAAGATGTACAACATGCCGTTGAGGAATTGGTTAATAAGGGGGTAAACCTTATTTTTGGTGAGAGCAGTTCCTATGGCAAGGCATTTGTAGATATATCCCAGCAATACCCAGAGGTGCAATTTGTTTATTTTAATGGCGATTACTATGCGGAAAATGTAGCCAGTCTAAACTTCAATACTGGTTCAATGAGTTTTTTCGGTGGAATGATTGCTGGAAAAATGACCGAAACCAATCAGGTTGGGGTTTTGGCAGAATATGAATGGCAACCGGGAGTAGAGGAATTTTTTGATGGGGTTAAATATCAAAATCCGGATGCAGAAGTACATATTAACTATGTGAAAAATCTGGATGATAAAGAAAATGCTTTAACCAATTATAAAAAAATGCGAAAAAAAGATGTTGATGTTGTATACCCCGCTAGTGAATCATTTCGTTCAGATATTATTAAACGAGCGAGCCGAGACGGGATTTACGCATTTGGAAATGTTGATGATCGATCTGTTATGGATGATCGAACGGTATTAACCAGCGTTGTTTTACATGTGGATAAATTGTATGAACTGATGGCCAAAAGATTTAATAAAGGTGAGATGACCGATCGGATTCTGACTTACGATTTCAAGGACGAAGCTATCACATTAGGCGAGTTTAGTCCTGACGTTCCTGAAGCATTTCAGGAAAAAATAAGAAAGGCAGTTGCTACCTATAAAAAGACAGGGTTGCTGCCAAATGAACAGAAATGACGGAACCCGGATAGTAATAAATTCACTTGCAACGCGGGGAAAGATACATTAAAATTAGTACCAAGTCATAATAATTGATGTTAATCACTGAAAGGCCTAAGGTGCCGGGGTAGCGATGTATGTAAAGGAAGCACACTAGTCGCTGGGCACCGAAGCTAGACAATTGATATTAGAGGAGATGTAAATATGAGTGTTGGAATCGTTGGGGTAGGGCATTATGTTCCAACAAAGGTTGTCACAAACCATGATTTGGAGAAAATTGTAGATACCAATGACGAATGGATCAGAACGAGAACGGGGATTGAAGAACGCCGCATAGCAGAGGATGATATGGATACGTCAGACATGGCCTTTTATGCGGCAGTAAATGCGTTGGAAGATGCAAATATAGACGCAGAAGAGCTTGACCTGATCCTGGTGGCAACAGTAACACCAGATACGCCTTTCCCATCTGTAGCATGCCGCTTGCAAGATCGGTTGGGAGCAACAAAAGCAGCTGCCATGGACATTAGTGCAGCATGTTCCGGGTTTATGTATGCTCTCATAACTGCAAAACAATTTATTGAAACCAATGTATATAAACATGTATTGGTCATTGGTGTTGAAAAATTGTCCAAAATCACCGATTGGTCTGATCGGAATACATGCGTACTTTTTGGCGATGGTGCTGGTGCTGCCGTGGCTGGTAATGTTTCAGAGGGAAAAGGAATATTATCATTTGAGTTAGGCGCAGATGGAGCAGGTGGCAAATATTTGTATCAGAACCCTGGAGATTATTTATTCCAAAATGGCCGGGAAGTCTTCAAATTTGCGGTCCGGCAAATGCCAAAGTCAGCTGTAAATGTCATTGAAAAAATTGGTTTGAATAAACATGATGTGGACTATCTGATTCCGCATCAAGCGAATATCCGGATTATGGAGGCTGCCCGTGAGCGATTGGATATTTCCGAAGATCGTATGGCCACGTCCATCAAACGATTTGGCAATACATCTGCAGCCTCCATACCAATGGCACTATCCGAGGCTGTGAAAAATGGCAGAATCAAGGATAATGATTTGCTGGTGCTGGTTGGTTTTGGTGGTGGCTTAACCTGGGGATCGGTAGCATTGCGCTGGGGTAAATAAGATATTTAATCTTACAGAACTTGCGTATTTAGTTTGTCTTCCCATCACTGATTTTGGCAAAGGGAATACATGAACAGTGCTTCGTAATTTCCTAAATGTACAAAATGAATTATAATGATAAAAGCATATTGGATTAGGAGGACAATCAGATGGAAGAAAGAAGAGTTGTTGTGACTGGATTGGGAGCCGTTTCTCCTTTGGGCAACGATGTCAAGACAACATGGGATAATCTTGTTGCCGGAAAATCAGGCATCGATTTCACGACGAAAGTGGACAGGGATAATTTTCCGGCAAAAGTAGCAGCAGAGGTAAAAGGTTTTGACCCATTGCTTTATATTGATAAAAAAGATGCTCGCAAAATGGATCCGTTCACACAATACGCTGTTACAGCAGCAAAAATGGCTGTAGAAGATGCCAATTTAACCATTAATGATGAAATAGCTGAACGTGTTGGAGTCTGGATCGGTTCCGGTATTGGTGGAATGAAGACATGGGAAGACCAGCACAATAAATTCCTGGAAAAAGGACCGAAACGGGTCAGCCCTTTTTTTGTGCCAATGATGATTCCCGATATGGCTGCGGGCCAAGTATCTATTCAACTGGGTGCAAAAGGGATTAATTCATGTACAACGACAGCATGTGCATCTGGAGCAAATTCGATCGGGGACGCATTCAAGGCCATTCAGCGTGGTGCGGCAGATTATATTATTGCAGGTGGAACAGAAGCCCCAATTTCTGATATGGCATTTGCCGGTTTCTGTTCCGCTAAAGCATTGTCATTGAATGATGATCCACAAACCGCAAGCAGACCATTTGATAAAAATCGCGATGGATTCGTGATGGGTGAAGGTTCTGGCATTTTATTGCTGGAAACACTGGAAACTGCACAAGCACGCGGTGCGCATATTTATGGAGAAATTGTCGGTTACGGCGCAACAGGTGATGCCTATCATATCACAGCACCAGCACCTAACGGAGAAGGAGCATCTCGGGCCATGCAACAAGCATTAGCGGATGCCCAGTTAACACCTGAACAAGTGGATTACCTTAATGCGCATGGAACAAGCACACAATTGAATGAAAAATGGGAAACAATTGCCATTAAAACTGTTTTTGGTGACTACGCTTATCAATTGCCTGTATCATCAACGAAATCGATGACTGGCCACTTATTGGGAGCTGCTGGGGGATTAGAGGCCGTGATCTCGATGAAATCTATTGAGGATAGCATCATTCCGGCAACAATCAATTATGAAACACCTGATGAAGAATGTGATTTGGATTACGTGCCAAATGAGGCGCGAAAGCAGGATGTCAATGTAGTCATGAGTAACTCGCTTGGATTCGGCGGGCATAATGTGGCTTTGATATTTAAAAAATATGCATAATAATAGAAAAAGGCTAGCCAGGATTGAGGATTCTGGTTGGCTTTTTTTTGATGCCTCCGTAAACAGGACAACCCTATCATGTATTTCCTTGTACAAGCATAGAATGAAATAAATGAAATGGACAGGCAGGGTGGGGGATAACATGTTTTATTTATTTCTTTTTTTATTGGGATTTGGCATGGCTGTATCTGGTGGCGTCACCATTATTGCCTATGCAAATTTCTTGCCAGTTGGTTTAGGGTGGGTTGATTACTTTATATTTTTGAAAGGCAGACCGGAATGTTACTTTTTGCCGATCGGTTTTATTTTGATGGCAATCGCGATTTACAACTATCCAAACACCCGTTAGATGAATGAGCAAAATGGTTCGGTAATTATTTTTTTATTTTTGTCCAAAACAGCGCTAATTTGGGCTTTTTACTTGTATTTTTATTTATACTTTGCACACATATAAATGAAAAGTCCCAGAATATTTTTCTGACATGATGGTCATAATGTATGGTAAATGTTAGTTAAAAAGTGAGGGTTGTTTTATGTTATATTTGCACGATGTGTGGGTGAATTGGTTTGAAGGAGAAGAGAATGGTTATAATGTATGTTATTTTCATGAGTGGCGGAAACAAGACGGTATCGAGTTGCTTGATCAGGTCCCGTTATTGTACATAACTGATGACTTATACCATTATATTGAAAATGATATGCATGACCTGCCAAAACCGATGCTCGATGCCATTTATAAGCGTGCATATATTCGCAAAGGACAGGAACGTACCGTGCTGGATTATGCTTGCATCGTCACGGATGGAACCGATATTATCGCGATCGATACGATAGGATATCAAATCCCGATTCGCAAAAGCAGACTCATACCGAGACAGGAACAGCTTGTCTTTGATATGGTCGAAAACACAAAAAAACAATCGTTTAAATTTGATGGAACGTTGCACCAAAAAGAATATCATATGTTATCCATGCCGCCGGAACTTGTTTATGGTTTGACCAGACGCGAGCGGCAGTTAAAACAATTATTAATGATGGCACTTGATCAGTTGCATACCGCGAATAACCCGGAAGAATTGCGCTATTGGCTAACCGAGTGGAATCCGAAAAAATATCCCTATATTCGATATATGGATGAAGAAAAGGTTTGGGAAGCATTGTATGAAGGGGTAAAATATGGATGGAGCACAGCACATGAGGATTTGTGCGGAAAAATGATTAAGGGTCAGCCGTTTTTGGAAAAAATGTGGGAACTGGAACAAAATCAGGAACCGGATAAATCGAAACAGAAATAATAGCGAAGTTCAGAGGTCGGAGTCGGATAAAAAACACTTGGCGAGGATACCAGTCAAGTGCTTTTTTAAGGTCGGGTTGAGTTTTGTCTCTTTACTCCGACTTTAGTTTCCAAACTCCAACCTCTTGCTTTTATTTACGCTTACGTCCCAGTCCCATGGCCCGTTTTGCTTTGACTAATGTTTTATTCGCGATTTCGGCAGCCTGTTCAGCGCCATGATCAAGAATATCGTCCAGTTCAGTCGTTTCAATCAAGGCATCATAACGATCCTGAATTGGTCCAAGTATTTGTACAACCGCATTGGCAACCGCTTGTTTGAATTCTCCATAGCCCTTTCCGGCAAAATCTGCTTCCAGTTTTTCTATTGATTCACCTGAACAAGCGGATAAAATCGTTAATAGGTTGGAGATACCAGGTTTATTATCTCTATCAAACTTAACAATCCCTTCTGAATCGGTTACCGCACTTTTTATTTTCTTCTCGATTTTTTTCGGCTCGTCAAGCATGGAAATAAAGGCTTTCTCATTGCTGTCTGATTTACTCATTTTTTTGGTTGGCTCCTGTAGCGACATAATCCTTGCGCCGACTTTTGGAACGCTGATCTGTGGAAGCGTGAAAATATCATTAAATTTATTATTAAACCGCTGTGCCAGATTACGAGTTAGTTCCAGATGTTGGGTTTGATCCTCGCCAACAGGTACTAAATTGGTTTGGTATAGTAAAATATCGGCGGCCATTAGCGGCGGATAAGTTAATAATGCAGCGGATACAGCTTCCTTACCTGCAGCTTTATCTTTAAATTGAGTCATACGTTCCAACTCGCCAATATAGCTAATTGACTGCATAATCCAAGCCAGTTCCGCATGGGCAGATACCTCGGATTGAATAAACAGGGTTGCCTTGTTTGGATCAATTCCTGCAGCCAGGTACAGCGCGGCAAGCGAGCGAATATTTTTCCGTAGCTTTAAGCGGTCTTGTGGTACAGTAATCGCATGTTCATCAACAATACAGAAGAAACATTGGTTGTCTTCCTGCAGGTTAACGAAATGCTGCATGGCCCCCAAATAATTCCCGATTGTTAGTGTCCCGCTTGGTTGAATTCCCGAAAATATTGTATTCATTTAGTTCACTCCATTAAAATCATTTTACCTAGGTTATTCTTCATTTTAGACATAAAAAAGGTTCATTAATCCCTTGCTAAAAGGGACGAATGAACCGCGGTGCCACCCTTATTATCCTGCAATTACAGGATCACTTCATCAAATTCAGCTCAAAAGTCCAATTCCCATTTACCTTGATGCCTGTTTTCACCAACCACAAGCTCTCTAAAATCAACGGATAAGTGGTACTACGCCTTTTTCATCGCTAATGATATTGTTTTTATCATTATAGAGATTTTTATCCTGAAATGCAAGGATGAAATCAAGCAAGCGATTTTTTCTGTGATCATTACGTTTGTCATGCATGTAGTTAGTGATGTAGACTAGACACACTAGCCAGTGAATTAAAACGTACTTTGAAACTGTAGTGCACGTGACTTGATAGTTCATCATTTGGTAATTAAGTGGGGGAATCCCATGCCACTTTTTTATAATGGAGGGAATTTAAAATGAAAGAAATTACCACAAAAGAACTTGCAGAAAAATTAAAGTCTGGTGAGGATCTTGACATTATCGATGTTCGAGAAGATGAAGAGGTTGCACAAGGCAAAATACCTGGTGCGCGTCATATCTCGCTTGGAGAGGTTCCTGATCGTCTGGACGAAATTGATAAAAATGAACATCATTACCTTGTTTGCCGATCCGGTAGACGAAGTGGCAGAGCATACGAGTTTTTAGAAAGCAAAGGCTACGATGTTACCAATATGAAAGGCGGCATGCTGGATTGGGAAGATGAAGTAGAAAAATAACGTTATTGGAGGACAGCCCCGTTACACTAATGTGTTAACGTAACGGGAGTCTGTCCTCCATTTTTAATGTATAAATGTGATGTTTTGATAAAAGTTATAGGTGAGCGTGTATAGAAGGTTCCTAAAACTATTGTAAAAACCTTTGATAGGAGAATGATCATTGGAAAAAGCACAATTCAAGCACATCACATTTGCCGGAATTCTCATGGTTGGATTGGGGATTCCATATATATCCAGCGGTGAAGAGATACAAACAGCCCGTACTTATGCTGCTAATACGACAAGCATTCAACCGGCTGACATCGACATTCCTTTTGCACGATTTACCCATGATTCCGGTTTAAATTTTGCTTATCCGGACGCGGTTAGAGGAATTTATGTTACCGGCCCATCTGTAGGAGGAAGCAAATTTGATTCACTTGTTGATTTGGTCGATTCAACCGATTTGAATACAATGGTTATCGATATCAAAGAAGACCATGGAAATATTACTTTCACACCGGAGAAAGGCTCTCCGTATGAAGAAGCTGCACGGGATTATATTGATGACCCAAAGAAACTGCTGAAATTTCTTGAAAAAAAGCAAATATATCCGATCGCCAGGATTGTCGTGTTTAAAGATTCTGTTTTGGCCAACTCTCAGCCGGAATTAACTTTTAAGGAAAATGGTAAAGTGTGGACAAATGGGAAAGGAGAGTCGTTTGTCAACCCATTTAAAAAAGAGGTCTGGGAATATAATGTGGAACTCGCCAAACAAGCAGCAGCATTTGGGTTTCAGGAAATCCAGTTTGATTATGTGCGTTTTCCGGAAGGGTTTGAGCACTATGATAAGGAATTGGAATACAGTCAAGGGGACTACAAAAACCTGGATATGACGAATACAAAGCGCCGTGTCAAAGCCGTTACTGATTTCGTTAAATATGCTAAAGAGCAATTGGCAGATTACAATGTGAAAGTTGGCGTGGATATTTTTGGATATTCCGCAACCATTCCGGAAGCACCGGGTATTGGTCAGAATTTCTCGAAAATAGCTGAGAACGTGGATGTCATTTCATCGATGATTTATCCGAGCCACTGGTCCACTTATTTTGGCATTGATTTCCCGGATAAACATCCATACCAATTGGTAAATTCCTATGCAAAGGTGGAGAATGAAGTATTGGGCAAGCTGGATAATCCGCCAATCACAAGACCATGGATTCAGGATTTCGAAGCGCCATGGCTGTATGACAAAGAGCCGACACATTATGGGAAAGCGGAAGTGGAAGCACAAATTAAAGCATTACAGGAAAATGGTATCGATGAATTCCTGGTTTGGAATGCCGCCAATTCCTACACGCAAAACGTGGACTATACCCCGTGACAGTAATTTTATGACTACTTGTTTTAGAAAGTCTGTAAAGGGTATAATAAACAGGTATAAAGGCAAAGGAGTAGATCAATGAATTGGTATGAAAAGCTAAACAAATATTTTCCGGTTGAAGAAATGAAATCCAAGGAACATATGGAAATATTATTGCAGGAAAAGGGTGACGTCTATCATAAAGATGAAGGTCGCTACCATGTATTAATGTATGCGGAATTTGATACGTTTCTTTTTATTGATTACCTTTGGGTGTCGGCCGAATCAAGAGGACAGGGGATTGGCCACAAACAGATTGAAAAATTGAAACGAAAGAATAAGCCGATTATTTTAGAGGTAGAGCCTGTTGATTATGAGGACACAGACACGGAGAAACGGTTGCATTTTTATCGACGGGAAGGGTTTACCCATGCACAATCAATTGGTTACAATCGTCGATCCCTGGCAACGAATGAGACAACTCCAATGGAAATCCTGTATTGGTCTCCTGAGGATGCTTCAGAAGATATGATTTATAAACAAATGAAAAAGATGTATGAAGATATTCACACGTATAAAGATAAAGAAATGTATGGAGCAGCTTATCAACCGGTCGATGAAGTATTGGTTTACGATGAAGCGCGTGATTCAGACAATCTATTTGCTAAATTGGATAAGACGGATTAGAGAATAAGCCTCCCTCTTACAAAATTTTTTTCAAATAGGAGGTTTAATTGACAACTTCTCGGGGTATCTTATACATGAATATAACGAATTGGTGAACATGCGAATTTTAGCATATTTTTCTAAGAAACCCCTACCTTTTGCTTGACAATTGTAGTATACTGTACATATAAGGTTATTTAAACTTATTTTAATCTGATAAGTTACTTAACGTTTAGAAGATGACTATACATTTTTAAAGAAATGAGGAGTGAAGTTTCATGGTAACACTTTATACCTCACCAAGTTGTACATCTTGCAGAAAAGCAAAAGCATGGCTGGAAAAACATGACATCCCGTTTACTGAACGGAATATCTTTTCCGAGCCATTATCATTGGATGAGATCAAAGAAATATTGCGTATGACTGAGGATGGAACGGATGAGATTATATCGACACGTTCAAAAGTTTTTCAGAAATTGGATGTCAATATTGATCAATTGCCTATGAAAGATTTGTTTAATTTAATTCAGTTAAACCCCGGACTATTACGGAGACCAATCATTTTGGATGATAAACGTCTGCAGGTTGGTTATAACGAAGATGAGATTCGTCGTTTTTTACCCCGGACAGTCCGTACTTTTCAATTGCGTGAAGCACAGCGTATGGTAAACTGATTGTTCAAATAACACAAAAGCGCAGATCTGGGAATGCTGATCTGCGCTTTTGTTTTCTTAACAATTCAATGATAACCAATATTAGCTGTAATTTTCTCAGCTTTTACAAAAATATCCTGATGACAAATGAAAGTAAATCAGTTATTATAATAAATTAATTATTATTCTAGGCATTTAAATTTTCAAAAGTCACGATTGTATCATACAATAAAATTATAGATAATAAATCATAAATGGTTCATGTCCAGTTGAATTGTACAGGGACATAAAAGGTGAGGCTGTCTCTTCCACCCCCCAAAAACGAATCGCGTGGAAAATAGATAAATGATGCGAGGGAAGTAACGGGAAAACGAACCAGTGAACCAATGTTTATTCTGGATGTTTTTTCTCATAGAAGGGAGAGAAAGGAATGGAAATAGAACGTATTAACGAAAATACGGTTAAATTTTATATTTCGTATTTGGATATTGAAGATCGCGGGTTTGAGCGGGAAGAAATTTGGTATAACCGCGAGCGTAGTGAACAGTTGTTTTGGCAAATGATGGATGAAGTGAATTATCAAGAGGATTTTAATGTTGATGGACCGTTATGGATTCAGGTTCAGGCACTGGAAAAAGGGTTGGAAATCATCGTAACAAAAGCACAAATTTCGAAAAATGGCGAGAGTATCGAACTTCCAGCAGAAGATGGAAAAACAATTGATTTAGCTGCTGATGAGAAGATCGAAAATTTTCTGGATGATAAGTTCGGAAAAAGCGATAAGAAAACAGAAAAGCAGGAGCTGACTGAAGATGGTAACCTATCTTTAACGGTTTGTTTCAAGGATTTTGAAGATGTTATTCAGTTGAGTCATTATTTCCAGGGTTCGGGTATGGGGGTAGAGGAGAATAGCCTATATCACTATCATGATGCTTACTATTTATATATGGAATTCAACCAGGATATACTGGATGACGATGAACAAGAGGATTTGATCAGTCAGGTTCTTGAATTTGGAAATGATTCAGAGGTAACCATTCATTTTCTAGAAGAGTACGGGAAAAAAGTTTTTGAAAATGATACATTTAATCAGGTGAAAGCATACTTCCCTGTACGATAATCACTAATTAAGCAAAACCTGTAAAGAAATACTTTGCAGGTTTATTTTATTTTTATACCAAAATCTATAGTTAAAATTAATGAATAAAAATGGTGATGATAAACTCGCTAGCGGAGGAAAACACGGAGACTCCTGTGGGAATGCGCAGTGTGAAGACCCCGCAGAAAAAGCGATCTTCTTTTTCGAGGAGGCTGAGGACAAGCCCACGGAAAGCGTAGTGTTTTTCCGTAGCGGTCGCCTAAATCAAAATTACCTCTAATCGGTCAACTATAGATTTTGGTTAAGAGTCATTTTTATTGAAAAATTTTGCCTGAATTTGCAGGATTTCTCCATCTTTTGTCGAAAAGATATAGATGGAGGTGGTTAAGAATCATGTTACAAGCGATAACAAAAGATGGAAAACGGGTAACGCTCGCTCCTTTGACGAAGACGGAAATCACCGGACTTAAAGTAAAGGAAAAATTTTTCTGCCCGATTTGCCGTGAACGGGTAATCATAAAGGCGGGAACAAAGACCATTCCACATTTTGCCCATCATACCAAGGGAAAGTGCCCGGCAAAGGAAGGTGGGGAAGGAACCTACCACGAGAAAGGCAAACTTATATTATATGAATGGTTAAAATGGCAGCGACTTGATGTCGAACTTGAGGTATATTTACCTGAAATCAAACAGCGACCTGATTTATTGGTTACTATTCATCAGAAAAAAATTGCAATAGAATATCAATGTGCCCGAATTTCTGTAACGGAGGTTCTTAAACGAAATCAGGGATATCAAAAACTTGGCATTCAGCCGATCTGGATTATTGGCGCAAATCATTTTCGGCGACAATCACAACATCATATTAAACTGGATCATTTTTTACGTCAGTTCCTGCATCAATTTTCATCTCATTCCCCATTAACCGGTTATTTCTTCTCCCCGGATACGCAAACATTTATCATTTTTCAGGATATATATATCACTGGAGCACAACAGGCAATAGGAATACTTCAATTTAACAAACTACGGGATATGATATTTACCACATTGTTTTCAAGGAAACGTTTATCAAGGCAACAACTTTTTGCATTATGGCAGCGGGAAAAGCGGCATTTTCGTTTACGGCCACGGGATCGGTTGTCCAGGGATGAACGGTCATGGTATCAATGGCTTTATTTAAAACGAACGCATTTGGAGTACTTGCCATCGATTATACATCTTCCCATACCTGCTCAATATCGTATGCGAAGTCCATTGTGGAATTGGCAAAGTCGTATTTGTCTTGAAATATTGCACCCTTTGCCAATTGGTGGACACGTTTCTGTCGCATATTGCATGTATTTATTAAGAAAACATATGATACCGATACGCGATCTTCCGTTAATTCACTCCCACGATCAGCCTATTCACCAATATCTTCTGCTACTCACACAGCTTCATATTCTCAAACAGGAATCAACTTACCATTTTACCAAACAACGCCATTTTAAATTCTATAAAAATGTAGAAGAGGCGTTAAAAGGGGATGAAGCATTGTTAAAAATGATAGAAGCAGGGAATCAAATCGAAATACGAGCATGATTCATGGATTATTCGTTATACTAAATAAAGGAATCTAGATGGATCATGTAGAATTGGTATAGTGATGTTTTACAAAAGAAGGAGGAAATCTACGTGGCAAAAGCATTACCAAAACGAAATGAAATTCCGGATGAGCGAAAATGGAAGCTGGAAGATATTTTTGCAACAGATGATGCGTGGGAACAAGAATTACAGCAGTTAAAACAGGATATCCCGAAAATAGAGGATTTTCAAGGTAAATTAGCGGAATCAGCTCAGACGTTGTATGATGTACTGAAAACACAGGATGATTTGTCGCTGAGGTTAGGCAAATTATTTACATATGCTCATATGCGTTATGATGAGGATACAACGAATTCATTCTACCAAGCCATTAACCAAAAAGCGGAAAATGTCCTGACTTTGGCATCCAGTTCTATGAGCTTCATTGTTCCGGAAATTCTATCCATTGATGAAGCAACAATCAAGAAATTTGTTGATGAGTTGGAAGAATTGCAGTTGTATCAACACACTTTGGATGAAATCATGCGCCAGCGTCCACATGTATTGAGTCAGAAAGAAGAAGCATTACTGGCAGAAGCGGCCGAGCCAATGGATAATGCTTCACAAACATTTAGCATGCTGAATAATGCAGATTTGACTTTCCCATCCATTACGAATGAAAAAGGCGAAGAGGTTGATCTGACGCACGGGCGATACATCGGATTTTTGGAATCAAAAGATCGCCGTGTACGGGAAGAGGCCTTTAAAAAAATGTACAAGACATATGGCGATTTTATCCATACATTTGCCTCAACACTAACAGGGACTGTCAAAACCAATAATTTCAATGCCAAAGTTCGGCATTATGACTCAGCAAGACAGGAAGCATTGGATAGTGCCAACATCCCTGAGCAAGTGTATGAGAATCTGGTCGAAGCGGTTAATGAAAAGCTGCCACTCTTGCACCGGTATGCGGCCCTAAGGAAAAAGGTGCTTGGGCTTGACGAGTTACACATGTATGATATGTATACACCACTGGTTCAGGATGTTGACATGGAGATCCCTTATGAAAAAGCCCAGCAGTATGTATTAGACGGCTTGGCACCATTGGGAAAAGAGTATGCAAGCATCTTGAAAGAAGGTTTTCAAAGTCGTTGGATTGATGTGGAAGAAAATAAGGGAAAGCGTAGTGGAGCCTATTCATCCGGCGCATATGGTACCCATCCATATATTTTGTTAAATTGGCAGGACACGTTAAATGATGTGTTTACCCTGGCACATGAATTGGGACACTCGGTTCACAGTTATTATACGAGAAAATCACAGCCATTTCGTTATGGAAACTATCATATTTTTTTGGCGGAAGTGGCATCAACCTGTAATGAAGCATTGTTAAATGATTATATGCTTAATAATTTGGAGGACAAACAACAAAAGCTATATTTGTTAAATCATTTTCTGGAAGGTTTTCGTGGGACGGTTTTCCGCCAGACGATGTTTGCTGAATTCGAGCACGACATCCATGTCCGCATGCAAAATGGGGAAGCGTTAACCGCGGATAAGCTGACCGAGATTTATTATGATTTAAACAAAAAATACTTTGGCGAAGATGTCGTATCTGATCAGGAAATTGGCATGGAATGGGCTCGTATTCCGCATTTCTATATGGACTATTATGTGTACCAGTATGCGACAGGGTACTCGGCAGCTACAGCACTTGCCAACCAAATTTTGTCCGGTGAAAAAGGAGCAGTTGAACGTTATATCAATAAATTCCTGAAGGCCGGAAGCAGTGACTACCCAATTGAAATATTGAAACATGCAGGAGTTGATATGACCTCCAAACAGCCAATCATGGATGGATTAGCCGTTTTTGAAGAGAAATTAACGGAAATGGAAAAAATGCTTGCTAAATAAGACGAGATAAACTTCACAAAACTGCACCACCCATAAAGGATGGTGCAGTTTTGTGTGAATAAAGTTCCAATTGCAATAAATGAACCTATTAATTAACGCATGCCGCGGAATGCGTGCTTATGCGTGAAGGAATAGATCGTTAAATAAAGTGAAACAAATAATATTGGTAGCGAGATATAAAGCGGAATTAATTTCATGAACCCTAGTACATTCAAGAAAAAGGCGAAAATCGTCAGGACTAAAAATAAAAATGGCATAATCTCCCGCATTGTAATCACCTCGAAAAATATTCTTGGTAGAGTATATGTCATACAGAACCTCCATTATGAATCATTCTGTGACATTTTTGTGAAACGATGCACAAAGTTATTGAAATAAAGTTTACAAGTTGCTATTATGTAAATGTAAGATCAGTAACAAACAAAACCCCTTTGTTTGAACATGAACTTTCTCCCATCCCCCCTTTGTAATATAAAGGAAAGAATAGAGAAGGATATGCGCTGCCCCGCGTATCCTTCCTTTTTCTTTTTTAGAGGATGAAAAAAATGTAAAATAGTATTGAGGAAAAGTTATAGTGAAACCAAGATATGAAGCCATGATAAAATAATTTGTTATGGAAATGATAAAAATTAAATAATTAAAGAGGAGAAAGAAGGAGAAATATGGTTAATAATCAAACTGCAGCATCCCCCAAAAATATAAAGAAAACACCGATTATGCTCGTATTGATTTCCGGGGCGTTTGTCGCGATTTTAAATCAGACATTACTTGCAACCGCATTGCCGAAAATTATGGAAGATTTGCAGCTACAAGAAACAGTTGTCCAATGGCTACAATCCATTTTTATGCTGGTGAACGGCATTATGATCCCGATAACAGCGTTTTTAATTGAGCGGTTCACAACTAGAAAATTATTCATGTTTGCGCTGGGGATATTTGGTATCGGTACATTAGTTTGTTCCATTGCACCCAATTTTTCATTACTTATGACCGGTCGTGTTTTACAAGCCGCTGGTGCAGGAATTATCATGCCACTGATGCAAACCATTTTGTTTCTCATCTTTCCGCTTGAAAAACGCGGAACGGCCATGGGGATGTTTGGCTTGGTGATTGCTTTTGCCCCGGCGATTGGGCCGACGTTATCCGGTTGGATGGTCGAGCAATTTCCATGGAGAAGTCTCTTTTATATCGTTATTCCAATTGTTATTTTTGATATTATCCTTGCTTATTTTGTGCTGAAGAACGTCACGGAACAGAAGGATATTAAGGTCGACATACTATCTATTATCTTGTCCACGTTAGGATTTGGTGGTCTATTATACGGCTTTAGTACTGCCGGAGATGCCGGATGGACGAGCATGCATGTATTGATTTCCATGATTGTTGGTGCTATTGCACTTGTCTTCTTTATTCTTAGACAATTGAAATTGGAAGATCCGATACTGGAATTTCGCGTGTTTAAAAATCCCGTATTCACTTTAACGACCGCGTTAGGCATGGTTACATTTATGGCCATGATTGGGGCTGCGGTTGTGTTGCCGTTGCTCATGCAAACAATGTTGGGTTTTAGCGCTATTGAATCCGGTATGGCATTGCTTCCGGGTGCCATTTTGATGGGGCTTATGAACCCGATCACGGGAAGATTATTTGATAAGTTTGGTGCAAAATGGCTTTCAATTACCGGACTGACCATTGTAACGATTACAACATTTATGTTTACTAATTTATCCAGCGAAACGACCTTTGTCTACATTGCAACGGTAAACGGTATCCGGATGTTTGGCATATCCATGGTTATGATGCCCGTTACCACTGCCGGATTGAACCAGTTGCCGGTTGATTTAATCCCGCATGGAACAGCAATGAACAATACGATGCGTCAAGTAGCAGGAGCGATTGGAACAGCATTGCTGGTTACTGTGATGGCCGATGCAGCTATTCCTGAAGAAGGTGTGAATGGACTGGTGCATGGTGTCAATGTCTCCTTTATTGTAGCTGGAATATTTGCAGTCATTGCGCTCATTATGGCCTTTTTCATTAAAAAATCACAACCCTCTGGAGATCAAATACAGTCAAGCGCCAGATAAGGACTCAGATAACTTCACGATGCCAGGAGAATCTGTCAGTAGATATCCAGGTATCTTTGCCAGGTATTTTTACCAATAAATAAAGGGTCAGCAATATCTCAATCGTTGGAGGATATGCTGACCCTTTATGTTATTTTTCATTTTTTATCGAGTCGCCGTTTTTTAATGTGCGATGCTTGTTGTTCAACTAAAAATGAATGTTCATGGCAATGATACTTCCAATAAAGAGAATCAGGGGTACAAACCATAAAATATCTCTGGTTTCCCTTTTTGCCACATTTCCCTTACCTTTCATTTCAAACATACCCCCTAAACCAAAAATATGCTTACGTATCACTTCAGCAATGTATAATTTAACACGTTTTTATCCCTTTTACAACCGGCAAAAACCCTTTATTTGAATTTGAAATGGTTGGAAAATACGATGTGTCAACCAATCCTATAAATAGGGGAATTATACCGAATTTAGATCAAAGAAATCGACAAAATAGCTTGTTTTTTGTTATTGTGGAGGGTATGATTATTGGTAATATTGTATTTGTGAAAAATTTGCTATGGACATTAATTGGGAGCGAGCAATTCATTTTTAGTATGATCACACGCAACTTTATTTCAGGAGGTAATACGGATGACTTTCGAGGATGACGGGTTAGCACTTCATACTGATCTATACCAGATAAATATGGCGGAAACGTATTGGGGTGACAATATACATAATCGAAAGGCGGTATTTGATTTATATTTTCGAAAGCTGCCATTTGAGAATGGTTATGGTATTTTTGCAGGATTGGAAAGAATTATTGATTATATAAAAGGATTCCGGTTCCATGAATCAGATTTATTTTATTTACAGGCGTTAGGGTATAGGGAAGATTTTGTCGATTACTTAAAGAATCTCCGCTTCAACGGAACTATTAAATCACTCCGGGAAGGGGAAATTGTCTTTGGAGATGAACCGATTTTGCGTGTGGAAGCAAATTTGGCAGAAGCACAGTTAATTGAAACCGCTTTGCTTAACATTGTGAACTATCAAACATTAATTGCGACGAAAGCTTCGAGAATTAAACAAATCGTGGCAGATCAGCCGTTGATGGAGTTTGGTACGAGAAGAGCGCAAGAAATGGATGCAGCCATTTGGGGAACACGAGCAGCGTTTATTGGCGGATTTGATGCAACGAGTAATGTCAGAGCAGGGAAGATATTTGACATTCCCGTTTCTGGCACGCATGCCCATTCGATGGTTCAGGCATATAAAGATGAATATCAGGCATTTACCAAATATGCCGAGCGTCATCGTGACTGTGTGTTCCTTGTCGACACTTATGATACATTGCGTTCAGGGGTGCCGAATGCTATTAAAGTAGCGAAGGAATTTGGTGACCGGATTAATTTCTTAGGCGTCCGTTTGGATAGTGGTGACATGGCTTATTTATCAAAAGGGGCCAGGGAAATGCTGGACGAAGCTGGATTTACGGATGCCAAAATTTATGCCTCAAACAATTTAGATGAATCAACCATTTTAAGCTTGCAGGCACAAGGGGCCAAAATTGACGTTTGGGGAGTAGGAACCAAGCTGATTACTGCATATGATCAGCCTGCCTTGGGTGCTGTATACAAACTGGTTGCGATTGAAAATGATCAAGGAGAAATGGAAGATACCATTAAAATATCGGGTAATCCGGAAAAGGTAACGACACCGGGAAAGAAAAAACTTTATCGCATCATTAATACCATTGATCATCATGCGGAAGGAGATTATATTACATTAGAAGACGAGCATCCCAATGAAGAGGAAAGTCTCCATATGTTCCATCCGATTCACACATATGTTAGTAAAACTGTAACCGATTTTGAGGCCGTTAATTTGCACCATGACATTTTTAAAGAGGGGGAATTAGTCTATGAGATTCCATCTTTATCAGAGGTGCAGACCTATGCCAAAGAACAATTAAAACTGTTTTGGGATGAACATAAACGAACCCACAATCCAGAAGACTATGCGGTCGATTTAAGCCAAAAAACCTGGGATAACAAGATGGATAACATTCGTGAAGTAAGGAACAAAGTAAAGGCGATGAATGGCGGCAAATGAAAGGATCTGGATGGGGATTCGGATTTATTGACGGAATTATTGCTGATTCCATGATCAAATGAAACCCATATCGAAAAAAGAAAAACCCTCCTAAATAGAGGGTTTTTCACCAATATATCGCCAAAATGTACCATACTTTGCGGGAATTCTTTTTACTATTTGTTTTAGCTGCAGTTTTTTTAGTTCCTTGTCAGCTTTGGCAATGGTCCAATCGTAAACAACCGCTACTTCTTTATTTCCAACCACTTCATATTTAGCAAGAAAGTCTTCCAGAGCGGGCTTTTCCGCCGGGACAGGATCCCACTGCAACATTTGCTGTAGCACGCGTAAATAAATATCATATGGATAAAGTCCGGAAATTTTGATTCCATGTTCTTCTACGTCCTGGTTGAAAAAGACAATCGTCGGGATATAATCTACTTCCATTTCCTGTGTTAATTTCATATCACCTTGAAATGCTTTCTTGGCAGAGGATGAATATAAATCATTTTTGAATTCTTCAATATCAAGGTTTGCCTCTCTGGCACAGGCCATTAACACGTCCTCATCCGAAATATTTTGTTTCATTAAAAATAAGTTCTCTTGAAGCTTGCGTAAAAATATCCGTCCGGCCCGCTTTCCCTGCAGTTCAGCAGCTTTGATTGCCAATGAAGCGATCCATGGTGAGGATATCGGGTTATCAATCCATACATCCCCGTCACAGCTCATTCCGGTTCGACACGCTGTTTTTTGCCATATTTCCTTTAAACGTTTTGGTCTATCGAATTTATCTTTATTTAAATTGTTCAGATGCCCGGTGACAATGGGTCTGATTATCAGGTAGTCACCATATTCGATGGTTAGTTTTTTTAAGTATGGCTCCAGTGACCAGCATTCAGGACATAATGGGTCAATAAAAACAAAGATTTCAATAGGCTTTTCTCCACGATTAAGTAATCTGTTTCCAGCCGATGTGTTAGTCTTGTTTGAGCCTTTGAGCCCAGCATATTCCCAACTCACATCGATTCTCCTTTCTATCCAGTTAAGAAAGTATATTAAATGATCAATTCTAATTGCACTATACCAAGACGGGGCTAAAACCGTGACGTTCCTGGCTTCGTGCTGAACATGACCTGCCTGTACCCTTCACCTGGTTCACTCAGGGGTGTTCATCATATGGTGTGCTGTCATGGTTAATTTCTCGAAAATAGCAGTTCGATATGGTTCAGCAATCGCAGCTTCTTCCAAGGCTTTGCTCATACATTCCAGCCACGCGTCTTTTCGGGAAGGGGTAATTTCAAATGGCAAATGTCGCCGTCGCATCATTGGATTACCACGCTCTTCGGAATAAAGTCTTGGCCCACCGAAAAATTGGGTTAGAAACAACCGTTGCTTTCTAGCTGTTTCCGTTAAGTCATCCGGAAAAATCGGGATTAGTTTTGGATTTTTTCCAACTCGTTTGTAAAAGGCTGCTACCAATCGTTCTATCGCATCAAATCCGCCAATCGCTTCGTAAATGGTTCCTGGCTGTTTCATTTTTTGCTCACTTTCTTCTATCATGTAGTAGCTCTATTGTAGCAATGTAATGCTCAAACCGGCAATCAATCTGTTTGATAACGCCTTCATTGCCCAGGATCATTACGGAATGGAAGTGAAAAAACGTTTAATCTTGTTTGGTGTATCCCGTTTCGCAATTGCCTGCTCTTTTAATATCTGTTTAAACACCCGAATGCCGATTTGCTCAGAAGGTGATTCAACTTCCAACTCATAATCGGTTATACCATTATACATACTATGATCAAGCACGAGTAATGTCCCATTGAGTTTTGTTTCTCGTCTCTCGGTCGTTAATTTACCATAGTATACTAAAGAAGAGACAGGGATATGCATTGCGTTTAAACGTTCGATGATATTTGCTTTTTTTATCACACTTCCATCCAATATAGCACACGCTTCTTGCTTGGTAAGCGTATCATGTGTTTCCAGCAGTCCGTTTAGATGTGGTTCTTTCAATGTTAGAACGAAACTATTCTGTTTTTTGCGGATCCGCAATGCACAGCCGTTTTCCTTTAACTTAAAATCAGGGGTTTCCAAGTAATAATTCGTCTGGACTGTTGCCTCTTTGGGAAATGGGTATTGGTTCAACAATTGATAGAATTCCTTTTCCGTTAATATATTTTTATATTCAATCTCAATTTCCTGTACCATAATAACCTCCACTCTTATATTCCATTAGCTTACCTTTGATTATCGCTAATGTTGGACAAATATGCAAAAGTTATCCGTTGCTGCAAGTGACACATGATTGAAGAACAATATGTTAAAATAAGGTGAAACTTCATTTAGTAGAGGTTTCATGAATAGAACGTCAATACGTGATAAAATAGGATTATATGGACAGGTGGTGCGTACGGTGAATTGGGAAATTATTCTTGCACCTTATTCCCAGGTAGTTGATGAATTAAAGGTAAAATTAAGAGGAATGCGAGCACAATTTGAATATGAAAAACGGCATTCGCCAATTGAGTTTATTACAGGCAGGGTAAAGCCGATTCCGAGCATACTGGAAAAAGCCAAGCGAAAGCAGATCAGACTGGAGAATATTCCGAATGAGATGCAGGACATTGCTGGTGTGCGCGTTGTTTGCCAATTTGTTGATGATATTTATACAATTGTTGATATGATCAGATCACGGAATGATTTTACTGTTATTGAAGAAAAAGACTATATTTCCGACAAGAAGGAGAGCGGTTATCGTTCCTTTCACATGGTTATTCATTATCCGGTCGAAACCATTCATGGAGAGAAAATTGTGCTGGCAGAAATACAGATTCGAACACTTGCCATGAATTTTTGGGCAACCAATGAACATTCCTTAAACTACAAATATGCAGGCAGGATTCCATCCGAGATTAAAACGAGACTAAAGCGAGCTGCCGAGGCTGCATTTAAACTTGATGAAGAAATGTCGAAAATAAAAAATGAGGTCCAGGAAGCACAGGCGATTTTTCATCGGAAGTAAAACGCCGGTGCCTGCAGTTGGACTGATTATATCATAGTAAGAGGGGGGGAAGGTTCGCGTGAAATTTGTTATTGTTTCAAAAGGCGACGAACGGTCAAACAACATTATGGCAAGAATGAAGCATTATTTGACTGATTTTGATTTAGTGTATGATGAGGAAGAACCGGAATTGGTTATTTCTGTCGGTGGTGATGGGACACTTCTAGAGGCGTTTCATCGATATTTACATAGAACTGATCAAACGGCATTTATCGGGATCCATACCGGCCATTTGGGCTTTTATGCGGATTGGGTTCCGAGTGAAGTGGAGAAATTGATTATTGAAATTGCCAAGACGCCGTTTCAAGTTGTTGAATACCCGTTGCTTGAGGTGATTCTGCGTTCGAAAAGTGGTGGACAGGAACAACGATTTTTGGCACTAAATGAAGCCACGATAAAAACGGCAGAAGGTTCTGTGGTATGTGATGTGGAAATTAAAGGAGAGCAATTTGAAACATTTCGCGGGGACGGTCTATGCATTTCTACGCCTTCCGGAAGTACTGCCTATAATAAGGCATTGGGCGGCGGTATTATTCATCCGTCTATTGAGGCAATTCAATTGACGGAAATGGCTTCGATTAACAATCGTGTTTACCGGACAATAGGATCACCATTAATTTTGCCCAAGCACCATACATGCTTGCTCAAACCTATTGTTGATCGAAGTTTTCTGATTACGATTGACCATATAACAGAGACATATAAGGATGTAAAATCAATTCAATGCCGTGTTGCCAAGGAGAAGGTGAGGTTTGCCAGATTCCGTCCATTTCCGTTTTGGCATCGGGTACGGGAATCGTTTGTTAAAGACGGGGACATGAAGAAATAGAAATGTATGTTCAAAACCTTATGTCTTATTATATTAGGAACAATGAATAAAAAATGGTTTTGAACATCTTTTTAGAAGGTGAATTTGTTTGAAGTGGAAAATTGCACAACAACATGATGGTATGCTTCTCCGTGAATATTTACAGCAGGTACAAGGATTGTCAAGACGGATATTAAAGGCTGTCATCCATGATGGTGGAAAAATAATGGTCAATAAAAAGGTGCAATCTGTTCGTTTCCGTTTGACAGCGGGAGAAGAGGTTCAATTAACCTTTCCACCGGAGGAAGTCGGTGCCAGTTTGCATCCGGAACCAATGCAGCTTGATATTATCTATGAAGACGACGCTGTTTTATTGATTAATAAACCAGCGGGGATTGTAACGATCCCTTCGATGAATGATACGTCGGGAACAATAGCAAATGGGGTGTTAGCGCACTACCAAAAGCATAGCCTTCCATTTACCGTGCATGTCGTTACAAGACTGGACCGGGATACATCTGGAATATTGTTGATTGCCAAGCATCGTTACAGTCATTCTTTATTAGCTAAATCACAAAAAGCCGGTAAAGTGAAACGGGGTTACAGGGCAATTGTGGAAGGGGGCTTACCAATCGACGGAACCATTAACGCACCAATTGGCAGAAAAGAAGGATCAATCATCGAACGAACCGTGACTGAAACAGGAAAACCTGCCGTTACGCATTATCAGGTCATACAGCAAAGTGAAGCATTTTCCTTCGTTGATGTCCGTCTTGAGACAGGGAGAACCCACCAAATCCGCGTCCACTTTTCCCATATTGGTCATCCGCTTGCAGGTGATCAGTTATATGGCGGAACAAATCGTTTGATATCCCGGCAGGCTCTCCATTGCTGCCATATCGCATTTGTGCATCCATTTACCAAAGAGGTAATGGAGTTTCACACAAACATCCCGGAAGATATGAACCAACTCATTAAGGAAACGATGTGAATTTATCTGCAATAAATGGCTGATTGGATGGTACGATAACAGTTTTTTCCTCGGGGAGTCGAAATGCGGTTAAGGCATTTCCGAATACACACCCTGTATCAATGTTGATTGTTTTATTCACCATCCGCGGCTCCATGACCGGTGTATGTCCATAAACAATCCAACGGGAGCCGTGGTAGTACTTGGCCCAGTCTCGTCTGATCGGACGTCCTTTTTCATCCAGTTTCCCCGTTACATCGCCATACAGGACAAACGATTTAACTTTCTTATCATACCGGCCGATATAGGATTCTTTGATTCCGGCGTGAGCAACGATTGCATTTACTTCCGGGATTTCCAAATAGAGTGGGGCGGTTTCATAAAGGGTCATGAATTGCTTGCGGATATCTGCTCTTGCCGCGCTATCCAACGCCTGTAACTCGGCAACAGTTGTCTCAAGCCCATGCTTTTGCATGACGTTATTACCTAAAAAATATCTGTATAGCTTATTGCAATGGTTGCCCGGAACATATTTGGCATTTTTTTGTTGTAATACCATTTCGCATACGAGCCTTATCACTCCAACGGAATTGGGACCGCGATCGGTAATGTCGCCAACAAAAACAGGCAAACGTCCATCAGGATGGTAATAATGATTTTGTTCCTTTTCGTATCCCAATTGAAAAAATAATTGCTGCAACTCCTCTAGGCAGCCATGCACATCGCCAATCACATCAATTTTCATGTATGGATCACTCCTGATTTTTTCATTAGCCGCTTTAACACCATTAGTATAAACAAGCCTAAAAAAAGGTTGCATCATCCGTTATGGTAGATGCAACCTTTTCCCCTACATAGGAATGTTAAGTGAAGCGTGCTCTTATTGGAACATATACTGTCTGGTTCTGGAGTGTACATTAAGCACAATACCAACTGCCATCATATAGGCCAAGGTCGAGCTGCCGCCATAGCTTAGAAACGGTAATGGCAACCCTGTCACCGGGAGTAATTGGATAGACATGCCGATATTTTGGAATACCTGATAGGAAAACATTCCCACCAGCCCCGTCACCAAATAACTGCCATAGCTATCATTGCTCATCAGGGCAATATGAATTAAACGATAGATAAAGACAAAGAACAAGGCGACAACAAGGCTTGCTCCAATAAACCCGAATTGCTCGGAAATTGCAGTGAAAATCATGTCTGTATGCCGCTCCGGTACATACACTTCCAAATTACTTATTCCTTTTCCAAATAGTTGCCCGGACCCAATCGCTAACATAGCAAGAATAAGTTGGTACCCCGAATCCGGATATTGTTCAGGGTCAAGCCAACCGTAAATACGACTTGATACGTGACCGAATACGGAATCCTCAAGAAAGTCGGCAACCGGTCCCGGGAAAAAGTACCATGCAGCTACTCCGGCTGCAACAATTCCAACGGCAGCCCCCAAAATAGAAAAAATAATTCTCCAGCTGATTCCGGACACAAGTACAATACTTGCCGTAATAAACGATAAAACTAAAAAACCTCCCAAGTCAGGTTCAGTAGCAATTAACAGCATTGGTGGAAGGGCGACAATTAAAATTTTTAACAGCAGCCACAAGTCACTTTTGATGTTTTTTTTGGTCCTATATTTCTCGTTATGTTGTGCAACTACCAGTGAAACTGCCAACACGAGAAATATTTTCATAAACTCAGAGGGCTGTACTGTACCAATCCCAGGGAACTTAAACCAGCTGACCGCGTTATTGGCTTCATGGATGATTGGAGCTGGAAAACGTAACGTTAGCATAAGCAATGAAACAAGACCGATACCGTATAAAATCCAGGTAATTTGCTTAAAACGATCATAGTCGAGCAACATGATAAACGCTACTAAGATGCCACCTGCAATATACCAGGCAAATTGCTTGAAGACAAAGTGGGATCCATCATAACTTGCCGGCAAGGAAGGCACAATGGTATATATGGTAAATAAACTCACACATCCCAAAAGGATAATAATAAAAATTAATGTATAATCAATATTCGGTCGGTTTGATAGACTGTTCATTTAAACTCCTTACTTTCTCTACAATTATAGTCCCTTATGACAGTTTACACGAAAACCGTAATTTTTTTAAGCTTTCTTATTGTATTTTGAAAAATGAAATAATAACACCATGATAATTGTATCAATAAAGTTGCGTGCGGGAAATTTAATTGTTGACAACTAAATAAGTGTCATTTATACTACACCATGTACAGACTCTTTATAAATAACCATAAATATTTTTATCACGCATTAACTGGCAGTAATCCCCCACTGATTGAAGTTTCACTTTATTCTTTCCTTATTAATATCGAAGGGGATAGCGTGAGTAAAATGTTTATGCCGGTTGAAGCCGGGGAAATAATGGGATAGTATAGTTCCCAGAGGAAGTGATACCTATGGAAGATCATAACGAAAAAACTAGCCAATGGAACCAATTGATAGCGGTTTTGGAAGATGAAGAAATCGAACAGTTTCGTGAAGAATTTCTTGATATGCATCCATACGATCAGGCGCAATTTTTCATGGAACAGCCAAGGGAATTAAGAATGCGGATATATTCGTATTTATCTCCTGAAGAAACATCTGAAATCATGGAAAATATTGAACTTGAGGATACGGAAAGCTTTTTTAGTGAGATGGATCCCCGGTTTGCGGCAATGGTCTTTGCAGAAATGGCGACTGACGATGCGGTTGACATTTTAAACGAAATGGAAAAAGATAAAGTAGCCAGCTTCCTGACCATCATGGATACGGAATCGGCTGATGAAATCAAACAGTTGTTACATTACGAGGAAAAAACAGCTGGAAGTATTATGACCACAGAATTTATCGCTCTATACAAGACAGAAACCACCGGGCAGGCCATGCTTGATCTAAAGGAAGAGGCACCAGATGCGGAAACCATTTATTATCTATATGTAATCGATGAAGATAAACAGTTGGTTGGTGTGCTTTCGTTACGGGATCTGATTGTTGCTGATGAGAATACACAAATAGGTGATATCATGAGTGAAAAAGTGGTGTCCGTATCGGTTGGTCTGGATCAGGAAGAGGTTGCGCAAATGATACGGGATTATGACTTTCTCGCCGTACCTGTTGTAGATTTTCAGCAACATTTGCTTGGTATCATTACAGTTGACGATATTTTGGATGTTATGGATGAAGAAGCAAGTGACGACTATTCCAAACTTGCCGGGGTTCAAGATGTTGACCGTCCCAGTGAAAATGCCTTCAAATCTGCCAAAAAACGCCTCCCATGGTTAATCATTTTATTATTTTTAGGCATGCTAACGGCAAGTTTGATCGGTATGTTCGAGGATACACTGGAAAAAGTTGCGATTCTGGCTGCTTTTATCCCGGTAATAGCCGGGATGTCGGGAAATACAGGTACACAAGCACTCGCTGTAGCGGTACGCGGGATTGCAACGGGGGAGTACGGTGCAACAGGCAAACTTAAACTTATTTTTCGTGAATTGGGGACCGGACTCATTACAGGATCAACATGTGGGATTATTATTACGATTGTGATCTATTTATGGAAGGGTCAATTCTTCTTAGGTTTGCTTGTTGGTATCTCCCTCTTGATTACCTTGACAGTGGCTACGATAGCTGGTGCCTTGGTGCCAATGCTGATGGATCGTTTGAAAGTTGATCCGGCTGTTGCATCCGGACCATTTATTACCACGCTTAACGACCTTATTTCTACATTGATTTATTTCGGATTGGCAACAGCCTTTATGAGTTTTTTAATTTAGATAGAAAAGCGGAGGCGACCGTTCAGCAACGTATCTGCAACAATGCAGGATAAGCAGGAGCTTTAGAAAGAGCTTCTGCTTTTGTATGAGCTATTATAAGGATATAGGCAAATAACACATTTTTAAAAAGGCTTCATATAATGAGTTGATAACAAGTATAAAAGGAGAGATGGTCGAATGGTGCGCAAGCGGTATGCCAAAGATCCATTATTTTATATCCAACAACCCAAAATGAAAAAGCCTGAAGTGAAAATGCAAGATCATTATGCAACCCCCAAAAAAACAGCCAAATCAGCCCCCGAACAACATGAAACGAATACATCCA
The DNA here is from genome assembly GCF_027186265.1 of Lentibacillus daqui. Classification (NCBI taxonomy): domain Bacteria; kingdom Bacillati; phylum Bacillota; class Bacilli; order Caryophanales; family Bacillaceae; genus Lentibacillus; species Lentibacillus daqui. The sequence continues at coordinate 2,449,648 of NZ_CP114176.1, read as the reverse complement.
GTGTCATGCCCACACGAGGGAATAGCTTTCAACAGTTTCAAAATCCTCAGCCCGCAGTAATAGACGAGGATGATGAAGATTCGCTAACAGAAACATGGCAGGAACATCAGGAAGAACAGGAAGACACAACAGAGGGTGAACAAAATTCACAGAAAAACCGGGAAAGGACTAAATTTAAGGATATGACAGTCGAGGAAAAGGTTGATTATTTATTGAATTTACCGTCGCATATTCCAAATTTGAAATGTGAAGTAAAAACTGAAGAACGCGCCTACCGTGGAATTATCATCGATCAAGAGGAAGAAACAATTATCCTAAGAACAGGAAGACGGAATTTTAGTATACCTATGGAGGAAATAATAGACATACGCATGCTGGGTATGTAAGGTCAAAAACGAAAGCCGCTGGTCGTAGGAGCCGGATGGGTCAGGAAGCGAAGACCGAGACATGTAAAATAGGAGAAGGGGTATTTCCTCTTCTCCTTGGTTGATAATGATTTAATACTTATTATGCGGGACCAGTTACTGTATTGAATGCTGAAATCGCCGGTAAACATGTTATGTGGCAGAAACAGTTAACATCAACGGTAATGCAGATTCCTGTAGCACGCAAATGACACGTATCCTGACAGACTGGATCTGCCGGATTGCTATCTTTATCATAAGGATCCCTTAATAGCTCCAGTGTAGCACAGCAATTATCGTCAACTTTTTTCACACGGAAATAGAAACTTCCAACTACTTCACCAAAGTCGCAGCCTCCGTTTCCATCACCTCTAAAAGCTCCGAACCCTTTGAAAGGTTTGCAGCCATCTTGACAGTACAATAAAACTGGTACTGTATCTAAATCAGCTGATTCTTGTTCACCTAGTAAATCATTGATGGATCTTTCGCAACTTGTGTCACAGCAATTCTCAACGATGTCACTTTGAACGTCTGCAATTTCCTTTAGAATATCACATACACAATTGCCAGTTTCATACTCTTTTCCGCAACAACCCATGAATTATTACTCCTTTCTGAAAGTGTGATTTGACCTAGTGTCCTTAATAGAATATGACATAACCCCATGGTGGTGTGGGCGGACAACTGATGTATAAAAGGGAAAGTGAATTTTAACAGAAAAGGGCGAATGTCTATAACCAAGGTGATGTGTCTACATAGACTAATAGCGACCATATTAATAAGGGAGTAAATGTTATAAAGGAGTGAATGATAAATGTCTGATAATAAAAAAGTTATCCATGTGAAAGATTTGGTTATTAAGGCGGACAATGTACAAGTGGAACCGCAGCAGCGCCGCCATCCCAGGTATGACCCGTTCCTTGGCCGTCCAATTCCAGAACGTGGTGAAAATGAAGAACCGGCTAATGAAGAGCGTGAATCTGAACAGAATGATGAAGGCGAAGAGAAAGCAGAAGATGAGAATGATGAGCGGGAGAATAGGGGACCGTTTTCCTGGATTTAACGAGAACAAGGAGAGACGGCTGATGAAGCTGTCTTTTCTTTCATTAAAATCTGGACAACACCTTAAGGAGGATAGGTTGCATGTGGGAAAAGCCGAGAATACCTTGGTTGCGGCATCTGCGTGATATTGAAAAACATTTGGAAAAGAATGAGAAGTGGTTCCAATATCCGGAACGTCGCATGGGTGAATGGGATGAACAACTGGATAAATGGAACAATGACTTTTTAGAAGGAATCGGCCACCTTGAATCACTTATTAAGGAACTGGAAAAAAAGATGGAGGATGAGTGAAGATTCAATGCATAACTTTCAAGGAAAACGGGTATTGTTAATTGAATAGTTTGAAAAGATAAATGAAAATCGCTCGTAACGAAACATGGATAAACTATTGGAAGGTGATTTGAATGGGTTATGTGTTACCCGTTTCTGAATATCAATACCAGGATTATAAAAATCGGATGGTTGGTGATAAGCGAGGTCAATTTTATATTGAAGGACCGTATAAAATCAGCTTGAAGGCATATGGTTACCAAACCCTTCAGAAAAAACCACAGCGAATTAATGCAAGTATCTAAGAAAGGGGCTGTTTGTGGGAAAGGGTATGTCAGCATCGTGTGAACACGAACCCAAATGTTATCATTATCCAAAAAACAGCCCGCCATATGATGACGGACTGTTTTTTATTCCAAATTCTTAATCATGGTAACGTGTGGGATACCTGCATCAAGGAATTCCCCCGAAATCGTTTCGTAGCCCAGTCGTTTATAAAATTTTTCCGCATGAGTTTGTGCATTTAATTTTGCTTTTTGATACCCGTTTTCCATTATTTCTGTTTCCATTTTCCTGATCAGTTCAGAACCATATGATTTTCCGCGTGCATCTTTCATGACACAGATACGCTCCAACTTACCATAATCTTCCGTAAAACGTAGTCTGCTGGCAGCGATGGCATGATTATCCTGAATCCCAATAAAGTGGATTGCTTCTTTATCGAAATGATCAATTTCTTCTTCCGGCGGTACGTGCTGTTCGTCAACAAATACTGTGGTACGTACCTGGAAGGCTTGTTTGATTTCTTGCTCAGTTCGGGCACGTTTGATAATCACACGTATTCCTTCCCAAACACAAAAGATTCATAAACAGTCCACGAGCCATTATCTAACTGATAAAGTAATTGAAAACGATCAATGGTATCCTCAATTTTGAAATCTTTCATTTTTAAGCTGCCAAAAATATCGGAGTACTCTTCATATTTTAATTTCTGGGCAATCGTGATATGTGGAACAAATGTATATTCCTCGCTCTCGGGGAATTTGTCGCTTTGCAGCTTTTCATGTAAATCGATCAATTCCTGAATCGGCTCCACTTTCAAATAAATGGTGTTGGTTACGGGAGCAAATGTACTTACTTTGTTCACGTTGATTTTGAACGGTTTTGTTTCGTTTGCAATATGTTTTAATTCGGTTACGAGCGTTTCCAGCTCATCATTTGTTGCATCAAACGCTTCCTTTAACGTAATATGTGGCGGAATTAACGCATAATGCGGATCATACCGTTTTCTATAAGAATTGACTTCATCTTGGACAGGCTTGGATGGAAAGGTAACAATACCGTACTTCATCATACAACCTCCTTGTTCTTATTTTACTCCCTATTATGATAGCACATTTATTCTATCATATGATTACTCTTCATTATAACAAAAAGTAACAACAGTTGAAAAGCATTTGTCGAAAATTTCATGATAATTAACGGGAGTTTGACACCTACATAATCAGAAATTGCCTTTAAAGCCTGTGATGGCTTTATTTTTTTGTCAAATTTTTAATTAAATTATTGAGTACTACATAGTACTATGTTATGATAGAGGCATTCAAGAAGATTTGAGGGATATCCATGCGTATTAAAAAAAGTGTATCCAAGAATTCTGTTTCCTATTCCGTTATTGAAAATGTTAGAGATATTAATGGGAAATCAACTACGAAAGTCATTGAATCTTTAGGCAACGAACAGGAAATTCGTGAAAGATATCCTGGTGTTGACCCGGAAGAATGGGCACGTGCATATGCAAAAAAATTAACGGAAGAAAAAAAGCTAAAGTCAGAAACGATTATCGTCAAGTACAATCCAAAAAAGTCGATACCAAAGGTGGGAAAACGATCTTTTAACGTTGGTTATCTTTTCTTAAAGTCGATTTATCATCAACTAAAACTAGATAAAATATGTAAAGATATTTCCGATCGACACAACTTTACATACGATTTAAACAAGATTCTAGCTCTCCTAATATACATGCGGGTTATTTACCCAACTTCAAAAAAAGGAACATTAGAGAGGGCAGATGATTTATTGGAGCCCCATTCCGTAGATACACAGCATATATATCGGGCATTAGATATCTTAGCTGAGGAATCCGATACGATCGAAAGGACAGTATACAAAAATAGCACAGCCATCGTTGAGCGAAAGACGGAGCTCCTTTACTATGACTGTACAAATTTCTATTTCGAGATTGAAGAAGAAGAAGGTCTGAAACAATATGGGATGTCGAAAGAAAACCGTCCGAATCCAATCGTTCAAATGGGATTATTTATGGATGGCAGCGGGCTTCCACTCGCCTTTGTAATCAATCCCGGGAATCAAAATGAGCAGCCAACATTAAAGCCCCTGGAGAAAAGAATCTTGAAAGATTTTCAGCTATCTAAATTTGTAGTCTGTACAGATGCCGGGCTTTCTTCCCATGAAAATCGATTGTACAATTCTATGAATAAACGAGCTTTTGTCACCACACAGTCCATCAAAAAATTAAAAAAGCATTTGAAAGAGTGGGCTTTGGATCCTTCAGGGTGGGAGATGGTAGATCCTACTCAGAAAGCGGCCGCCAAGAAAAGAAAACAAACAATCAATCTGAATGATCTTGATCTTAAAAATGATAAACAAGTATACCATAAAGAACGCTGGATCAATGAAAATGGATTCGAACAAAAATTGGTCGTCACCTTTTCACCGAAACATAAACGCTATCAAGCAGGTATTCGTGAAAAACAAATAGATCGCGCACTGAAAAAGGTGGATAATCCTTCGCGGATAGAGAAAAAGCGGGCAAATTCGCCAGATCGTTTTATACAGTCCACACATGTCACAGAAGATGGAGAGATTGCTGGAAAGAGTAAGTACACCATTAATTCAGCACTCGTTGATGAAGAATCGAAATTTGATGGTTTTTATGGTGTATGTACAAACTTGGAAAGCACACCAGGGGAAATTGTTAAAATCAACCAACGACGCTGGGAAATTGAAGAGACCTTTCGCATTTTAAAAAGTGAAATGCGAACGCGACCGGTCTTCCTCCAAAAAGATGAGCGAATCAAGGCCCACTTCTTAGTATGCTTTCTGTCATTATTGACCTACCGCCTAATTGAAAAGAAAATTGACGAGTCAGCTACCTGTTTTGAAATCATTCAAACATTACGGGAAATGCGTGTGTTGAAAGCTACAAACGAGGGTTACATTCCTACTTATACCAGAACAGATCTAACAGACAAATTGCACGATGTTTTCGGATTTCGAACAGACACGGAAATCGTGCCGATACAAAAAATGAAAAAAATTTTAAAAGAGGTTAAAAAAAGTAAATAGTACTCACTTTTTAGCACTAAAAAAATCACAGTTGCGCCTAATATGAGGACGTTTCTGTGATTTTTACTGTCAAAGATGAGATTATAACAAAAAGTAACAACAGTTGAAAAGCATTTGTCGAAAATTTCATGATAATTAACACAAGGAATTCATGGTTCCAATATAGTGGTTAATGCATGTTGCAAATCTTTTTGCCATGGTTTCCAAGTATGTGGGCCGTCCAGTTCATGGTAAAAATAGCTCATTCCTTTTGTGACCAGAAGTTTGTGCAAGTCTCTGTTTGGTGTCAGGAAGTCCTCTACGGAACCGTCTGTCGTATGTACAGCCGTTTCTTCTGTACCAATTGTATGATAAATATCAAGTGAAGCAATATTCCTGGCATTTGTCACGGCCTGTATTACGGTATTATTGACATAAGGTGACTGCATAATCACGTTACTAAATGTGTTGGGGTAATGAATAGCTGTCATTAATGCCAGTGTTCCGGCTAGTGAATCCCCCATTAATGTTCGTGACTGACCCATATGATAAGCGGGCAGCAAATCATCCAAAAATGGTACCACTTCATTGATCAAAAATTTGGTATATGCATTGTTTTGCTTACCGTTGGGATGATATTTCTCTCTGCGGTCAAATTTATCCCGGTAATGAATGCCGACAAATATGGTATTTGTAATTTCTCCCGTTTCATGAAGATTATCGCTTAATGTTGCTACCCTTCCCAATTGAAAATAATCGTCCCCATCCTGCATGATACAAATATGGTATTTGTATAAAGGAGAAAAAGCTTCAGGATAATAAATTTTTAATGTCATATCCTCATCCAAATACCGACTTTTAATTGTATAATCTTTCATTGTTCCTTTTCTTCGCAACAGCTCACACCTCACTTCCACACTTAAGTTTATCACGGATTGGGACAAAGAGACAGGTAAGAGCTGCCGATAAAGTGAATCACCGATAAAAAAAGGGCTTGTCAGGTAGCAGACTTATTGCTATAATACTTCATGTAAACAGATGATATATGGATTGGTTACCGTTAAAGTAACATTAATGTATCGCCGTTTTGATCGAAATTATATCAATCGATTCCGTAGCTCAGCAGGGAGAGCGCTACCTTGACAGTGGCTATTGGAATTTTCGGATATTACATACGCGCCAAGATGTTGAAATACCAACGTTTTGGTGCTTTTTTGCGTTGACATAAAACGGTGACTTTGACGCAAAGTTTCGGTATTAATTGGTCGATATTGTCGCACACATTCCGTTAATGGGAGGTGTGTTTTTTTATGGAATTGGACGATTTATTTAGGACTTTCTATTCGATTAAGGTTGCAGAGGGTAAGGCGGATAGCACGCTACAACAGTACAAAGATAACTATTCGTATTTCGTCAATTTTTTAAAGGTACGAGATATACAGCCCGTATTCAAGGAATTAAATCGATCAGTATTCCGCGATTATATAACTTACATGAAAACCGAGGTTATAACATTTGACGGGCACAAGTACAAGACTGATAAGCAACGCCATAAAGGGTTGGCTCCAAGTACGATAAATACAAGGTTAAAAACAATGCGTGTCATGTTTGCCTGTTTGTATGAGGAAGAAATAACGCCTAGTAATCCGATGAAAGGCGTTAAGAATCTCCCGCAGCCGTTGGAAAAGGTTGAAGTAATGAATTTGGACGAATTAAAGCGGTTACTAAAAGCGCCAGATAAGTCTATGTATGCGGGATTCCGAGACCATACACTTATGTATGTACTTATCGACGGAATGATGAGGATTAGCGAAGCAACAAATCTTAAAGAAAGTAATTTCGATTTAAAGCATAACACCGTTACTATTCCTGCTAATATCGCCAAAAGTAGAAAGCCAAGGACATTACCTTTACGTCCGGCGACAACGAAGCTAGTTAAACGGTTGATATTGGCAAATAGCGAATTTGATAGCGAATATGTATTCCTTACTAATTACGGTGAACAGATAGATCGGGACTTGTTCAGGAAACGATTAAATGAATACGGGGAAAAGGCGAAGATCAAGAAAAATATACACCCGCATTTATTACGTCATACATCAGCTACTTTATTTCTGGAGGACGGCGGAAGTATACGCCATTTACAAATGTTGCTGGGCCATGCCGATTTAAGAATGGTTCTACGTTACACCCATTTATCCAATAAAGCGTTGGAAAATCAGCACACGAAACATTCACCAGTAAATAAGGTTGCGGAGAAAATGAGCAGACCAAGGAAGAGAAAAATTTAAAAACAAAAAAAAGAGTCGTACACACCCGAAGGTGATATACGACAACTACCGTATAAACAGTATATCGCAAAAAAGCCGGATACGTCAAATTCTGGACGTATATCCTTTATAGTTTACGGAATATTGCGTCTACTAACGTTTTAATTCGGCGGTGTACGCCTCTTAGAAAACGGAGGCAACGAAAATGTCAAACTACGAACAAATCACATTCGCCAATATCGAAAAATACCGTTCATTCGAAACTATCGCCAAAATGGACGAAAAAATTTACGAATACATCGAAGTCCTACGCAATGATGAGCAACCGGAGTCTGTCATTGAGGTTTTGCGTTTTCTGGGACGTTCTAGTTTACGTGTTATTGGCGTTTCATTCGCGAAGTACCAGACGATTGCAGAAAGTATCGGAATGTCGAAAAGGACGGTTATACGAGCGGTGAACAAGTTGGCAGGTTACGGAATGATCGAACGTATTCCGACGGTTAAAAAGTGGACCGGATTCGGAAAAAGTCGCAAGAAATCGGTAAATATTATCGTCGTTAATTCGTCACTGTCACCGGAAGCTGTCACCGCAAACAATGTCGAAAATGATAAGCAAAACAAGGTGGAAAAGTCCGAAAATGCAGCCGAACCAGTTAACTATAATCATTATACAATTACTTCCAGTAATACGTATTGTATCGCCATCAGAACGCCGTACAAACGTTTTAAAGATGCCGTAAAACAATTCGTCGGAAAAGATAGCCAACGATTGGTATCACGTCTTTATGGTGTGTTCAGAGGACAAACGAAGGAATTGCGGAAAGCATACGAGGATGACGAATTAATTGACGTTGCTATCCAAGCAATCCGGGAGACCTTCCACGCAACTAAACGGAAAAAGTTGCGTAACATTGCCGGATACTTTAACGGTATATTAAGTAATATGCTTGATCGGATGGGAAGCGAATTAATGGCAAATTTATTTGCGTGAGTTCCGCATAAGTGTAAAGCTGATGTACTTGACAAACCGTTGCTTATTCCGTTGTAAAACGTTGATGTGACGCAGGATATAACTGTATTATTCCTATTAATTTACTTTGTTTTAAAAGTTACAAACGTACACGACACGTATATGTAGTACGTATTGATTATGTTATATACTATATATTGTATTGAGTTAGGCGTTGCGTTAGTTGCGGAAGGTAGGTATTGCGTATGAAGTTGCGTATGATGTCCGATTCGATTCCGTTGCTATTACGTATGTATACTAGGCGAGCCGTTCACCAGTCGAAGCTATCTCGGAATAATGGGGGAGGTCGGAGACTGTTAAAACACGAACATTACGCCTTTATACGTACATTATCGTCATTATCGCATATCATACGTAGGTTGTTAGGACGGATGTGTTACGGAATAGGCGAAGGAGTTACGTAGATATAAATAAGTTATTAATACCGAAAACGTACATAGACGGAAACTAGGAAGGAAATAAACCGCAAACCATTCGATTAGTTAGCGGTCAATAGCGATTCGTATTCGTTTACTATCTTATAAAACGTGGACTTTTTCAGTCCGGCATTATTCATCGTTTGTACAGCAGTCTGTTCACCGTTCTTCCACCGTCTATACTGTTCGTGGAATAACTGTTTATCTTCATTCGATAACGTTTCATAAGACTTTTTAGGCCGTCCGAGATGCTTTCCATTACGTTTAGCAGCGTCGATTCCTTCTCGTTGTCTTTGCCTTGTATCGAGACGTTCCTTTTCAGCGAATGAAGCAAGCAACGTTAGGATAATATCGGGAATGGCCTTCTTTACCGGATCGTTTTCTATGTTGTTTACGTCATAGTCTAACATCGGTTCTTTAACGAATTGTAAGGAAATACCGTTATCGACGAACCACTTGTATTCGTTCTTTGTATCGTCCATATTCCGTGACATACGGGAGATAGAATCGAATATAACCGTATCACCTTTACGGACATACGTCTTTAACAACTGATATTGCGGTCTGTTCGTATTACTTCCGGAGAGTTTATCGACGAATATGTTACGTTCGGGTACGCCTTTTTCCCTCATCGTATGAATCTGCCGAGACTCGTTTTGTTCCTTGCTACTGACTCGTATGTAAGCGAATGTTTTACTGTCTGTCATAGGTCATCATCCTTCCGTAATGTTTGTTAAGTCTATTGTATACTATCTGTTTGTAAAGGTCAAGTAACTATATGGACGTTTGTATAATTGGTTATTGTATGTTTACAGACGCGAAAATATATCGGATCATAACGGACGTAATGGTATACTTTTGCGGACATGCGTTACATGGCTATCCATTCAGTACTAGCAACGTAACCTATGAGGACAGGCCAGTCATACAAGGCGCACAGTGACACATGGCATACACGACAGCCAGGCACGGACAGGCATACATACATTAGGCATACGTACAGGAACATGTACGACACAGACACGACACGCATAGGCGATGGCATACGGACGATAACAGGAAGGACAAGGACGGAGGCAACGCCATCACTTGTAGGACATAGGACATAGCAATACAAGGCATACAACGCACACATACAAGCCTTATAAGATGTGCCAACGTTACAACGTTATTACTCGTTCAGTCATAGGACAGCACACAGACGCCACAGTGACGATACAGGACTAGGATACAGTACGACTTGAAGGGTTGAGTAACAGGGAAAGCAATAGGACAAGGATGACGAAGGATAAGAGAAGCATGAAACAAACATGAAACAAACATGAAACAAAACGGATAACACTTCCGTTTAAAAGGGGTATTGCGACATGGCGGTACTTGACGTTGGGATTACGTTAAAAACGAACATTAATCAGTAGATAAACTGTTTTATTTGCATATATTATTCTGAACATTTTAAACAGTTTATACCCGGGGTACTATTCTGACAACTCCCGACTGCTGGCGTTAACAATTTGCGTACAAAATTTTAAAAGGACGGGGGTCGGAGACTCCTGCGGGAGGCAGCAGTAGGGAATCTTCCGCAATGAAGGGAAGGACGGATGAATAGACGGAGACACCAACGTTGCCCTATACACCGTTCCCATCGTCCTTATCATCGTCAACAATCGTCAATAATTCGCTTATATTCGTTATTTCCAATACGAAAGCGATTCGTTCTAATGCCCTTACAGGAATCCGCAATGTCTTATTATTCACTAATTCGTTTATGGTGCGGACAGACAGCCCGGTCATTTTAGAAAATTGACGCTGGCCTATATTGCGCTCTTGTAAGCGTTCTTTTAACGTTATTTTTACTTTCATTGTTAGCAACCCCCGTCATCTTACTACATCATTATATCATAGTGTTACGGTAAACGAAATGTTAGTTTGACAATTCGAGATAAACTCGGTATACTATAATTGTGTTACGGTAAACGTAACGGAAAACGTGTCAGCAAGAAAGAAGGGAGGCGGTATCATGAGGGTAGAAAGCAGCGGAAAAACAGTCACAATTAAGACAAACCATGAAACAGTGACTTTCATAGTCGCCGGATTACAGCAAGCAAAGACGATATATAAGAGTAATGGTGATCGGAAAATGGCGGGCGAATTAGAGGCATACATCGACGAACTAACAAACGGAAGGGAGTTGAGCGAATGGGATAAAGAGCGTACTCTATAAAATTTTACGAATCAGTAACGATATAAACGCCGTTAAAAAGGGCAAGGTCGGTAAACGTATAGGCCGGAGGTTGACTGGAAAGGCGGCAGGTAAAGGCATACGTAAACTGTTTAAGTAAAGTACTAACGTAGTTCAAGTGAAACTGACGTAGTTCAAGTAACGAAGGAGGCTAAAATTCAATGTGTGACGTATACAATGACGGAACGGTAACTAGATTGGAAATAGATAACGAGTATATTCCCGTTTTGCAGCTAGTATTGTTCCACTTATCAGAACGATTGGCAAGCTACGAAATGGGAAAGCAGGCACGGGCTTTAATGAATAAACTGGAGGAATCGAGGGATAACGAATGATTAGGGTAAGGGAGCAAACGGACTTTAAGCGAAATCCCAATTCTGAGTGGTAAAAGATGTTGGCGCAGTTATCGGAGGTAAAGGCGGAGTCTTACGCGCAATAAAATATAGACAGATACACGGGTCTACTGTTTTGGCGGACAGTAGGCTTTTTATTTGCATATTTATGTTTGAATCTTCTGTATTTACAACGGAATGTCCCAAAAATGGCTAGTTATTTGGGTATTTTAAGTGAGGGCGGAAAAATTGCAGACAAATTTATTTAAAGGAGAAGGATTTTACATGACTAATAGTAGACAAAAGAAAAAGCAGGAAAAAAGGAAAGGAGATAGCGGAATGACGGAACTAACTAGCGAAGGAGACGTACAGGAACTATCCAACGATCTCCCAACGATAACAGCGGAAATAAACGCATATAAACGGGTCGCAGGCGAAGCAATTTTCGAAATAGGAAGGAGGCTGAAACACGTAAAAGAAAACGATTTGGCACATGGAGAGTTCGGAAAGTGGCTTGAAAGTGTCGGAATACACGAACGCCAAGCACAACGTATAATGAAAGTTTATACAGAGCTGGGTGAATCAAATACGACGACATCGTCGGAAATTGCTTTAAATGTTCTCTACGAAATAGCAACCCTACCGCCAGAAGAACGCACCAAAACGCACACAACGTCCAAGGGTGAAGAAAAGAAACCGGAGGATATGACCGTCAAGGAACTACGAGAGGTGAAAGAGCAGTTGAAGGAGCAGTTAAAGGCGGAACAAGATCGGGTGCAACGTTTAGAACAGGAAAAGGACGCAGAAAGATCGGAGAGAGAACGGTTGGAGGTCGAAGTAGGAAAGGAGCCAGAAGTAGAGTACAAGGTTCAATATGTCGAAATTGTTCCGGATGATTACGAACAGTTGCGTCAGGAGAACGAGGAATATCGTAGTAAGTACGGGTCAGAAGGATATCGGAAAGTGGACAACAAGGCTAGGGAGGAATTTTACCGAGAGTTTGCGTCTGATCTGGAAAAGATGATTTCAAAGTATGGCTCCATCACGTTGGACGGTCCTGATGTACGAAAATATTGCGATAGAGATGGTAACGTTGGAAAATCTATAAACCGATTCGATGACTTTTGGGAGAACTTTGTTAAGGGATCATTTAAGGACGAAACTATTATCGAAATGGAGAGTGTTCAGTAATGGCATACGTAAAAGAAGTACAAAGCGTCATAGATGCAGGAGTATCGGAGGAAATCGCCATAGCTTTATACGATTTAATAACGGCGGAATTTGAGTATATCGCCGAACATCCGGAGACTGAACAATTCCGTAGTAGAATCGCCAGTATACGCAAACATGAACTAGCTTTCTTTCGTTCGATAATAGACGGTGCTTGTGCCAAGTATCCGTTACCTGTTGAATTAAATTGGCGGAAAGTCATTTTCAAGCCGAAACGTGTCACTCGTTGTGAGGTCTGCATGAATTATTTCTACGATGTTAGCCGTAACGGTCGTAGCTTAACATGCAGCAAACAATGCGCCAGGAATTACCGGAACTATACACGAACGGGAGGCACGGCCATTGATCCGAGATATAGCCGTCAAGTACAGGAAATACCCGTCGATTTTTCCCCGGATAGCGACGATGAGTTCGGACACGCCATGCTGGACGAGGTAGAAGAAGCCGAACAGCAACGACTTTATCAACAAGATATGGAGTTGATGCGAAGGTTATACAGTTTTTAAAATTTTCTTGTAATTTTACGCTAAAACTATGCAAACAAACGCACATTCCGTCTATTAAGTAGAGGGATATAGACGCCAAACAATCGCCTTCTTTTTTTTATCCGATAAAGTAGCATAACTCTACTAATTACAACTATAAACGGAAGGGAGGGCGAAGAATATGACGCAATCAGATACGGTAACATTTCGAAACGTCCGCACTCTAAACGGGCTAACACAGGCGGAAATGGCTCATAGGATCGGAGTCAGTCGTCAATTGATCGGACTTATTGAAAATGAACACCGCAACCTAACGCCAAGAATCGAACAGCGTTTTATCCGGGAGTTTGGGGCGGATCAGATCGAATATGTACAGGGAGTGGGCGATACTATACGGAATGGAGATTACGGAACATAGCCGGAGCAGGAATTACGCTAAAAACCGTGGTAACGTACTATTATATATTAATAGTATTTTACCACGCTTTTAATATACAAGATGGTTTAAAAGTATTAATACCGACTGACGAAAGGAAGGAGGGGGAATTTATTCCCTTGAATTGTTTACAATTCTCGCTACAAAACGTTATAGGACGAAATAAACGATACAAACGGATAGGGACGGAGGTTATCACCTATTCGTCATTCCGGCTAAAGCCTTCATTCCTCAAAGACAGCGGAAATAAATTTCCTCGTCTTAAACGGGGTAAGGATAGACGTTATTCATTTTCGGAAATAAAGAACGTCCTGGGCGTATAGTGCGTCTACATTATCCGGGGAATGTATAACGGGGAATATAAATATTCCGGCGCACATTCCTATTAATGATAGGTATATATCGAACAGGGCTGAGGTTTACCGATAAATAAAGACTAAGAATCAACTTATCGAAAAACAGCCTTAAAAACCGCCATAACTCACGTCACACAACGGGTTTAGGAAGGTAAAGGCACATGCGAAAAAGGTTACGTATCTCTTGGAAAACGTGCGAAAAAGGTTACGTATTTTTTAACGGAACATAGAAAGAAGGGGTTAAATGGGAGAGATCGGAAACAAAGTCGCCAGTTTGACAAGTGAAGAACCGATAGGAATTATCACGCCAAGGAGCGATACTTATGGAGTGGACGAAGCAGGTAGGGCGTATGTATATGAATCTATTGAATCTAAGGAACGTAAGAGGTTGTACGCAAGTTATAAACGAGATAAACGGCATTTTACCTTTACGCACATGCAAAGAGTATTAGAGATAACGGAATCCCTAACAAATAAGCAATGCGGATATGTTTTAATGTTGCAACCGTATATCCAGTACGAAACAAATGTACTTGTGACGGCAGGGAGAAATCCAAAACCTTTAGATATAAACGCAATAGCAAAGATATTCGGAATACAACGCAGGTACGCCAAACAAGCTATTCAAACGTTAACAGACGCTAGTGTGATTATGGAAAACGGAGACCAGTACCTTATGAATGAACGCTATCATTTTCGGAAAAAGGCAGGAGGTAAAGCGGACATGTTAGTTAAAACGTTTCACACAGCCGTTAAGGGTTTAAAGCTAAGTCCATCGGAATTAGGAATTATTTATAAGTTGATACCGTTCATACACTATAATTCAAATTTACTTTGCAGCAATCCGCACGAAAAGGACGACAATAACGTTAATGTTTTAAGTAAGTCGCAGATTGCCAGTTTGTTAGGAATAAGCCGTCAAAAATTTGATCAAGTTATAAAAGAGTTAACCTTACAAGGCGTTGTCGCGGAAGTTAAGAGGAAGGCAACCTTTGCACCTAATGCGCGTGGAGATGGTAGGGAAATTGTCATATTAATTAATCCTAGCATTGCCACAAGGTTACGAGGCGATCCAGGCAGTACAATAAAACAAATATTCGGGCTATAAAACTTATCGCCATACAGGCGTTTTTATTATGCGCAATTTATCCGATGACTTACGAATCTATCCGATGAAGGCCTAACGGTACGGAGGATAACGAATAACCAACCATACTTACGCCGGAAGGAGTGAAAGAGCGATGAACGCAGTAAAACTATCGGATTTGATCGAGTATCTGAAGGCGTTGGCCAAATTAAAATACGCTGGCCATCACGTCACATTAGAAATCAAATCGACAATGGACGCAATAGAAAGCGAAATACACAGCTAACAACAAAGTAGGGTTTACGTGCTGTCCCGGAATAAACGGCATGGGATGACGCAGGTATACAAAAACGAGTCTCAAACTGCACGAGATGCCGAAAGAATGATAGATGATGAACAACGATAAAACAGTATGTATGTACGATGGTAAACGGATGACGGTAACGGAATATCTGAACAAGCCGGGAGTTAAGTCATTTGAAAGTCAGTTGCGGAAGTTGGCGTATGAATCTGCCTTATGTAATTCCGACGGAACAGGCGTAGATGGGTCGGACTTATATCCGCCATTACGTGAAGGCTTTCCTACGCACCCTAATAGGCGGTGTACGTACTTTGAAACGCATGTCCTTCCGATGGATAAGAACCTGGAGGCGGACTATTGGAACGTATTTCAAGGCGGTAAGGTTAGCCAGTCGGTCATGACCGGTACTTGTAAACGTTGCGGCCAGTCATTTACAAAGCGATCAAGTAACCAAGTGTATTGCGATAGTTGCCGGGAGTACCAGGACAAGGAACGTAAAAGAGAGTATTATCACCGTACAAAGTCGGAATAAACGGACGTAAAACTAGACATTTTAGACGTTTGAAAAACCTGCCATATCAGCGTTTGTAAGGGATCGTTTTTCAATCGCAAGGGGAACGGTAGGCGATTGGGTTTACTTTGTCTAGTCAGTTATAGATCGGAGGGATGGGAGATTGCAAGAAATGAAGTGTCTTTATAAGGAAAGTGATTATAGCAGTCGAGGTTATAAAGGGTCACGGTTCATAGGGGAGACTGCCGGAGACAACCGACAGTCATTGTTGAAAAAGTAGTAAGCGGAAAAGAGAAAAGCGCCATTTCCGTAAACGTCCGGGGAGACGAACAAGGAAACAGCGCCGTAAATAACCTTATGCAGGCGGAGGGTACGCCCTTCCCTGCTACCATCATCATATCTAAAATATAGCAGAATTATTCGTAAAAAGCAAATTGAACGGAAAGAAACGATATTCGAGTTACTAGACGGACAGGAAGGCGAGGACACGAAAATGACGATTCAAGAGCAACAACAGCGGTATGACAATGAAAACAGCGATAGGCGACAACGGAAAGGCCGAACGGTTTATAACGATTGGTATACGCCGTTTGTTCGCTATATGACCGAGCATGTCGAGGGATTGGAACATTTAGAACGCAAGCGCAGGCAATGGAAACCGCCAAAAGGTTTACGCCACGTAAAGTATTCGACGGTAAAACCGGAACATAAGCGATACCGGAACGAAGGGAGGTCTCAAACGTGGGATTATTCGGTAAAGGAAAGGACAAAGGCAGGATCACAGTAGACCAACCGGAAATGGACGGCAAGGTCATAGTAAACATAAAAATAAAGCCAGTCGATCGGTTTCAAACCGAGGTAAAAACCGTGATAGTTGAACAACAAACAGGGGAAACGGTATACCGTTCCAAGTACGTAGAGAAGGGAAGCAAAACAGAATATCACGCATATGTAAGAGCGGAACAAATTGCCAAGCAGTTTTGCCGTAATGAAAACTATATACCTAATATCGTCAGTAATAACCTAGAAGATGACGGTATGCCGAAGATTAAGACAACGGAAAAACGATCAAGATAAAAATAATTAAAAGGGGATAGATTTACTATGAAAAAACTAGAAGAAATTAAGAAAGCAGACATTCAAGGCGATTCGATGGATACGTTGAAAAGTATGGCGGACAGTCAAGTACGTCAATATAAGAAGATAGTCGAAAAGATTAAAAATGACGATAATCCGATGATGACGAAGGAGGTTAAAGACTATGAAACGGCACAGCAACGCAGGATATTGGACGACAATATAAAGGTAATCAGAGAAGCCTATCAAGAAATCGGGAATCAGCATATAGCCGAACTCGAACGCGAGGCAGCACTAACAACAATTAAGCCGACGCTAAAAGACAAGGAATTGGCTGAGGAAATCGCCGAAGAAGCGAAGTTTAACCTAGCTATGGCAGTCGGAGATACGTCAGCGCAAGAGGCTATATCGAAACTAAGGAACCAAGTCGAGTACATGACGGATAGTCAAAAGGTCGCCTTGAAACGAAAAATGCCCGAGTTGTTAAGTTATGCTGATTCGGATAAGACAAAACAAGGCTTACGATCCATTGGGTATGGTCTATCCGTAAAAACAGAAGCAGAGGGCGCGCTAGAACTTATGAAGCAGGCCGTTGCCAGTGGCATCGGTCAAGAATACCGTAACATGACGCTGGCCGAACAGGCCGGCAAGGAATTAAGGGGGCTATTTTCTACCGAAGGGAGTAGCGAATTAAGTACGACGAAAACGGACGTATTTTATCGCGACATGTAAGAAGCATGTAAGTTTATCCGTAAAGGGACGTAAGAAATTGACGGCTATTAATCGAGAATATAAACGGATAGTTGCGGATTCTAACGAGTTGATCGTATTCCGGGATTATCTCTGTCATATCGGAGGGAACGTTACAGCTACGACATATGACGGAATGACCGGATATATAACCGTTTATTATCGTTTTATGTAAATTCAATAACTAATTAGAATATAGACGGTCAACCGATGTAAAAGCTATCTTCCGATGAAAGGACTATCTTCCGATGAACGGCTTACTCTACCGAAGCCGGGAGGGAGACAGCCTATATTTCTCCTAAGAAACGTATAAATCTCCTAATAAGGCGTCCGATCATATTACGGGCGTCCTACTTTTTTATTCCTTTTTTCCGTGGATACATGTCGTACAAGTCGATTTTAGCGCAATTAGATTCAAGTTGGCGATACTTCTACAGTTGGTGCGAAATTTGTATGCATTTTTACATAAAATTAGCTTGTCAGGTTGCGGAATTATTGCTATAATACCTAATATAAACGTGTGACATATCGAATGACTTTCCGTTAAAGGAACGTTGATATAATCGTTTTGACGTAGTTTTATACGAATCGATTCCGTAGCTCAGCAGGGAGAGCGCTACCTTGACAGGGTAGAGGTCGTTGGTTCGAGCCCAATCGGAATCATACCTAAAGAATCCTTAACTATAAAGGGTTCTTTATTTTTTATCCGTAAAAAGATATAATTGACCAATAAAAATAATGGGCGATTTTTGAAGGGAATAGTATATATTTGTCGAATCACTATAAGTATCAGCGTTAATAAGGAGAATAACATGAACTGGAAATTCTGGAAAAAAGAAAGATGAGACATCCTCGGAATGGGAATATGTACAAAAGGAATTTGCAACGGTGCAAACGTATTTAAAAAATGTTACAGATCAATTGACGAAATTAACCCGGGTCCAATTTAAATCGAATAAAAACATGGAGGAAAAGATGGATCAGTTTGCGAAAGAATTGTCAAATTACAACCAACAAAATGATTTAATGTCTGAGCATCAGCGTTATGAACGTCAACGGGATTTTACCATGGATACGATTGATTAGTTTGTTGGACGAAATGGATCACGTTTTGTCGGGATTAAAAGAAGATGATGCTGTTTGGAATCATTTGTTAAACCAATGGTCACAAATGTTGTTACGGAATTTGGAGGAACTAGGTGTTTATCAACTGGATGTATACGGGAAAACATTTAATCCAGAGGTTGCAGAAGCGATGAAGACAGTAGCCAAAGAATCTCTGAGTGTCGAGTCGATGGTTCCCTATCAAGTCGTAGAAGTACACTGCGCGAAGTTAAATAAATTGGCTCTCTATCATGCATACAGAAGCCACCTCTACAATCGATGATATTTTTTGGGTAGCGATCATGGAGGTGGTTGTTATAAGTAATGGAAATTTAGGATTGAACTCAGTAGATGTTTTGTAGTTTTCGCTCATGTTGTGCAGATTTACTTGATAGAAAGTTGACTGTCTCCTGGGTTTCGGTTAGTTCAACGCGTAGACCGGTAAATTTTTTATCGAGATTATCCAAACGTTTATCAACCTGCTTGAAACCCTCATTCATCTGATTCTGCAAATCCAATTTCGTCTGTTCCAGTTTCTGGTCGATGTGGTCAGAATATGATTGAAATCGCTGTTCCAGTTTTTGGTCGATATGGTCAGAATGTGATTGAAGACTCTGTTCTATTCTCTGATCAATGCGCTCAGAATGCGATTGTAGTGCCTGTTTGATTTTCTCATCAGTACGCTCAGAATGTGATTGTAGTGCCTGTTTGATCTTCTCATCAGTACGCTCGGAATGCGATTGAAGCGCCTGTTTGATCTTCTCATCAGTACGCCCGGAATGTAATTGAAGTGCATTTAGAATTTCTTTTAGTGACGATTCTTCCATTTCATTAACCTCCTTCCTGTTAAATCTATTATACCGGATAAATGATTTTTGTGGAAGTGCGTTACAATTGGACGAAATTTGCTATAAAGCGTATAAAATTTGGTTTTACAAGTGGAATTCCGACGAATAATTGATTTCTACTTTACAAACCAGTTTTTATGGGATTCTTTTTCTTGAAAAATAATTATATTTTTAATGGGCTTTTTTCGTTCAGTCTCTACTACATATTTAAAACACATAATCTCAATAACTAGGGGAACAATATATGCCAACAAGTAAATTTTATCGGGGGTATAAATATTGGGACAGCAGCATTTACACCAGCAACTGCAAAAAGCCAGTCAGCAAATTAATGAGGCTAAAACTTCGATTCGTAATGCACAGGGGTCTGATGCGCAATTGCTTGAACAAGCTGAACACCAGCTGCAACAGGCGGAGGAGGAATTGCATAACGCACGTCTTCAGGCTGGAACAGAGGCAACGGATAATCCGCAGTTTCAACAAGCGTCCGAGCAGCTGCATGATCTACGTCAACAGGTACAAGAAGCACAGCAGAATAACAATGATATTTTATAACGATTAAATAAACAAAACAGTTGTTAAAGACTCACTAACAACTGTTTTGTTTATGTTTTTGTAATTTAAAGGTAAGAGGTTAACTAATTTTATCTGTCACTTGTTCATTTGCCGGTGCTTTATGACCTTTAATAATGCGATAGAATCCGATCACTAATAATGGAAGGCCGAATACAACCAGCATACAATATCCCAGAATCGTGTAACCTATTGATACGAGATCACTGATACCTACACCAGAAAGTATGGCGGAAAGGATAAGTGCAATAATGGCAACTGTTCCGTCCATCCCTTTGGACATCTGTTTTTTGCCAACTTCTTCAAGGTTGTAATTCACCCGGTCGATAAACGCATGAATAAGTCCTGTTGCCGTTTCAATTAATGTCCAGCCAACAACGATTCCGAAAATGATAACAACCCATAAGCCATATCCATTAAGCATATGCAGCCATGGTACTTCTGCGTTGAAAACTGTTTCGCTAGGATAATAGCCCATCAAAGCGACATAGGTTAAAAACCAAGGAACGGTCATTAGTACACCAGCTACGATGCCAGCGATGATCGTATCTTTCATCGACTTTTGCCGTCTTAGTGTAAATAATGCTGCTGGATAAACAGCCAGGTTGTACCCAACATAAATGATGCCTGCCCAAATGACGGACCAAACGGTAAAGTTACCGCCAAAGCTGGTATCACCGGCAGCGAATACTTCCTTGATTTCGCCTTTCGTGGATGAAATAACCAGGATCGCAAAAATGATATAGCCGGAAAATAAAGCAACGGTACCAATCGTTTTGAAACGTTCAATGAGTTTATCTCCGTAAAAGTTTAAAAGTCCTGTCAAAATTGCAATAATCGCAACCCCAACCCAATAATTAAATCCAAGGGTGGTGTGCAAAATTGATCCGGTTGCTGCGATAACAATAGAAATCATTAAAATCGCCAGCAGGAAATAGATGATGTCAAATAAGAACCATAAAGGACCCAAGAGTCGCTTGATCATACTGCGGTAATCATAGGTCCTGAATCTTCTGGCAATCTCAAACATGAGAAATGCCATCAAAGCAAACCCAATGATAATGAAAACCCCGGCAACCCAGCCTAATGCTCCAAATCGTGCTCCGTATTGAACCACTTCTCTTCCTGTTGCATACCCACCTCCTATTAATGTTGACTGCAGGACAATACCGGGTACAATATACCTGCCGAATGCACCATCAAAAAAGCTGCCCTTCACATTGTTTGCCAATTTTTGCCCACCTCATTTCGTTTAAATCACCTGCCTACTTTAAAATTTATACTATTTTGACAAGAATGTAAATACATTTAACGAAATTTTGCGCAAAGTATGATTCGGTAAAGCAGATTTTGACGGTGTATCCAATGCTGTTATACCTTTTGCTTTATACCTTTTGCTTTATACCGTTTGCTTTATACCGTTTACATGTATGGTGTTGCTTGCTGTTTTAGCGTTTATAATTTTTCATTAAGTTCCTAATAAGCTTTGAAAAAAGAGCTCACCAATTCTTCGGATACATCTGCTAATTGCTTGTATCGATATTGTGGCTGGTGGTCTTTATCAACTAGCACGGACCGGACGCCTTCAAAAAAATCTTCATTCCGCATAAAATGATGGGCAAGTATACGATCCGTTTCCAGGCATGCTTTGAGTGTTTCTCCTTCTCCTTTGATTAATTGTGCCAAAGTTACTTTTAAAGAGACAGGTGATTTGGAAAGAATCGTTTCTCTTGTCTTAACTGCAAAATCACTTGTATCTTTTGTCAAGGCATCGATGATTTCTTCCACACTATTAAAGGAAAAATATCGGTCAATATCTGCTTGTAGTGATGCCAATGTTCCATCTGTTTTTGGTTGTTCTGTATAGGCATCCAGGAGTTCTTGGAGTTGTTTTCCCGTGTTGGTTGTATGCCAGTTTGTTGTTTCGATTTGATGCAGTAAGTCTGTTAATCTATCACTCGGGATAAAAGCGTCCGCACCACTTATGTACAGTACGTCAGCCGCATGAAGTACGGTGGCTGTCAGAGCAAGGTAGCGTCCAATGTAACCAGGTGCTTTGTTTAAATAGTAGGCGGCTCCAACATCTGGGAAAAAGCCGATATTCATTTCCGGCATCGCCCATTTGGTGCGTTCCGTTATGATACGATGGCTTGCACCATAGGAAAGACCGATACCGCCGCCCATGACGATACCGTCCAAACAGGCAACAATTGGTTTGGAAAATTGTGCTACCAATTCATCTGTTTGATACTCAATTGCAAAAAATTGTTCAGCTTCCTGCAATATCTCCGAGTCCTGTCTGGCCTTGTACAATGCTTTCATATCTCCGCCAGCACAAAATCCTTTAGAACCAGCGCCTTTAAGAATAACCATCTGAATGGCCTGATCCTGCTCCCATTCCTGAATTTTTTGCTTCATTGGAACTAGCATGTCATACGTCAAAGCATTGATTGTTTTGGGACGATTAAGAGTAATGGTAGCAACACCATTTTCATTGGTCGTAAATAATATTGCTTGGTCTGTCATGGATGAAACACTCCTTTTTAGATTGTTTGAATGAAGGTGTTCACAGTCGATGAAAGCCAGAACACCTTCTGTTGCATCCTTGGTAAAAAAAGCGCTGCAAATTGTTTTGTAATCATTAAGGCAATAGGAAGCAGCTCATCTACGGAAGCGGTTACTAGAATGATATCAATTGTTTATGTCTATTTGCCACTTATTTGTTTAGTCTGGAAACTTGTAGGATAGTATAAATGATATATTTTGGTGGATATAACAGTACTTTCTTCATTTTTTATTTTTCTCCAGGTTACATCATGTAAAAATTCACTTTTATCCTAGATGAAAAATCAATTTCTACTACCAATTTACAACCTATATTTAACTTTTCCATTTTTGCCATTTAAACAAAAAACCGTAATAATAATGATGGAATTCAAACAAAAATCGAATATAATAAAGGAAAGAGGGAAAAACGTGGGGTATACGGTTAACAATGAGCATGACGTATAAAGGGATCTTTGTAAAAAGGCTCCCATCAGAATATCAAACAGAAGCGGAAAATATTATTAATCAAGCAAAACCTAATTTGAACAATAAAGGAGATTACTATGAATATTGTTGTCGCGCCGGATTCATTTAAAGGGAGTTTAACATCAGTTGAGGCGTCCGAAATAATGAAATCGGCTATAATGGATGTTAACAATAGTTATTTCGTCACAAAAAAACCGATGGCAGATGGTGGGGAGGGGACACTGGATTCTTTACTCAATGCTAGCAACGGCGAACGTATAGAGGTAGATTGTACTGGGCCTTTGGGGGATAAAATAACCACTTCATATGGAATTATAAATACAAATACGGCGGTTATTGAGTGCGCAAATATTGTAGGCTTAACACAAGTACCTGACAATGAACGTCATCCAAACAATACAACAACATATGGCATCGGCGAAGTCATTGTTCATGCATTTCATATGGGGTGTGATTCCTTTATTATCGGGTTAGGTGGCAGTTCTACAAATGATGGCGGGTTGGGAATGCTGCTTGCTCTGGGAATGGACGCTTGGGATGCAAATGGTGAACAGATAACCGGGTATGGACGAGATTTGTATCGCGTGAAAACGATTAAATTTGATCATATGGACAAAAGATTGACCAAAGCAGAATTTAAAGTCGCAAGCGATGTAGAAAATCCATTATGTGGCGAGTTAGGGGCAACTCATGTTTTTGGTCCACAGAAAGGTGTGCCTAAGCATGAAATAAAACAATTGGATAAAGCTTTAGGTCGTTTTGCAAATGAGGTTGAAGCTAATCTCAGCATCAATGTGCAAGAAAGACCAGGAGCAGGAGCAGCGGGAGGCTTAGGCTTTGCGCTTATGTCAATTGGTGGCAGCTTGGTTTCCGGTGCAGAATTAATAGGGGAAACAATACGTATTGAAGATGCCATTAAAACTGCTGACCTCGTTATTACCGGGGAAGGGCAGAGTGACGAACAAACCCTTTATGGAAAGGCACCCGGTTATGTTGCCACAATCGCAAGGAAATACGACGTTCCAGTTGTTTTAATTTCCGGAAGTCTCAACGGGGATTTAGACTTATTACGAGAAAGATTTTCCGGCTGCTTTTCCATTATTAATAGGCCATTGTCATTAGAGCAATGTTTTAACGAAGCTGGTGAATTGCTCTTTGATCAAACAAAACAGGTCGTTCATTTTATGGGAAATGTAAGGCAGTGATTTAGTAGATGATGAGTTTGAATGATAACGAAACGGAATGATAATGCACAGATTTAAAAGTTGCTAGAAAATCGCAAAAAAGCTGTTTCTGGCCTTTTGGGCATTGAAATTATTAAGAGGAAGAGTGGCAGACTTTACATCGTTGCAATAACTTTACGTTTTGCCCTTTGCAAAGTCCTTAAGCCTTAATTGGAAGTCGTTTCATTTATCGCATCTTTCGTCGACATTATATGTTTTTTCTCACTCTTATCGACAATAGCTGCTCCAATCAGATCACCGGTTACATTACAGCAGGTAAAAACCATATCGGTTAACACATTTACACCTGCTGTAAGACCAACAATTTCAATTGGAAGCCCTGCTTGTGTAAATACAATCGACATACCGATTAACCCCGCTCCAGGTACACCGGCAGTACCCACTGCAGCTAGTGTCCCGGTCAAGATAATAGCAACAATTGCGCCGATTGAGAGATCATAACCGACAATATTGGCAGCAAACACAACGCCAACCCCAAAATGAATTCCGGAACCGTTCATATTGACAGTGGCACCAATTGGCAGAGTAAAATTGGCCACTCGATCACTGATACCTGCTTTATGCGCATTTTTAATGGTGATTGGGAGCGTACCTAAACTACTGGCCGTAACAAAAGCTGTCATCATTGCTTCACGTATGTCACGGAAAAATTTCAATACAGGAACTTTAAAAATTAATAACAATATCGAAAAAATGATAAACATATGAATCGCAACGCCAAGATAAGATGCACCGACATATTTGGCTAATGATTGTAAGGTATGAAGCCCTTGATTACCAATGGTTGATGCCGTAATTCCCAACACGCCAACTGGTGCATATTGTAAGATACCATTTAAAATTCGAAAGCTCACCTCACTGCCACCTTCCATCAACTTCAACAATAGCGATCCCCATTCGTTCATGTGTGATTCCGTGGAATTGCGCATGAAGGAGATGGCAAACCCAACAATCACCGCTAAAAAGACAATGCTCAAAACATCACCATCGGCAAGGGATTGAAATATATTTGCAGGTATGATTTGTAACAATACATCAATTAGCGATGGTGCTTCTGAAACTTCCATATTCGTGCTGGTTGGCAATTCCAGGCCGCTTCCGGGGTTAATCATTTTGGCAATCACAAGACCAAGAAATACGGAGATAGCAGTCGTAATAATGTAGTAGGGAAAAATTTTACCACCAATACGTCCTAATTCTTTGGGATTGGCATTATTTACGGAAACAATGATTGTCAATAGAATGAGAGGAATGACGATCATTTTCAAGAGATTTAAAAACACATCTCCCAAAGGCGCCAACACACTTGCTGACTGACCGAAAATCAAACCAACGATAATTCCCAGCAAAAATCCAACCGAAATTTTCGAGATAAACGACTTTCCCAGGTACCATTTCCAGAGCTTATACATAGGAAATCCCTCCATATAACCTTTTAAATATATATTATGATAACGGTTACATGATTAATGACTTAGCTTTGTCTTTTCCTGTGGTTATTGCAGTAAAAGAAATTGATTACGAAAAATTAATTACGACGATTTCATTAAATTAAAAAACTCTCGGACAAGAACATAATGATTGTTTGATTTTTCAGTTGCTCCAGGTCTACAATTAAAGTATTGCAAGGCTGATGATAACAGAAACTAAGGAGAGGTAAAGATGTGGTATGAAAACAGAATCACACAAGATTTGCATATCAAATATCCAATCGTTCAGGCGGGGATGGCTGGAGGTGTTACAACGCCTGAACTGGTTGCTGCTGTTTCCAATACTGGGGCCCTTGGGACGCTTGGTGCCGGTTATATGAGTCCGGAACAGATGGAAGAGAGTATTCAGAAGATTAAACAGCTCACGAATAACCCTTTTGGCGTGAATTTATTTATTCCGGAAACTCCGGATGTATCCGAAGAAGAAATCGAACAAGCAAATGAATGGCTCCGGCCTTTTCGGGAAGAATTGAATATTTCGGAAATACCAAAAGTGAATCAACCATCCACATCTCTTTTTGAAAAGCAAATGGAGATTGTGATAAAAGAACGAATTCCCGTATGCAGTTTTACATTCGGTATGCCAACTAAAGAAATGGTAAACGAACTGAAGAAGGCCGATGTGACGGTGATCGGAACCGCGACGACCGTAAAAGAAGCGATCGCCAACGAGGAAAACGGTATGGATATGGTAGTTGTACAAGGAAGTGAAGCTGGAGGTCATCGTGGAACCTTTATAGGATCATTTGCGGAGGCGATGATCGGGACAATGGCACTTGTTCCGCAAACCGTGGATCATGTCGATATTCCGGTGATTGCAGCAGGCGGTATCATGGACGGGAGAGGTGTTCTGGCAGCTCTGGTATTGGGTGCTGAAGCTGTCCAAATGGGAACGGCCTTTGTCACTAGTCTGGAAAGCGGAGTGGCGGAACAACATAAAGAGGCGATTTTGAACAGTCATGAGGATCAATCGGTTGTGACCTCGTCATTTAGCGGTAAACCTGCAAGAGGCATAAGAAACGAGTTTATCACAAAAATGGCAAAATATGAGAATAAACTGCCGAAATATCCGATTCAAAATACGCTAACGAAACCGATTCGCAGTGAAGCAGGTAAACAAAATCGGCCTGAATGGATGTCCCTTTGGTGTGGTCAAAATCCACGTTCAAGTAAACAACAATCTGCTGGTGAAATGATTTCGGATATCATTTCTCAAGTTGATGATATGGTGAATAATAAAGAGGCAAGGTAGTTGATTCATGATGGCTTACTTTCATACCTTGTCCGTTGTTCTAAGCTGTTTTGGGTAAACATAGAATGTATTATTAGTGCCCAAAGGTGGTGAGCATGATCGAAACAGCGTATTTGGATATTGATGGGATGCATTGCATCAACTGTCCAATCAAAATTGAAAAAGCCGTTTCAAAGATGCAAGGTGTCATTGAAATTGAAGTGGACTGGCAGAATGGAATGGGTTGTGTAACATTCGATCAAAGTTTGATAACCATGGCAGATATTGTTGACCGAATTCATAGGGTTGGGTTTTCAGCGAAAGTGGCTCAGGTTCATACATTATAATAGATAGACTTTATTTCCGTGGGGGTGATGCCCGCGGAATTTTTGTTTTGAAAATCACGAGATGCATCTGGGCTGGCAAAAGTAATGTTTGAAAACAGATACTATTAAATCTATGAATATTGATCAAATACCTCAACATATGAAAGGTAATCTAGTATAATAATGGCTATTGTCCGTTTTCTGCGGGACATTATTTAGTCTAGCAGGTTCTTTTACGAATGGATGACGTTATTTTTTAGAACGAGAAAGAAGGAATTTCATTGAAACAAACAAAGGAGAAATTATGGACATGGCAATATATACTTGCTGTTACATTAACTTTTTTATTCTTCCTAAGTCTGCAAGCCTTATTAGGTGGTTTTCCGGTTTATGTGACGGAAATTAGTCACAATCCTGCAAATGCTGGTTTGATGACGACCGCATTTATGTTTGCGGCGGTTGTGTCCCGGCCAATTATGGGAATGATGATGCATAAAATTAACATGAAAAAGTATCCATTGTTTATATTTTTTTCATGATTTTGTTTAGTTTTATTTGGGAATCTATACCCGCTTTGGTTATCTTGAGAGTGTTTCAAGGGTTGGGATTTGGTGTTACGACGACACTATTAGCTACCGTGGTGACAAACGTGGTTCCAAATCACCGCCTGGGCGAGGGAATTGGTTATTATGGTATGGCGACCAGCGTGGGTACAACGATTGGCCCTATGGTTGCGCTATTTTTTATTCATTCCGTATCGTTTTACGCGTTACTTATTTTTTCGCTCGTCCTTATAGTCGCTATTCTTGCTGGTGCAATGTTGTTTAAACGAGAAGACATGGAAGAAGTGCATGACTATGACAAAGAACAAGTGCAAAATACATCGTTATTACAATCGGCTTTTGCGGGTAAAGCGTTTATTCCGTGCTTATTGCTATTTTTATTTTATATCACCTTTACTGGTAATGTGAACTTTCTTGATGGTCTCGGAAAATCGGTGGGAATGAGTGATACTTCTTTCTTTTTCTTCATTCTTATGATTATGCTACTGATAACCAGACCATTTTCCGGTAGAATCTATGATAGAAAAGGACATAAAGTGTTGCTTTATCCTTCCGCTATTTGTGCGATTATTGGCTTGATGATGCTTGCCAATATGCAAAATATGAGCACGCTGGTAGTAGCAAGTGTTTTTTATGGTTTGGCATATGGTGTGATGCAACCAACATTGCAAGCGTGGGCGGTCAGCCGGGTGCATCCAGGCAACAAGGCAACAGCAAATGCAATGGCATTGAGCTTTATGGACTTAGGACATGCAGTTGGTGCTATCATCCTTGGTACAGTCGTCAGTAGAGTTGGCTATAGTTCCATGTACGAATTTGCCGCAATACTTGGTGTTGTGCTTTTACTGGTTTATTTCGTATTTAATTTGGAGGGCAGATGGATCAAAAGTAAACGGAGACAGGCGACAAATTCATTGTAGAGATGGGAATAACTAAACAAATTCGATGAAAACACATAAATCAAACACCTTCCATTCATACTAAACGTATAGATGGAGGTGTTTTTTTATGGAAAATAAAGATTTTGAACAAGTATATGATGAATACAGGAATCAATCGGATATGGAAGCTGGCAGTGCTTCAGCGCATCCGAGGCAAGAACAAATAGTGGCAGTCCGTAAGAATGATGACGGTGATATTATTGCCTTTAAAACAGAAAGCGGCAGGGAATTGGACTATATAACTGCACTTGATGAAGCGAAAGCAGGCAAGCTGGCACATGTAGATGTGTTCCATAAATATGGCCGCGATATCATTCGCAGTGAACCAGACGGGATAAAGGAGAATAACCTGGATAATCTGGACAGTTTTTAAGGTGTAAGTCCCCCCTTACACAATTACGTTCGTGTGATGGGGGGGGCTTTAATGCTTCGGAGGGTCAGACCCCGAATTTCATCATTTCCGTACTTTTTGCAGAAATATATTAAATAAAGTTCGTGTTTAACCTTGACAGTCTATTATCCTACTGATAAATTAAACAGTATAATAAATTACGAATGAATTGGTAAAAACCAATCTGAATGTTCGTTGTTAGTTAGAAATAGGCTTGAATATCGCTGGCATCAAGGGGGGAACATCATGAACAATAAAATAACGGAAAAATTATTTAAATTAACCGCACATCGAACAAATGTAAGAACGGAATTTACCGCAGGATTAACTGTTTTTATGACGATGCTCTATGTTTTAATCGTTGTACCAGGTATGCTGGAAGAGGGTGGAATACCCAAAGGTCCGGTAACAATTGCCGTGATTCTGATGACCGGTATTATTACAATTATCATGGGACTTTACAGTAATCGGCCATTTGCTTTAGCGCCGGGTCTCGGTTCCGTTGCTTTTTTATCGGTTACATTAGTTGTATCAGAGGGGATCCCATGGCAAGTCGGGATGGGAATGGTATTTATTTCGGGTGTTCTATTTGTTTTATTTACGATTTTGGGTTTGCGACAGCTTATCGTCAAAGTAATGCCGCCTGCAATCAAACTTTCTATCGGAGCAGGGGTTGGGTTATTTATCGCATTAATTGGTTTTCGCAATGCAGGGCTTGTGGTAGCGAGTGAAGATGCCAATTCATTGCAGCTTGGAGATATCAGCTCACCAAACGCAATTTTAGCATTAATTGGTTTTCTGATTATGAGTGTACTGTTGGCAAGGAATGTGCGTGGGCACCTGTTGATTGGTATTGTTATTGTCACATTAATCGGCATACCAATGGAGGTTACCAAATTGCCGGATTCGGTCTTTTCACTTCCACAAAGCATCGCACCGGTAGCCTTTAAATTGGACATTATGGAGGCATTAAAGATCTCCTATTTTCCGTTTATGTTGGCATTTTTTGTACCCGATTTCTTCTCGAGTCTTGGTACCATGTTAGGGGTAGCTAGCAAAGGAGATATGTTGGATAAAAATGGGGATTTGCCGAATATTGATAAACCATTTTCCGTTGATGCTGGTGGCACCGTGCTGGGCTCTTTGTTCTCTGTCCCTGTTATGAGCACCTATGTGGAATCAGCAGCAGGAGTTGAAGCTGGCGGACGTACTGGCTTAACATCGGTAACGACCGGTATTTTATTCCTGCTTACCTTATTTATAACGCCGCTGATCATGATTATTCCAACCGAGGCAACGGCGCCAGCGCTCATTTTGGTTGGATTAACGATGCTATCTTCGGTTAAAAATATTAATTTTGCTGATGTAACCGAATCATTGCCAGCATTTATGACGATCGTTATTACCATATTCACCTTTAACTTTGGAAATGGTATTGCCGCTGGAATCATCATTTATGTGGTAGTAAAAAGTCTATCAGGAAGATTTAGGGAAGTACATTGGGGTCTGTATATCGTGATGATCCCATTAATTATTTATTTCATCACATTAGCTGAATAATAAAGAGAAAAGGAGTGTTGACATACATATGCGTGAACACATTGTTGCCGCTGCACGCGGAGATGAATTAATGGATACGATTATTCGTGGAGTAAACTTGGTCAACGTTTTTACAGCGGAAATTTACCAGGCAGATATTGGCATGAAAGAAAATCGGTTTGCAGCGATTGCCCGGTATGAAAATAACCAGCCAACATTCCCGATGGAGGGGAAACATGAGATAGATGCAAAAGGAAAATATGCCGTTCCAGGCTTGATCGATTGCCATGTGCACATTGAAAGCACGATGATCCCGCCAGATATGTTTGCCAAAGCGGTTCTAAGACATGGCACAACGGTTGCAGTGATTGACCCACACGAAATTGGCAATTGTTTAGGTGCAGAAGGGGTAAAGTATATGGTGGAAGCAAGCAAGGATCTGCCCGTGAAAATTTTAACTACCATTCCTTCCTGTGTACCGGCTGTGCCTGGCTTGGAAACTGCAGGAGCAGAATTCAATCCGGATGATATGGAGGCACTGTTGCAATTACCGAACGTTGTGGGAGTGGCTGAATTAATGGATTATGTCGGTGTCATTAAACAAAACCCAAGGATGGCGGGCATTGTTCAGAAGGGCTTGGATGCCGGTGTACGGAATGAAGGTCATTTGCCCAGGGTTTCGGGTCGTGACCTGCATGCCTATTTAGCCGCAGGGGTCAATTCCGATCATGAGAGCCGCACGAGTGAAGAGATTGTGGAAAAACTGCGTGCCGGTATGCTGGTTTATATACGTGAATCCAGTGTCAGCCAGTTTGCCGATATAGCCGCAGAGGCTTGGAAATCTGTACCACATGTCTCTAATATCGCTATGTGTACGGATGATGTAGAGCCAAGTGATATGTTAAAAAATGGGCAAATGAACCGTGTCGTTCGCCGGTGTATTGAGGAAGGGATACCGGCAGCATTGGCGATTCGATATGCATCATTAAACGGTGCCATTCGTTATGGCTTGCATGATCGTGGCGCAATTGCAGCCGGATATCTGGCTGATTTTTCCTTAGTAGACGATTTGAAAACGATGGAAGTCAATGATGTATTTGTAAGTGGGAAACAATTGGTGGCAGACGGTCAGGTAACCGAAGAAATCACCAGTGCAATTCCACCGTTGCTAAGAAATACGGTGCGTATTCCGGAATTGACAGAGGAAGATTTTATCATCCATGCACCCGTGGAAAATGGTACGGTTACATTAAATACAATGGAAATGACAAAAGTTGGTACAACAGAAAAAGGAACATTGAAATTGCAGGTAAACGATAGGAAAATAACATCGCTGCCAGAGGATTATGTGTTTGCATCTGTTACTGGCCGTCATGGACAAAATCGGGAACCGTTTGTCGGTGTATTGAAAAATTCCGGCCTTCGTCATGGTGCCTATGCGACAACGGTTGCGCATGACAGTCATAATTTAGTTGTTGTCGGAACAAATGCATATGATATGTTATTGGCTGCAGAGCAGGTACAAAAAGCTGGTGGCGGATTATGTTTGGTGAAGGACGGTCAAATCAGGGATCAATTGCATTTACCATTAGCTGGTTTGATGTCACCTGAGCCAATCGAGGAACTTTCACCAAAAGTTGAACGTTTTAGCGAGATAGCCAAATCAATGGGAGTGAAAGTAGGCAGACGGTCACCAGCCATGGCCTTTTCTTCATTAACATTGACCGTTATTCCGGGAATCCGAATAAGCGATCTCGGCTTGGTCGATGTGGATAAGCAAGAGCTGATTCCGTTGTTTGTGGATGCGTAATTCAAACGACAATAAAAATTTCTGGTAACAAAGCATGGGGTTTTTGCTAACTTCATGCTTTTTATCTATATTCGCACTTGGGTTCATAAAGTGCTGATTTCATTGTTTTCTACCAAATAAGTGATTAGTTTACGCTCCATTAATTCATGCTTTAAATTATAAAAATTCATGATATCATAGTTGAGAGTGATACGGTGATACAGATAGTTTTAAGTTAATTTACCCAAATATATTTTTACCATTGAAAGAACGTGTGATGTAAATGTACGGTATTGAAAAATCAGTCTACAATCATTTGATGAACTATTTTAAACAACATGATTTTATTGTTAAAGTAACTTTATTTGGTTCCCGGGCAAAAAATATGGCGGCTTATAATTCGGATATTGATTTATGTATTTCAGCAAAAGGGAACCAGAAAGCTGAAGTCAAGGAAGAAATAGATGAACTGGTTGGTATTTATTCATGTGATGTCGTATTTTGTGACGAATTAAATGCAGAATTAAAACAGCAGATTACAAGGGATGGCGTTGTTATCTATCACGCATGAACTGGCAGTAATACCCCCCACTTCAAGAACTTGAGGGGATAAACTGCCAGTAAATTCCTGAATGGTTCAACTTAACCACATTTGACGAAACTGGTTATCTCGGGAACAATAGGGCAAAAAGCAAAGGGAGATTTTATGTATAAAATTGTCTTCATTGATATTGACGGGACGCTGGTAAACAAAGAAAAGGTTATTTCTGATCCAACTAAAAAAGCGATCAAAAAATTACAGGATAAAGGGATTGAAATTGTCTTGGCAACAGGACGGCCACCATTTCATTTTCAAGAAATAGCTGGTGACTTGGATATCAGCTCATTCGTTAGTTATAATGGTACATATATGGTGCACGAGGGAAAAGTGATACAAAAATATCCACTGAAACGTGAATATTTGCAAACGTTGGTGCAACGGGCCAAACAACATAATCATCCACTCGTTTTTTCCGGAATGGATCAAGCGGTTTGCAATGTGAAAGATCATCCGGACGTAAATCATACATTCACTGAATTAAAGTTGCATTATACACCTGCGTTTAATCCTGATTATTGGGAGCAGGAAGACATATATCAGGTTGTGCTCTATTGTCAGGAAGATGAGGAAGAATTGTACACACAATCAGTTACGGATTTGTCATTTGTCCGGTATCATGAACTGGCAATGGATGTGATGCCAAAAGGTTTATCAAAGGCGCATGGTATTCGGGATATGCTCCGGCATCTTAATCTGGCACCACAAGAAGCTGTTGCCTTTGGAGATGGCTTAAATGATCGGGAAATGCTGGAGTATGTTGGTATGGGCGTTGCAATGGGAAATGCACATCCGGATTTGATTCCACATGCCGATATGGTGACAAAAACGGTTGACGAAGATGGTTTGGCATATGGGTTAAAATGTCTTGGAATGGCGGAATGATGAAGATCAAACGCTCCTCTTTTTCATGGAAGAGGAGTGTTTCCTTGATTCAATAAAAGCAAGAGATTCATTCAAACTTAAATAGAAGATAAATTTGTAATGGGGGAAAAGCGTTGACATTAATTGCAATTGATCTGGATGGAACACTTTTATCACATGATGGTACGATCAGCGAAGAGAATAGGGAAGTTATTAAACAGGCACAACGACAGGGAAATACGATTGCCATTTCATCTGGCCGCTCGCTGCATGATACACAGGAAATATTGCATCTGGCCGGGTTAGACTGCTCGATTATAACGGGAAATGGTGCGGTCGTATTTCACGCGGGTGAACGAATTCAACATTTGATTATTCCGGTAAACGTAATGACAGACATCATGGATTTGATCGAAAAAATAGGATTATATTACGAAATTTATACGAATCAAGGAGTTTACATAGAAGAAGATGGAAAGCAATTCTTAATGGAAGAGATTGAACATATGCAGGAACAAACGGGCAATCTTGATGTCGAGCATGCCTATCAGATGCTTGATACCCAGTCGAAACAGGGTGGTATCACATATGTTCCCGATTACCATGCGATTGATTTCAAGCCTTTAGAGGTTTATAAGCTATTTGTTCTCTCGTTTGACCAAGAAAAACGGGACAAGCTCCAGGAGCAATTAGCAAAACGAAATGACATATCACTAACGACATCCGGTCAACAAAAACTGGAAATTGCACACCCAAAGGCAAGTAAGGGTAATGCGCTCCAATTTTTTGCCAATTATATGGGAATAGAGTTGGAAAATACCGTTGCAATGGGAGATAACTTAAATGATGTCTCCATGTTTGAAGTAGCCGGATTGGGCATTGCCATGGGAAATGCGGAAGAAAAGCTGAAAGAAGTGGCTGATTATGTATCGGTGCATCATGAGAACAATGGCGTGGCATATGGATTAAAGAAATGGGTTTTGCAGGAGGATTAAAACATACCATATATGAAAGGCAGGCTGGCCAACATGAATAACCGTGTTGGCCCGCGCTTTTTCCTGTACTTAATATACCTTATCTCCATTAAAGATCGAATTCTTGACCACTACGTAATCAACAGTACGGATGGCATCCAATTTATTCCCGCCAGCATAAGAAACGGATGATTGCAAATCCTGTTTCATTTCGTTCAGAGTATCTTGCAGTGGTCCTTTATAATCTACATACATTTTTTTGCCCTCGACATTTTTCTTTTCACCTTTTTGAAATTCAGAGGCCGAGCCAAAATATTCTTTATAACGTTGTCCCTCTTTTTCAATTGTTTCACCAGGTGATTCTTCGTGACCGGCAAATAATGAACCAATCATCACCATGGATGCGCCAAAACGGATGGATTTGGCAATATCGCCATGTGTGCGAATCCCGCCATCAGCAATAATTGGTTTGCTTGCTGCTTTGGCACACCATTTTAGGGCAGCAAGTTGCCAGCCACCTGTACCAAATCCGGTTTTTATTTTGGTTATACATACTTTTCCCGGGCCAATACCTACTTTTGTCGCATCCGCACCCGCATGCTCCAATTCTCTAACCGCTTCCGGCGTACCAACATTTCCGGCAATAACAAAACTATCAGGCAAAAGCTGTTTAATATGTTGAATCATTTTGATGACCGCATTTGAATGACCATGGGCAATGTCAATCGTAATATATTCAGGAATAAGCTGTTCATCGGCCAATTGTTGAATGAACGCATATTCCTCCTTCTTCACTCCGACACTTATCGAAGCAAACAGCCCACGCTCTTGCATATCTTTAACAAAATGAAGTCTTCTTTCTGGCTTGAATCGATGCATGATATAAAAATAATTATGCTCTGCCATATAAAGGGCAATCTTTTCATCAATAATTGTCTGCATATTAGCGGGGACAACAGGTAGTTCGAATGTACGTCCGCCAAATGTTACCGATGTATCACATTCCGAGCGACTTTCGACCACACATTTAGCGGGAATCAATTGAATATCTTCGTAATCAAATACATTTTCCATGATATACACTCCTAAAAACGAATGATAAAATATTGCAGATAAAAAATGTTCGTCTATTAATCATAGTACTTGATTTTTTGATGTGTGTCAATTAGCGGGGTATGCGGTTGTCGCTATAAAAAAATGGCAAATGGAGATCAATAGACATGTCCAAAGATAGCCTATAATGTATAATGTCAAAAATAGCGACTGTTCGCCCAATATCAAAGCAGGATATGAATAAATATAACAACAAACAACGTCATTCCAATATAAATATGCCATTTTCGTTTGGGGACAGATGGCCAAAATAACCGCAGCCATCCGGAGACAACCATGGCAATTAGGAGAAGCCCGGCGACAAGACCTACAGACATTTTATGCCATTGCAGATGAAAACCATAACGATGAATAGCCAAAACAGCGTGTATGATCATAATTATAAGTGCCATAGTACCTGTCCAACGGTGGAACGGTACGATTTTTTTGGAAAGGTTGGCAAGTTTTATTTTTGTTTTCCGTTTTGGCGTGTTACGAATGGTTGAAAATACGGCTTGCCGGGTCCAATTAAATAAGAAAAATAACAGCCCGATAAATCCAACGCTAATATGTATATTTGTAAAAGGACTATGTCTCATAACCTGCCAAACGGTTACAAGAAGTAATAACAGATTGGCATAAAACCATTTGCTCATAGGATCTCCTCTAATAATATTTTTTGAAATTCCTGGGTTCACTCTAACGTACGTCTACAAATATAACGTACAATAATAGAAAAGAAAATATATATGTTGAACCGTAGATATGATGTATGAACGGACCTTACATCAGCAAAAGTTGTGTAATTTCTATATAATAGGAAGGTACAGAATAGAGAGGATGAAACGAAGATGAAGTATTTTGCTGTTTTTTCGCCAATGCTTGATGAAGAAAAAAATAAACACTATCGGCCGGATCATTTGGCATTTATCCAGGAACAATTGGACAAAGGGAATATTTTTGCGAAAGGGCGCTTTGCTGATGGGGCGGGTGGTTTGGTGATTTATCAGGCTGACAGCTATGCTGAAGTAGAAGCAATTGCCAAACAAGATCCATACGTTATCAAGGGCGCACGTGGATATATATTCATGAATGGGAAATGTCCCAGTGTTAATTGTAAACGAGAAACCGGATATCTCTCATATAGGTATCCGGTTTCTCGTTTTTGGAATCCTCGTGATTGATAATTTTTGTCAAAATGGACAATCTATATGAAGTACCTGATGTGAGGAGGATCCATGATGTCTGAAGAAAACAAAAATCGCAATAAGGATAAAGGCAGACAAAACAATTGGACGAGACATGACAAGATTGGCAGAAACGACGCAGAGTTTTCCGAGGATAGTGAGTTTCTAAATTTGGACGGTAAGAAAAATAAACGTAAACGCAAATAAAAAGTAAAACAGGAAGGCTGTCCCATTGATTGGAGCGGCCTTCTTGTTTTACTGTGACCAATCATAGTATGTGTGAAAGGAAATGTTTTAGGGTATGCCTAGTTGTGAAAAATATTATACGGGCTTGTGATGTATATTCCGTGAAAATACAAAACCTTTTCGTTTTTCATTCGACAAATGTAAACTTTTTGTGTCAATGTATCAACAATAACATGAACATTATCATATAAGCTTTCTTAGCTATTTATCTTTTTGTATTGGATTGTTAAACTAACTGGTATCGAATTTACAAGTTAAACGTGATGTTGATAGTAAATAACCTTAGGAGTGTTACGAATGCGTGTGAACAAAAAAGGTCTGACACTTATACTAGTAGCAATTCTCTGTTTGTTGAGTGGTTGTGAACAAATGGCAATCTTTGACCCCAAAGGACCGGTTGCCGAAAGTCAGCGTAACTTGATTGTATACTCCCTGTATTTTATGGGGGGGATTATTCTTGTTGTCTATGTGGCATTTACCATTATTGTGATCAAATATCGTAATCATAAAAATCGTACGGAGGAAAGCTATGATGGCAATATGCATGGGAATAATCTGATTGAAACGATTTGGACGGTCATTCCTATCCTGATTGTAACAGCGTTGGCTATCCCAACAGTTACGACCTTGTTTGATTTGGAAAAACCACCAGAGGCATCGGTAGAAAACAGCTCAAAAGATCCGCTGGTTGTTTATGCAACATCTGCCGACTGGAAATGGATTTTCAGTTATCCGGAAGAGGGGATCGAAACAGTGAATTATTTGCACATCCCTACTGATCGCCCGATTGAATTCCGTCTGTCCTCTACAGGATCCATGGCTGCACTGTGGATCCCACAACTCGGCGGACAGAAATACAACATGGCCGGGATGGAGACCATTCTCTATTTGCAAGCGGATGAACCTGGTGTCTATAAGGGAATGAATTCCAATTTCAATGGGGAAGGTTTTGCTGAACAAAAATTCAAAGTACATGCGGAAGATCCCGGCGCGTTTCAGGATTGGGTGAAGGACAAAAAAGCAAATGCACCGAAATTGACACAAAAGCAATACGACCAATTAATTAAGCCTGGGCTTACGGATAAACAGACATACTCATCGACCCACCTGGATTGGGTAAATCATGGAACCCATGCAGGAATGGATTATGAAATCTCACGTTTCAGGGATTTATACAAAGAGTCAATAGGTTTGGAACGTAAAACGGTAAAAGAAAGTATAGAAAATGAAAAATAGAAAGTTGGTGAATCCATGAAACTAGATGAATTTTTCGTTACCGGTGAACCGCTGATTTATGGCGGTATGGTTGCTATTGTACTCGTGACGTCAGCGATCATTTTTATCCTGACTTATTTTAAAAAGTGGAAATGGCTGTGGCAGGAATGGCTGACAACGGTTGATCATAAAAAAATTGGCATTATGTATATTTTAAGTGCCTTGGCGATGTTATTTCGCGGTGGGATGGACGCATTAATGATGCGCGCGCAATTGGCAGTTCCGAATTGGAACTTTTTAAACGCTCAGCATTATAATGAAATTTTCACCACGCACGGAACGGTTATGATCATCTTTATGGCGATGCCGTTTCTGATTGGTTTAATGAACATCGTTGTCCCATTGCAAATTGGTGCGCGGGACTTTGCGTTTCCGTTTGTGAACGCGATTAGTTTTTGGTCTTTCTTCTTTGGAGCGATGTTATTTAATATCTCGTTTGTTATTGGGGGATCACCTGATGCCGGCTGGACGAGTTACACCCCATTGGCTGGAGCGGCAATGAGTCCGGGACCTGGTGAAAACTTTTATTTACTAGGTTTGCAGCTTGCTGGTATAGGTACGTTAGCGACCGGTATTAACTTGATGGTAACCATCTTGAAAATGCGTGCACCTGGCATGAAAATGTTTCAAATGCCGATTTTCACCTGGTCGTCGTTGATAACCTGTTTTATCATTATCTTTGCCTTTCCAATTCTGACAATCGCACTTGCGTTGTTAACGATTGACAGGATTTTCGGGTCGCAATTTTTCACACTTACTGGTGAGGGATTGCCGATGATGTGGGCAAACCTATTTTGGATGTGGGGACACCCGGAAGTATATATTGTTATTTTGCCGGCGTTTGGTATCTTTTCGGAAGTCATATCGACCTTTGCCCATAAACGCCTATTCGGCTATAATGCGATGGTATGGTCGATCATTATTATCGCCGGGCTTAGCTTCCTTGTCTGGGTTCACCATTTCTTTACCATGGGAGCAGGCGCATTTGTCAACTCGGTATTCTCGGTTTCAACGATGTTGATTGCTGTACCAACCGGTGTGAAAATATTTAACTGGCTTGGTACCCTGTATAAATCAAAAATTGAATTTTCCACGGCCATGCTCTGGGCGTTGGCATTTGTTCCAAGCTTTGTGATTGGCGGGGTAACCGGTGTTATGTTGGGAATGGCCTCGGCAGATTACCAGTTTCATAATTCCTACTTCCTGATTGCACACTTCCATTACGTGCTGATTGCAGGAACGGTGTTTGCATGTTTTGCCGGTTTAACGTACTGGTATCCAAAAATGTTTGGATTGAAATTAAATGAACGGTTGGGTAAATGGGCCTTCTGGTTCTTCTTGATTGGCTTTCATGTTTGTTTCTTGCCACAGTATTTTATTGGCTGGGACGGGATGCCAAGACGGATATTCTATATCATGCCGGAATGGTTCACACTTAATTTCATTTCAACAATTGGCGCGTTCGGAATGGGAATTGGCTTTGCGATTTTCATTTATAATGTTTATTATAGTTACCGGTATAGTCCACGTGAAGAGACTGGCGATGCTTGGGGTGGACGGACGCTGGAATGGGCAACGCCTACTCCGGTACCACCATATAATTTTGCGAC
Source organism: Lentibacillus daqui (assembly GCF_027186265.1). Classification (NCBI taxonomy): domain Bacteria; kingdom Bacillati; phylum Bacillota; class Bacilli; order Caryophanales; family Bacillaceae; genus Lentibacillus; species Lentibacillus daqui. Next base: position 2,409,123 of record NZ_CP114176.1, on the reverse strand, counting down.
ATTGCCTGAAGTACATCAGTTGGACGCCTTCATGGAAATGAAGGAAAAAGGTGAAACAACCTTTGAGGAGAAAAAACTGCAGCCAATTCATATGCCAAACAATTCGGGTAAACCATTCATTATGATGTTGATCTTGTTCTTTGCAAGTTTTGCGCTTGTCTTTGAATGGATCCCACTTGCAGCTATATTCCTGGCTGGTGGTTTTATCATGATGATTATCCGGTCATTTGACTATGATGAGGGCTATCATATTAGCGTTGCTGAAATAAAACGTTTGGAGCGGGAAAGAAGGGGGTTAGATCATGAGTGAGCAACATGTAGAGTCTCGACCACTGGAATATCAATCGGAACAAGGACGGCTGAATATTCTTGGATTTTGGATCTTCCTTGCTGCTGAGCTTGCTCTGTTTGCCACCCTGTTTGCGACCTATGCTGTGTTATTTGGTCGTACGGCAGGCGCTCCCGAACCCGGGGAACTGTTTGAAGCAAAAGATACGTTGATCATGACCTTCTTATTGTTAACCAGCAGTTTCACCTGTGGAATTGCTATTCATGAGATGCGACGTGGTGCAAGGAACAGCTTGATGACATGGCTTGTGATCACATTAATTCTTGGCTTCTGCTTCCTTGGTTTTGAAGTCAATGAATTTGCCACCTATGTACAGGAAGGGGCAACATTGCAATCCAGTGCATTCTGGTCGGGTTTCTTTATTCTGGCTGGTACACACGGACTACATGTCACACTTGGAACGGTTTGGATGATCTGTTTGTTAATTCAGCTCGGACAACGTGGCATCACTAAGATCACCAGTCGAAAGGTATTTATTATTGGTTTGTACTGGCACTTCCTGGACGTTGTTTGGATTTTCATTTTTACCAGTGTTTATTTAATCGGGATGGTGATGTAAAATGGAACAAAAGACGAAACGAATTCCCGTACAACATATTATTGGTTTTGTGATATCCTTGGTCCTAACTGTGATCGCCGCATGGGCCGCACTTGAATCCAGCTTGCCAAAAGGATGGGTGATTACGGGGATTATGGTACTTGCTGTCATGCAAGCAGCCTTGCAACTATTTATGTTCATGCATATGACGGAGTTTGCGAGCGGTAATGGTCATGTCCCTTGGAATATGATCTTTCACGGATTTGTAATCGCAGCTATCATTGTTGCTGGGTCCTTATTTACCATGTCGTATGGTTTCGATCACCATCATGGCGATGATATGGAACAACACGAACAGATGGAAGATATGCACCACTAAAAACGTATAGGATGTGTAGCGTTATGAAAGAAAACACGATAGGCATACAATTTCGTTATTATATCGGCTTTACACTTTGTATATTGTTAAGTGCCTTTTCACTTTGGGCTGCTGTATTCTCGGGTTATTCCTATAAAATAGTATTTGCTGCAATTGCTGTGTTAGCGTTCGTGCAAGCGATCATTCAATTGTTTCAGGTGAAGCCTGCACAAACGGAATAAATAAAGCCCCTCTTTCCGGTTTGGATGGAGGGGCTTTCGCTTATTGATAATAAGTTGTTGTTCTTTTAGTAGTGTCAGATGTTTTTACCACTCTAATGATAAACATGACCCAAGCCACTTCGGCAAGAATCATACTGAGATAGAACATGATCCACATGATCGAGAAGGCAGGTGGTGCAGTATGAAATAATGCTTCGAAATAATATAACCACATTCCAATAATCATCACTGTTTGCACAACAGCAAGTATTTTTTTGTTCAAATGAATGAATAGAAATGGCGTAAGCGTTGCCAATACCATAAACATGACAATGATGCCCATTTAAAATCATCTCCTAATTGAAGATTTGCGTTGTTTTTTCCTATATCTATATTGTAACAGATATGTTGAAAAAAAGACACAAAAAGTTCACGTATCATTCAAGAAATTGGTGTTGACTTTTTGCAAAGGAGACAAAATGAATGTTAATAAAAAATGGATGCCAATCGTCAGCATCCATTTTTATTATTTGTTAAGTTTGTGTGCATATTCATTTGAGGCAAATTCTAATATTAAGCGGTTTACGATACATTACTGTGTTTGTTCAAATTGTTTCGTTTCAAACAAATCAATTAACTCAACATCCGGGTGTTTTTCCATGAACAAACGCAAAGAGAAGTCATTTTTAAATAAAACAACAAAATTTCCTTCCCGATCTTTGGTAAGCATACTGCGTTCATCAAACAGGGATTCATCTGGTTTTTCAACAGTGAGCCAACGTGGAATTCGTTCACCAATTGATTCCAGCATAACGTCAGCATTGTATTCGTTTTTCATTCGGAATTTAAAAACATCGAATTGCAATTCACCAACTGCTCCCAGGATATTCTCATCAGTCCGGTACCCTTTATATAATTGGATGGCTCCCTCTTGTACCAGTTGCTCGAGCCCCTTTCTAAATTGCTTGGATTTCATTACGTTTTTCGCAGTTACTTTTTTGAACAGGTCTGGTGGGAATTGCGGTAATTCATCATAGGTAAATGTATCTTTTCCTTCGATCAGTGTGTCACCGATGCGATATGCGTTCGGATCATAAATACCGATAATATCCCCGGCATATGCTTCTTCCACCGTTTCTCTTGAAGAAGCGATGAACTGTTGTGTCTGTGCCAGCTTGATTGATTTATTCGTTCGTGCCAGCTTAACCGTCATGCCACGTTCAAATTTTCCTGAGCAAACCCGTAAAAACGCCACCCGGTCACGATGCTTCGTGTTCATGTTTGCCTGGATTTTGAAAATAAAACCGGAAAATTCGCTGGTTTCAGGGGAAATGACTCCATTCGTTGATTTTCTCGGTGTTGGGCCAGGTGCCATCGATATAAATGTATCAATAAATGTTTGCACCCCAAAAGGCGCTAAGGCACTACCAAAAAATACCGGCGTTAGCTGACCGGCCAGTACCGCATCCAAAGAAAATGTGCCACCAGCTTCATCCAACAGCTCCAGTTCTTCTTTGGCAGTTTTATAGGCCGGCTGTGATACCAAATCTTCGTGATTGTTCAATTCGGTAAAAGGGATGGAAATTTCTTCTTCATTCCCGGTAAATTGGACAAATTGCTGTTCGTTCCGATCGAAAATACCAACGAACTGTTTACCCATTCCGACCGGCCAGTTCATGGGATGTGTCTCGATATTCAATACATCCTCGATTTCATCCATGAGTTCAAATGGTTCTTTACCTTCCCGATCGAGTTTATTAATAAAGGTAAAGATGGGAATACCACGCATCCGGCATACTTTAAATAATTTAATGGTTTGTGCTTCAATGCCTTTGGTCGCATCGATAATCATGACAACACTGTCAACAGCTGTCAATGTTCGGTACGTATCTTCACTAAAATCTTCGTGACCAGGGGTATCAAGGATATTTACTTCATAACCTTTGTATGGAAAATTCATGACACTGGAAGTAACGGAAATACCACGTTGTTTCTCCAATTCCATCCAGTCCGATGTCGCAAATTTACCGGATTTTTTACCTTTAACCGTTCCAGCCGATCGAATTAAATTACCATACAATAACAGTTTCTCGGTTAGCGTTGTTTTCCCTGCATCCGGGTGGGAAATAATCGCAAACGTCCGTCGTTTATTAACTTCATCATACAAACTCATATAAAAAATCCCTTCCATTCTTATTTTGTTCCGGTTGTTTTATTAATTATGTCAGAGGGATTTTTGATTCACATCGGAATAATGCTCCTTTTAAATAAAATTTCGCACTTCATATCATACCAACAACACCTCCAAAGTACAACTGTGGGACATAGGGACAGGCACCTCGTCCCACCATAAATTGGAAGCCTTATTCCTTCCTAAAGCATGAAATGGAGATATTCCCTAATGAGTGAGACTTGCAAAACGTAAATAGTCTGAAATGATAAGATGGTAAACCAACCTTGTATTCGAATTCATTTTTCATGAAATTCGCGCTAAAATTACTTTTTGTCCATGCATTGAAATTACAAAAAGAAAAGCGTATCCTAGTTTTATTGCTCCAGTACAACATAACTACTATAAAAAGAATTATCACATTATTATATGCAATTGAGCTAGACAGAAGCGAGGTTGAAACAACTATGAAGAGCAGCAAAGAAGAAATATTGAAGACTATTCCGCAATCTGGATTTTTTGGCCATCCAAAAGGGCTTTTAACGTTATTTTCGATTGAGTTCTGGGAACGTTTTTCTTATTATGGGATGCGTGCCGTACTCCTATACTATATTTATTACGAGACAGTGCATGGTGGGTTGGGCCTTGATAAAACAACCGCCACATCGATCATGTCCATCTATGGTTCCCTTGTTTATATGTCCACGATTGTTGGTGGATGGTTGGCAGACCGGGTTCTCGGAAGCAGGTCAACTATTATTTACGGGGGAATTCTGATCGCGCTTGGTCACTTAGCACTGTCGGTTCCGGGTAGTGTTCCGGCCTTATTTATATCCATGGCCTTGATTATTTTGGGTTCGGGTATTCTAAAACCTAATTTATCCAACATTGTCGGTGATTTATACACGAAGGAAGATTATCGCCGTGATGCAGGTTTTAGTATCTTTTATACAGGGGCAAATGCTGGGGCGTTACTTGCACCGTTAATTGTCGGAACAATTGGTCAAACCTATAATTTCCATGCCGGGTTTGCGATTGCAGCCATCGGTATGGTCATCGGATTAATCTGGTATGCTATGTCATCCCGAAAAACATTGGGAGAAGCTGGTCGTTATGTTCCAAATCCAATTGCTTCGAGTGAAAAGAAAAAATTAGGTATTTATTTTTCAGTCGGTGGAGTCATCATTGCCATTGCTTTGGTTATCACGATTGTAACCGGCCTGTTAACCATCGATCGTTTTGTTAATGTGATCAGTATTTTGGGTATCGTTATTCCTATCATTTACTTTTTAGTGATGTACTTCAGTAAAAAAACAACCAATGTAGAAAAATCACGGTTGCTGGCCTACATTCCGTTATTCATTACAGCTATGATGTTTTGGTCCATTCAGGAACAGGGATCTACCATATTTGCCCGGATTGCGGATAGCCAGACAAATTTGGATTTAGGCTGGATCCACGTCCAATCAAGCTGGTTCCAATCAATTAATCCACTTTATATTGTAGTGTTTGCACCGTTGTTTGCCGTGGCCTGGACGAAACTTGGCAAACGGCAACCGACAACACCAGTGAAATTTTCGATCGGCGTTATTTTAGCCGGGCTATCGTTTCTCGTTATGGTTATTCCATTTATCACCGGTGCGGATAAGATCAACCCGATGTGGCTGGTATTAAGCTTTTTTATTGTAACAATGGGTGAGTTGTTCTTATCGCCAGTCGGAGCGTCAGCAACAACCAAGCTTGCACCGGCAGCATTCGCTTCACAGACCATGAGTGTTTGGTATTTGTCAAATGCCTCAGCACAAGCGATCAATGCACAGTTGGTAAAGTTTTATCATATTGATACACAAGTAATTTATTTTACAATCATCGGTATTGTTTCAGTCGTCATTGGAATTGTCTTATGGTTGTTCTCGAAAAAAATCCATCAGTTTATGCGCGGCGTTAATTGATATGACGAGGAAAAGGACAGGGATGTTGCATCTCCTGTCCTTTTTTCATTTTGAATTAAACACGCATTTAAAATATAAATTCATATTAAAAAATTGGTTGTTATTTTTACACAGAATTATTATAATAGAATCATAATGCATAATATTCATATAAAGTCCAGGTTCATTAGAGCTGTATCAACTACTAAGATATTAAATACCACTACAAGTTATAAGTTGTCAACGTAAATGAAAGCGATTACCAAAAGGTTTAGAAGAAAGCCCCCAAAGAGGTGATTAATGTTGGATTATCAGGAGTTGAAGGAAAATTTTTCTTGGAAAGAGGCTGAACATTTTTTTAATTGGCAACCAGGTGCAAGTATCAATATGGCATACCTAACATGTGATCGTTGGGCAACAGAATCTGATCGTATTGCAATTTATTGGGAAGATGAAGCAGGGAATCAGCAGACATGGACCTATCTACAACTAATGGAACAATCAAACCGGCTGGCAAACGGATTGCAATCAATGGGAATTAAAAAAGGTGATCGCGTCGCAGGATTGTTAGGAAAGGATATGGAGTTAATCATTGCAATTTTGGCAACATGGAAAGTTGGTGCAATTTATGTTCCGCTCTTTACCGCGTTTGAAACAGATGCCATTATGCACCGTTTGAATGATTCCGGTGCACATCTGGTCATAACAAACAAACAACAGGTGGAAAAAATTGCTGATAAAGCTGCAACTGTTCAAATTCTTTTGTCTGACGGTTTGACAAATGAGGGTCAAACATTTTGGCAGTTTGTGGAGTCTTTTTCCACGGAACATAAGATGCAACCAACACTTGAAACGGATCCTGCTGTTATTCAGTATACTTCTGGAACAACGGGATTGCCAAAAGGAGCAGTTTTAACGCATAAAGGTATTATCTCCCTTTATCCATATACAAAATTTGCCCTAAACTTGGAAAATGACGACATATTTTTTGGCGGGGCAGATTTGGGCTGGGCATATGGATTAATGGCTTGTACATTTTCCCCATTGAGTTTTGGCATACCGATCGTTGCCTACAGTGGCCAATTTCAAGTTGAGAAAATTTATGAATTACTGGATAAATATGCGGTGACCAACTTTACCTATGCGCCGACTGCCTACCGGATGATGAAGGCTGCCGGTAAGGACCTGTTAAAACAATATAATCTCAAGGTAAGCAAGTTTAGTAGTGCTGGAGAACCGTTAAATGGTGAGGTAGTCCGGTTTTTTGAGAAACATTTTGGAAGGGGAATATATGATCAGTATGGTTCAACCGAAACGGGCATGATTGTAAACAATTATAATATTATAGATATGTGTGTGAAACCTGGGTCCATGGGGTTTCCAATACCGGGTTTCAAGGTTGAACTAATCGATTATCAAGGCAACCCCGTAAAACAAGGTGAGACCGGCCAAATCGCGGTTGATAGCACGAACGACTTTTTCCAGTTTCAAACATATTGGAAAAACCCGCAAAAAGCAGCAGACAAGAAACTTGGCAGATGGTTTATCACGGGTGATCTTGCCAAAATGGATGAAGATGGTTATTACTGGTTCCAGGGGCGGGCGGACGATGTGATTTCCAGTGCAGGGTATCGAATTGGTCCGACTGAAGTGGAGGATAGTCTGATGTCGCATCCAGCTGTTGTAGAAACCGCCGTTGTTGGCAAACCGGATGAAACAAAAGGTGAAATTGTAAAAGCATTTGTTGTGTTAAACAAAGGATACAACCCATCGGATGAATTAGCGGAAGAACTTAGTCAGTATGTTAAGAAAAAATTATCGAAACATCAATATCCAAGGGAAGTAGAGTTTTTGCCAGAATTGCCTAAAACACAAAGTGGTAAGATCCAGCGATATATGCTGCGGAAAATGCATGTGGAACAATAGGTTGTATACCGTGGACCTACCGTCATGAAAGAATATTATAAAAATCCAGAGGAAACAGAAGAGGCATTCGCAGGTGGTTGGTTCCATAGTGGTGATTTGGTCAGAATGGATGATGAGGGATTTATTTATGTTGTTGATCGTAAAAAGAACATAATTATTAGTGGTGGAGAAAACATTTATCCCGCGGAGATTGAGGAAATTCTTTATCAGATGCCCGAGGTATTGGAGTGTGCAGTTATCGGTGCGTCTGATAAACAATGGGGTGAACGGGTAAAGGCGATTGTCGTATTACAGCCTGATCAGACATTAACCGAACAACAGGTTATTGACTATTGCCAGCAATATCTTGCATCGTATAAAAAACCAAGAGAAGTTGTGTTTACGGATGAATTACCAAGGAATGCTTCGGGAAAGATTTTGAAATATGTATTACAAAGTGAAGAGCAAATTCGCTGAAAAAAGGAAGAAAAATGTATGTTCATTTTTTGACTTGACATTCAAAAAATGAATAGTTAGAATAATATTAACTCGATGATAATATAGTAGTGCGTAGGGGAAGTGTTGGGAAATTGTCATTACGCGAAAAAAAGGCAGCGAAGAAAAAAGCGGAGATGATTAGGTCGGCTTTAAGCATTATTGAAGAAAAGGGATATCATGCTACAACAATGGAGGATATTGCCTCCAAATTATTAATGACTAAGGGTTCAGTCTACTATTATTTTAAGGATAAGCAGGATCTGTTATTTCAAAGTCAAAAAATGCTATTAACCCAATGTATTACCAATATAGAAGAAATTAGAGCCAAAGATTTGGATATATCTGAAAAACTCCGGAAGATCATGGTTGTACACATTGAATATCTGATTACTGAACGAACCGGATTTGCCATGGGATCCAAACCGGAACAATTTTTCTCAGGTGACCAATTGAAAGGTATTTTACAACTACGAGATCAATATAGTAAGCATATTGATGATATATTGCAAGAGGGAATTGCTGAAGATGTTTTTACTGCCGTTGATATCAAGATTGTCCGTAATATTATACTTGGGGCAATGAACTGGGTGATTGAGTGGTATTCACCAACAGGCGTAAAAGATAAAACAGAATTGGCAGAATCGATAGCAGACTATTTATTGCGTATTTTGATCAAGGATACCTACAAGGTGGAGAGAGGAATGATACGATGAAAATGGAAGATGTATCTGCAGTAGTAACTGGTGGCGCTTCTGGTTTAGGGGAAGCAACGGTCCGGAACATTGTTGCAAATGGCGGAAAGGCAACCATTTTGGATCTGCAAGCGGAAAAAGGTAATCGCTTGGCGGCGGAGCTTGGGGAAAATGTAACTTTTGTCCAAACCGATGTTACCAATGAGGGCAATGTTAGCGCTGCATTAAATCAGGCAATAGAATCATATGGATCGATCACGACACTTGTGAATTGTGCCGGGATTGGAAACGCGGAAAAAACATACAGCAATAGAAAAGGTCCCCATCAGTTAGCATCGTTTTCCAAGGTGATTCAAGTAAATTTAATTGGAACGTTTAATGCGATCCGTCTAGCCGCAGAAAAAATGAGTGATAATGAACCGAATGAAAATGGTGAACGAGGAGTGATCATTAATACCGCATCTGTTGCCGCCTATGAAGGACAAATGGGCCAGGTCGCCTATAGTGCTTCCAAGGGTGGAATTGTTGGAATGACCTTACCGATTGCAAGAGATTTAGCTAATTTGGGGATAAGGGTAATGACCATTGCACCAGGTTTATTTGAAACGCCATTGTTCGGTGAGCTGCCTGAGAAAGTAAGAACCGCATTGGGGAAAATGACACCGTTTCCATCAAGGTTGGGAAATCCAGACGAATATGGCACCCTTGCCAAAAGTATCATGGAAAATCCGATGTTGAATGGAGAAGTAATTCGCCTTGATGGTGCAATCCGCATGCAACCGAAATAAAGTTCAACGTGAATGATGATCGTGTTTACAAATCTTTCGTTTGATTTGAAATGAAAATTTTTATAACAGGAGGAACATGTTTATGCGTGAAGCAGTAATAGTTGAAGCAGTAAGAACACCGGTAGGAAAGCGGAATGGGGTGTTAAGCGATGTACGTGCGGATGTACTGGCGGCAAAACCATTAGCTGAGATAGTGAAAAGGGCTGGTATTTCCCCTGATTTAGTGGAAGACGTTGTATTTGGCTGCGTTTCCCAGGTTGGGGAGCAATCGTTGGATATTGCCAGAGTTGCGGCTTTAACAGCCGGATATCCAATTGAGGTTCCTGGTACAACGGTTGACCGGCAATGTGGTTCCAGTCAACAGGCGGTTCATTTTGCGGCACAGGCAATCATCAGTGGGGATATGGATGTTGTTGTTGCGGGTGGAATTGAAAGCATGTCCCGCGTACCAATGGGATCCAATCGACAAGGCGTTGCTTTTAGTCCGGAATTAACTGCGAACTACGAAATGATTCATCAAGGTTTATCCGCTGATAGGATTGCCGAAAAATGGGGATTTAGCCGGGAAGCAATGGATCAATTCTCGCTGGAAAGTCATCAAAAAGCAATCAAGGCACGTAATGAAGGGCGTTTTGAAAAGGAAATCATGCCTTTGGAAGTGACATTAGAAGGCGGTCAAACTATTACGGTGAAACAGGATGAAGGTCCACGAGAAAATACGAGTCTGGAAAAACTCAATTCATTAAAACCTTCCTTTCAAGAAAAAGGAAAAATCACTGCAGGAAATGCTAGTCAAATTAGTGATGGTGCCAATGCAATCTTGTTGATGTCCAGGGAAAAAGCAGAAGATTTAGGTTTGAAACCAAGATTCCGGGTGCTTGCCCGCTCTGTTGTTGGTTCTGATCCAACACTCATGTTAACAGGCCCAATTCCGGCTACAGAGAAGGTGCTGAAAAAAGCGGGACTCTCCATCGATGATATTGATATTTTTGAAGTGAACGAGGCATTTGCGTCAGTACCAATGGCCTGGCTACAAGAAACAGGAGCAGATCCAAAGAAATTGAACCCGAATGGTGGTGCGATTGCATTGGGTCATCCACTAGGTGCAAGTGGTGGGCGCTTAATGATTACCATGCTCCATGAACTTGAACGAACTGGCGGACGCTATGGATTACAAACCATGTGTGAAGGTCATGGAATGGCGAATGCGACGATTATTGAACGGCTCGATGAATAGATTAAGAGAAAAATTTTAAAGAGCGTGTTCAAAAAGGAGGATAAAAAGGACCGAGAAGTTCTAGGCGGCGTAGCTTTGAGCACCGGAGTGTACATAAAAGGTACATGAGGAGCGGAAAAGCAAGCCAACGACGAAATTCGAAGCGTCATTTTTACCGGACTTTTTGAACATCCTCTTAAAAGGAGGAGTTCATTTGCCGCTTACATCCATTCGAGTGCTCGATTTAACCCGGTTATTACCAGGCCCCTACTGTACCATGCTGCTAGCTGACTTTGGTGCTGAAGTAATAAAAGTAGAGGATCCAAAAGTTGGTGATTACGCAAGGGAGAATGAACCAAAATTGGATGAGAATAGTACTTTTTTTCACGCGCTTAATCGTAATAAGAAAAGTATTTGCTTGAACTTAAAAACGGATGCGGGCAGAGAAAGTTTTATAAAATTAGTCAAGAAATCAGATGTTGTCGTGGAATCATTTAGACCCGGAGTGATGAATCGCCTTGGTTTGGATTACGAAACATTAAAAGAGATAAACCCAAAAATTATTTACTGTGCGATTACCGGGTATGGACAAACAGGACCATATGTGAATCGCCCCGGACACGATATAAACTACCTCAGTTATGCCGGGTTGCTGCAGTTGATGGGAGAAAGAGGAGGCAAGCCAATCGTACCCGCTGCACAAATTGCTGATATCGGCGGTGGGGCGCTTCCGGCAGCGATTGGTATTTTACTAGCTTTATTTGAACGAGAAAAATCGGGTGAAGGACAATTTGTGGATATTTCCATGACCGATGGGGTGATTTCCTGGCTGCAAATTCTTCTTTCGGGCTATCTGGCAAATCATGTTGAACCGCAAAGAGGCGAAATGGAACTGAGTGGTGGTCGTGCTTGTTATGAGGTCTATCAAACAAGAGATGGACGTTTTCTATCGGTTGGTGCACTGGAACCGAAATTTTGGCAAGCCTTTTGCACCGTGATTGACAGAGAAGATCTTATCCCCAAATTGGCAGCCCCGATCGAGGAACAAGAACATATGAAAGAGGAAATTCAAGCGATTATTTCCAATAAAACACTGGATGAATGGATGGTGGATTTTGCCGAAGTAGATGCCTGTGTTGCGCCAGTGCTTACTTTTGCTGAAGTATTAAAAAATCCTCAAGTGCGTGCCAGAGAAATGATTCAACCATTGGAACATCGTATGTTGGGGATGATGAAGCAAATTGGTACGCCGATTAAATTATCAGAGACACCTGGGAAAATCTATTCGCAAGCGCCAAAGCTGGGGGAACATACCGAAGAAATTTTAAAGACGTTAATAGAGGAGGAAGATATAGATGGCTGAACTACTATCAGTAACCAAAAATGATGGTATTGCAACGGTAGTTATCGATAATCCGCCAATGAATGTGTTAAGCGAAAAGGTAACGGCGGAATTAGATGAGGTATTTAGTGAATTGAAAGCAGATCACGAGGTCATCTCGATTATCCTGACCGGTGCAGGTGATCGTGCGTTTATGGCTGGTGCGGATATCAAAGAATTTCCGGAACGAGACGTGAATAATGAAAGTGCGGTCAGTATCCATGAAGTATTTAATCGCATCGAATCAATTCCTAAACCGACGATCGCCTTATTAAATGGTTTTACGCTTGGAGGTGGATTGGAACTTGCTTTAACGTGTGATATCAGGATCGCCGAAGAACATGCAAAAATCGGATTACCTGAAGTAAATTTAGGGATATTGCCGGGTGGCGGTGGTACGCAACGACTACCACGAATCGTTGGTGCCGGAAAAGCAAAGGAAATGATGTTTACCGGAGAACCTGTGTCGGCTGATGAAGCATGTCGGTTAGGCATTGTCAACCAAGTTATCGCAAAAGGAGAAGGCAAGCAAGCTGCAGAAAAACTTGCACAAAAACTTGCCGACCAGTCATTGCAGGCATTAAGCCGGATCAAACGATTGGTGAATGAAGGCAAGGAGTTACCGCTTGATGAAGGATTAAAACTGGAGGAAAAGTTATTCAATGAGGTTTTTGTTACCGAAGATGCCAAAGAAGGAGTACAGGCGTTTATTGAAAAACGAAAACCCGAATTTGTTCATCGATAGTCGTGACTGCAATGGTATTATGCGGAGGAAGGTGTAAACAACATGCCGAACAATAATGCAATCGCCAACTTGAAAGAAGCAATGGAAATCCCTGTAATTATGGCACCTATGTTTATCATTAGTAATCCAACAATGGTGATCAATGCCTGTGCATCGGGAATTGCTGGAACGTTTCCTGCCTTAAATGCCAGATCAGGCGAAATACTGGAGGACTGGATGCAGGAAATAAATGCCGGATTGGATAAATTGAGACAACAAAATCCGGGTAAAAAAATTGCACCATGGGGAATTAACTTTATCGTTCACCGGTCGAATAAACGATATGTAGAAGATCTGAATTTAATCGAGAAGTATCAGCCACCACTGGTCATTACGTCATTGGGTGACCCTGGACCGGTAGCTGAAATTGTGCATGCCTATGGTGGGGTGGTTCTTTCCGATGTAATTAATATAAAATTTGCTAAAAAAGCAATTGAGAAAGGTTCTGATGGTTTAGTCCTGGTTGCCGCCGGTGCGGGTGGTCATGGTGGTACATATAATCCTATTTCATTTGTACACGAAGTACGGCAGTTTTTTGACGGGCCAATTGCCTTATCTGGCGGTTTGACCAAAGGGGAAGATATCCTTGTAACTGAATTATTGGGAGCCGATTTTTCCTACATTGGGACACGGTTTATCCCGTCTGAAGAAAGTTCGGCTCAAGCCGGGTATAAAGATATGATTGTTGATGCATCGATTGAAGATATTATTTACACAGATGCGTTTAGCGGGGTGAACGCCAATTACCTGATACCAAGTATCACTGGTGCCGGACTGGATCCGCAAAATCTCCAGAAAAAAGATAAAGTCGATTTCTCAGAATTACGAAACAAAGAAGTAAAAGCTTGGAAAGATGTTTGGGGTGCGGGTCAGGGAGTTGGTTCGATTAACAACATTCAACCAGTAGCAGACATTGTTGAGGAATTAAAGGCTGGTTATTACCAAGCAATTGAAAAAATATCTAGAAAAAATAATGTATCTATTTAGGGGTTCCAAAACAGTTTAATCTAAATTATTTAAAATTAATTACTTTTTAGCAGGATTCTCGCATTTTATGTCGAACTTTGTATGTAGAAAAATAAGGAGGATCGCTAAAATGTATACCATCGATGAAGCATCCAACATACTTGGTGTTCATCCCACTACATTAAGAAGGTGGGAGAAAGAGGGGAAGATAACATCCTCTCGAACCACCGGTGGCCATAGAAGATATGCTGTAGAAGACCTTAGTGCTATCAAGCGTGATTTGAAACCACTTCAAGACAAAATTGTTATCGGGTATTGTCGCGTCTCATCATCGGACCAAAAGGAAGAGTTAAAAAGGCAGGTCCATACTGTATCGCAGTATTGTTCGGCAAATGGATATCAGTTTCGTTTTATAAAAGATCTGGGAAGTGGTATGCTTTCCATTATTACTGTCTTCAGCAGCCGCTTGTATGGAAGCAGAAGTCACAAGCGAAAGAAACTGCAACAAGCGGTGAAACAGGTCATTGAGGACAACGGCCATGCTTACGTATAATAAAAAGGTACGATTGGTGGTTACAAAGGAAAACAAGCAGTTACTCGATTCTCAATCCAGAATGTGCAACTGGCTGTACAATCAATTGCTGGATGCGGTGGAGGAAGACTATCGCAATGGAAAAAAGAAAAAACTGCTTTCCGGCAGAAACCTGAGGAATGAAGTACCGAAAATAAAAGGGGAAAACCCATTTTTGTTTAAAGTCCATTCCTCCCCATTGAAAAATACGGCATTACGGTTAAAAGATGCCTATGAACGATTTTTTGATCCAAAATTAATGAATGAGAAACCAAAATATCGTTCATGGAAAAAGAAGTGGTTTTCGCTATATTATGATGAACCAAAAAAGGGTTTTAAATTATTAGATACCAATCTGCTTTCCTTAAGTTTTGGCAAGTTAACAGATGAAAAACATAAGGAATTAAAGAAAAAAGATAAAAAGGCTAAGAAGACCATCAAAATCAAAGTTGGACTTGTGGAAGCGGTAGAACTAAGCGAAACGGAGAGAATCAAAACCCTTCGCATCACAAAGGATCTGGATTCGTATTATGCCATTTTTACAATAGAAGATGCCAAGGAAATCACCAAGGTGAAGGAACAATCGTTTATTGTATTTGATCCCAACCATAAGAATCTGGCGGTGGGATTAGGCAGTGATGGAAAATCATATGAATTGAAATCGATGAATGCACTGTTGAAGTATTGGGATAAACGAATCGATGAAATCAAATCAAAACGGGACAAATGTGAAAAGTTTAATAAACTGGTATGCACCCCAAATGTTACGTATTTTGAGCCAAGCAAACGTTGGAAGAGACTCAATCATGCTTTGGAAAAGGCGCAATTAAAACGTCGAGAACAAATGAAGACGCTGTTATTTAGCTATGCGCATTATTTTTCCAAGCGTTACGATGCCATTTACATTGGTGATTATACTCCAACTCCCGATGTGGCAAAGTACGGGACGATGAGAAGGGCCATGTTAAATCAAACACCAGTCGGTAAATTCAGGAGTATTTTGAACTGGGTGCAGGCAAAAAGCGGTAAATATTATCAAAAGATTGATGAACGGGATACAACCAAAACCTGTTGTGTCTGCGGTAATAAGGAGAAAAAAGATCCATCTATTCGCAGCTTTACATGTGTAAACTGTGGTACCATGCTTTCAAGGGATATCAACAGTACAGTTAATATCGGAAAGAAAGCCAAAAAGATATTGCCTCGCGCAGGCTACATAGGTGTGGAATCCCCTATGTATACAGTGTGGTGGGATTTTAAACAGGCAAAGATTGCTTGTGGTTTGACCCCATCTGCTGGCCTCGGGAAGTAAATCCGAGGGTGGAAATAAACATTCTTCTTGGTAACAGAGAAGAGGTCTTTGATTAATTTTAGGCTTAATTTCGGTTAGGTTTAAATAAATAAAGGAGTGCGGGACAAAACAATGACTGAAGTTGTTCACGTAAAAAAAGAAAATCAGCTTTGTTATATTGCAATGAATCGTCCGGAGAAACGAAATGCCCTATCTGATGATTTGGTATCAGGTGTTATTCGTGCTTTAAAAGATGCCGAACAGGATGATGATGTGAAAGCGATTATTTTATCCGGAGAAGGAAAGGCCTATTGCTCCGGGGGTGATATTGGGTCAATGGGTAAGAGAAGCAGCCCGGCAGATACGGTTGCTCACATGGAAGCGACCGCATCACTAACCAAGACGATCCTCCATTTAAACAAATACGTGATTAGTGCCGTTCATGGGTTTGCTGCAGGTGCCGGATTCAGCCTTGCACTTGCATCCGATTTTATTGTTGCCGATAAACATGCGAAATTCATCGCCAGTTTTCGTAATATCGGCCTGACTCCTGATTTGGGATTGATAAAATTACTTGCTGATCGTGTTCCGTTGCCAATTGCAAAAGAATGGGTAGCTTCCGGAAAGCCGATTCATGCGGAAACTGTTTACGAAAAAGGGTTGATTAATCGGTTGGCAGAAGAAAAGGATGTTATCGAGGAAGCAGCTGCATTTGCAACGTTTATCGTCGAAGGGCCGCCATTCTCTAATAAATTTGTCAAATACCTATTGAACCATGCGGGTGAATTCACGCACGAAACGAGTTTAATGCAGGAAAATATAATCCAGTCATTGATGTTTCAGTCTGAAGATGCCAAGGAAGGGGTTCAGGCCTTTTTGGAGAAGCGATCACCACACTTTGTTGGGAAATAGTGTGTAAGGAGGGTTGTACCATGAGCAGGGCTTTTCAAACAGAAGAACATGAAATCTTTCGTCAGTCGTTAAGAAAGTTTTTAGAAAAAGAAGCTGCTCCCAATTATGAACAATGGGAGAGGGATAAGCAAGTACCGCGTTCTTTTTGGAAGAAGGCTGGGGAGCAGGGGTTCCTTTGCCCACAAGTAGATGAAAAATACGGTGGTTCCAATACGGATTTTGGCTATTCCGTCGTGTTATCGGAGGAATTTGAACGCATTGGAACAGGACTAACAGGGATTGGACTACACAACGATATTGTTATCCCGTACATCGAAACATATGGTACAGGGGAACAAAAACAACGCTGGTTGCCCAAAGCTACAACAGGGGAAATGATATCCGCGATCGCCATGACCGAGCCGGGGACAGGGTCAGATCTGGCCGCTGTGAAAACGAGTGCAATCAAAGCTGGTGATGATTATATTGTCAATGGGGAAAAGACGTTTATCACCAATGGCTATTCGGCTGATTTCATTGTTGTGGTTTGTAAGACAGACCCCCAGGCAAATCCACCGCACAGAGGCATTAGTCTGTTAGTCGTGGAAGAAGGCATGCCTGGTTTCAAGCGCGGGAAGAAACTCAACAAGGTTGGTCAGCATGCAAACGACACAAGTGAACTTATTTTTGAAGATGTTCGTGTACCTGCTGCCAATTTAATAGGTGAAGAAGGTAAAGGGTTTTATTATTTAATGGAAAAACTCCAGCAGGAACGGTTAATGGTAGCTATTTCAAGCGTTCCTGCAGCAGAAAGGATGCTTGAGCTGACCATCGATTATGTCAAACAGCGAAAGGCTTTCGGAACAAGTATTAGCAAGTTTCAAAACACCCAATTTAAGCTTGCCGAAATGCAGACTGAAGTCCAGATTGGCCGCACCTTTGTCGATAAATTAATTGAAGATCATATGGCTGGTAAAAATATTGTCACGGAAGTCTCCATGGCCAAATGGTGGACGACAGACCTGGCAAAGCGGGTTGCCGCAGAATGTATGCAGCTACATGGCGGGTACGGTTATATGGAAGAATACGAGATTGCAAGGAGATATCGTGATGTTGCTGTTACCTCGATTTACGCCGGTACCAATGAAATCATGAAAGGGATCATCGCCAAAAATATGGGATTGTAATCGTGATATAGAAAGGAGAGAGCAAATGCCCAAACAAACATGTTATACAGATCAAGTAACTAACGATATCCTCAAACCATTCAAATTGAAACAAATAACACTCGATCTACCATTTCGCCTTGACCATGTTAATTGTTTCCTGGCCGAGGGAGAGAATGGTTGGATCGTGATCGATGCCGGGTTACATAATCAGGAAACTGTTTTAAAGTGGGATAAGGAATTAAAGCAAAAAACGGTAACAGATATCATCATTACCCATTACCATCCTGATCATTTTGGTTATGCAGGTGGATTGCAAGAAAAAACAGGTGCACATGTGTTGATGACGAAAACTGATTATGATGCCGGGTTAAAGGCTTGGACAGATGAGTTTCTCTCTACGCTTAACAGTAATTACAAACTGGCTGGAATTCCCAATGAGGTTGCCGTAAAAATGACCGGGAATACAGAGGAATTTGTGGCGCGGGTTACCCCATATCCGGATGTGGATCATTATCTGGAAGAGGGGGAAAAAATGCAAATTGGTAACGGTGAATATGAGGTTATTTTCACGCCGGGACACTCGGATGGACTCGTCTGCTTTTATAACCGGGAGCAAAATATATTATTGTCAACCGACCACATCCTGCCGAAAATTACGCCAAATATATCCTACTGGTTCCATGGAGATCCAAATCCATTAGCAAGTTATTTGCAGGCATTGGAAAAGGTCAAGAAACTGGATGCAGATTTGGTGGTTCCTTCACATGGCAAACCATTTTATGGGGCAAATGACCGGATTGATGAAATCGAAAAACATCATGAAGATCGATTGACGGTTGCCTTGGACGCTATCAAGAATGGGGCAAGCATTTACCAGGCATGTCAAACGCTATTTCGGAAAAAGTTGAACATCCATGAAACCCGGTTTGCCATTGGTGAAACACTCGCCCATTTGGAGTATTTACGATATGCCGGTGAATGCCAGCGGGAAATGCGTAACGGCGCATATTGGTATTACGTATTATAATGCCTTAACATCCAATTGACGGATAAAATCAACAAAAGCCTGGACAATGTTCATCCGCAAAGATTCCTCATGGTAATACATCCATGTTTTGCGGGTGATCGCTTCCCCATTTATATCGTGAATTGGTTTGACAATTAGTTCCGGATGTGGACGTACAACAAGGTTGGCCAGTATCGCATATCCTAATCCATTGACAACCATTTCCTTACAAGTTTCCACCTGGTTAACCTGGATATTAATATTCGGCGCTTGGTTATAATTGGTATACCACCAATGTTCAACAAGGTTTTGCATATTTTCATCGGTATAGTAACCGATCCGCGGCAATTCCGGGAGCTCCTCCCACTTAAATTCCCACGGGGCGGCGACACAAATGGCTTCTTCATAGAGTACATCCTTGCGATCCTTCCATGAATAATCACCCTTAATAAAACTGATATGTACATCGTGGTTTAAAATGAACCGATGCATCTCATTGCTCCAACCGGTTACCACCTGAAATTCTACATCTGGATATTGTTGTTTAAATAACCGTAAGACTTTTGGCATTTTATTTAATGCGAAAAAATTCGATGCACCAACCCGAAGTGTCCCCGCTACATGACTTTTCATGTTGTTGATCATTTCTTCAATTTTTCGCTGTTCATTAAGCATCTGCTCCGCATGTTGTGCCAGTATGACCCCTTCAGGTGTGAAGGTGATTCCCCGACGTTTTCTAATGATCAGCTGTACACCGTAATATTCCTCCAGTTTTTGGATTCTTGATGTTAGAGTTGGTTGGGACAAGAATAATAATTGAGATGCCTTGGTAATGTTTTCGGTTGCATACAAGGTCGCGAGCATTTCCCAATCCTGATAGTCCATGTGAAATACACTCCTTTTTCGATTCTGATATCACTGTTTATTTCGGGTTAGCACCAAAATAATGAATAAAAATGGTAATGATAAATTACCTAGCGGAGGAAAAACACGGAGACTCCTGTGGGAAAGCGCAGTGTGAAGACCCCGCAGAAAAAGTGCTCTTCTTTTTCGAGGAGGCTGAGGACAAGCCCACGGAAAGCGTAGTGTTTTTCCGTAGCGATCGTCTATATCAAAATTACATATAACCTGTCAACCATAGATTTTGGTTAAGAGCTCATTTTTTAGACATTGAAAAATTCTATGGCTGGATATTATTATTATATATTTTTATTATTTCCCTTTCCAGTTTATAATAGAGTTATAGAAAAAATGCAAGAATTTAGGGATTGGATTTTAAAGGTAAATGAAAAGGGTTTCAACAGCGCAAATAACAAATGAAAAAAAGGGGGACTTTTACATGAGAACCGAAGAAGCATTTGTACCGGGTTTGGAAGGGGTCATTGCGGCCGAGACTGCTATTTCCTTATTGGATACCGAACAGGAAAAAATAATCATTCGTGGACATGATTTGATTGACTTGTCCAAACGAAAGAAATATGCCGATGTTGTCTACCTTTTACTGGAAGGATCACTGCCATCTGATAGTGAACGGGAAGCTTTAGAAAGGAAATTAAAAGAGAATTATGATGTTCCCAAAACAGTGAATGATGTGCTGAAATTGTTGCCGAATGATACACACCCAATGGACGGACAGCGTACTAGTGTATCAGTTTTGGCAGGATTTGATAGTACCATTAATGACCGATCTGAAGCAGCCAATAAAAAACGGGCTTATGCGCTGTTAGGCAAGCTGCCGGCAATAACAGCGAACAGTTACCGGATTTTAACCAATCAGGAACTTGTCGAACCAGATCATGATTTGGATTATAGTGCCAATTTCCTGTATATGATTACTGGTAAAAAACCAACGGAATTGGAAGCGGAAATTTTTGATCGTTCGCTTCTATTATATAGTGAACATGAAATGCCGAATTCCACTTTTACTGCCCGTGTGATCGCCTCGACACAGGCGGATATGTATGGCGCATTGTCTGGTGCAGTTTCTTCGCTAAAAGGGAGCTTGCATGGCGGGGCGAATGAAGCGGTCATGTACATGCTGCAAGAAGCCAACTCGGTGGACAAATTTGAAGAATTGTTGCACAAAAAATTACAGCGCAAAGAAAAGATTATGGGCTTTGGACACCGTGTTTATATGAAAAAGATGGATCCACGTGCATTAATGATGAAGGAATCATTGGAACAACTTTGCGATTTGAAAGGGGATTCATTGCTGCTGGATATGTGTGAGGCAGGTGAGAGGGTTATGGCTGAAGAAAAAGGACTCTATCCAAACCTTGATTATTATGCGGCACCTGTTTATTGGATGCTTGGGATTCCGATTCCTCTGTACACACCAATTTTCTTTAGTTCCCGTACGGCCGGGTTATGTGCACATATTACCGAACAGCATGCCAATAACCGGCTGTTCCGCCCACGGGTGAAGTATACCGGCAAAAGAGATCTATAGGCAAACATGAGAAATATGTAAAAGAATCAGAAAGGAAGCTGACAATGGAAAAACTGCAGGAAAAACAGACAACCGATGCATTGATTGAAGAAATTACAGATTATGTGTTAAATAAACAAATTACCAGTAAGGAAGCCTTTACCACGGCACATTATGTGATGATCGATGCACTGGGGTGCGGAATTTTGGCATTAAACTATCCAGAGTGCACCAAATTACTCGGACCGATTGTGCCTGGTACGGTTGTGCCGAATGGAACTCATGTGCCGGGAACACCATATGTGCTTGACCCGGTACAAGGGGCATTTAATATTGGTACCATGATTCGCTGGCTTGACTATAATGATACATGGCTTGCTGCAGAATGGGGGCATCCATCCGATAATCTTGGCGGAATTTTAGCCGCTGCAGATTTCGTTAGTAGAGAACGGTTAAGCAAAGGGCAAACTCCTGTTACGGTTCAAGAAGTACTGGAAATGATGATCAAAGCTCATGAAATTCAAGGAATTCTTGCCCTGAAAAACAGCCTGAACCGAGTTGGTCTTGATCATGTGTTATATGTAAAGATTGCTACAACAGCGGTGGTAACCAAGTTGCTGGGTGGTGGCAGAGAAGAGATTTTTAATGCGGTTTCCAATGCCTTGATCGATAATTCCAGCTTACGGACATACCGGCATGCACCTAATACCGGATCCCGCAAATCATGGGCGGCAGGCGATGCGACAAGCAGAGGTGTTCGTCTAGCAATGATGGCGGTTCAGGGAGAAATGGGGTATAAGACAGCATTAAGTGCCCCGGGCTGGGGATTTCAGGATGTATTATTTAATCAGCAAGAATTAGTATTATCCCAGCCACTTGATAGTTATGTCATGGAAAATGTATTATTCAAGGTTTCCTATCCGGCTGAATTTCACGCCCAAACAGCAGCCGAAGCAGCAGTACAATTACATCCTGAAGTAAAACATCGGCTGGACGAAATTGATCAGGTAACGATTACTACCCATGAATCAGCTATCCGTATTATTGATAAAACAGGCTCGTTATATAATCCAGCTGATCGTGACCACTGTATTCAATATATTACTGCTGTTGCCCTTTTAAAAGGGAATGTGACGGCGGAAGATTATGAAGATGAAGCAGCAAAAGATCCACGAATTGATGCATTGCGTGATAAAATGGTGGTAACCGAAAATAAAGCATATAGCGAGGATTATCTGGATCCGGAAAAACGTTCCATTGCCAACGCGGTACAGGTTCATTTTAAGGATGGTACATCAACAGATAATATTGCCTGTGAATACCCGCTAGGTCACCGCTTCCGTCGGGACGAAGCAATCCCGAAAGTGTTGGAAAAATATGCGGCAAATCTGGCAACGCAATATCCACAAAAGAAACAGCGAAATATAGTAGATGTGACTAGTGACTATCATAAGGTAGCACAAATGAATGTGAATGAGTTTGTTGAATTGTTCGTATAATGTGTGTTCAAAAGTAGGATCTATCGAAACGTCATTTTTACCGGACTTTTTGAACATCTTGTATGGAATTGGAGGTTTTTATCGATGGTATGGATAGTAGATCAGCCTGCTACACAGGAAGAATTGGCAGGACAATTTAAGGCATTGATTCAAGAGGAGAAGATTTTACAAATTCCGGGGGCGCATGATGGCATGGCTGCGCTAATGGCTAAAAAAGTTGGGTTTTCCGCATTATATTTATCTGGTGGTGCGTACACGGCAAGCCAGGGATTACCGGATCTCGGTATGGTTACCTCAACCGAAGTAGCAGATAAGGCAAAGGAGTTAGTGCGTGCCAGTAATCTTCCCGTACTTGTAGATATTGATACTGGTTTTGGCGGGGTTTTATATGTAGCCCGAACGGCGATGGAGATGGTGGAAGCTAAGGTAGCCGCCGTACAAATAGAAGACCAGCAGCTTCCAAAAAAATGTGGTCATTTGAACGGAAAACGGCTTGTTCCTAAAGAAGAATTAGCACAAAAAATCCAAGCCATCAAAAAAGTAGCGCCATCCCTCGTTGTCGTCGCCCGTACAGATGCAAAAGCGGTTGAGGGAATCGACGCTGCCATTGAGCGAGCACAGACGTATATCGAGGCCGGCGCTGATGCGATTTTCCCAGAGGCATTACAGACCGAAGAGGAGTTTCAGTTATGTGCCCAAAAAATTAATGCCCCATTGCTGGCGAATATGACCGAATTTGGCAAGACACCATATATTTCGGCACAGGAATTTCAGGATATGGGCTTTCAAATGGTTATTTATCCAGTCACTTCATTAAGGGTCGCAGCCAAAGCCTATGAACGTATCTTTGGTCTGATCAAAGAAGAAGGGACGCAAAAATCTGGTCTTGATGATATGCAAACGCGAAAGGAATTATATGAAACCATATCGTTACATGACTTCGAAGCACTTGATCAAAGTATTGCCAAAACGATTTTACAGGATGATTGATGGATGAAATGGAACGAAAATAGGAGTTTCCCCATTAAATATATGGGGGGCTCCTACTTTTTGGGCTTATGAAAAATGGGCATACGATCTTGATAGTTTCTGATGCGGGAATTGGAAATATCGACTGGATAATATGGTATCGATCCGGACTTAAAAATATCGACCACGGTCTGGACTTTATCAACCGAAAAGGCTGGGTATCAACCAGATGATGCCTTTATCGGCCGGAAAGTCATGATTATCAACCGCGTCACACGTATTATCGACCGCATCTTGGGCATTATCAACCTACACTGGCCATTATCAATCAAGGAAACACCAATATCGACCAAAAGGTGTGTTTTATCAACCAAAGCATCAGAGAAATCGACCAAATCACAAAATATCAACCCAAGTTCAGCCAAAAAAAAGCATTAAAAAAATTGCAGGATTTCCCCTGTTCATCTTTTTTATTAACTGGGGCAGTCATCCTTTTCATAGCTGGTCGGTTTGGAATAGGATAATATAGATATTTTTATGAGGAGGTGTGTTCGAATGTTTCCGGCGAGACCGAGACCAATGCCAGGACCGCGTCAACAAAGAAGGATGCCACCAACTCCATTTGGTATGCCCCGGATGCAACAACCACAACAACAGAAACGAAATCGTAATGTTTTTGCAATGTTTCAAACACAAGAAGGAAGCCTTGATTTTGATAAAATATCCTCAACTGCCAGACAATTTAATCAAATCTACCATCAAGTCAGTCCCATGGTTGGTCCATTGTTGAGCAAATTTTTCAAGTAGTCCCATCGAAATAATGATGATGTTAAGTAAAGGATTTTGATACGAATGACAATCAGAAAGGCGACATATAGGGAATTAAATATGATCAGGCAACATGCAAGCAAGGTAATGAGTGAGTCGGTGGCGGGCCATGGCAAACCTGCTGCCAACAATAACCATTCACTTGTATCCTTTGTAATGAATAGTGGTGGCTACTACCTGGTTGATATCTATCAGTCTCAATTGCGCGGTTGGATTGGTGTTTGTAAGACAATGGATAATATCTCAGAAGAAAGGCAAGGATTTATTCCGGAACTTTATGTATTGCCAACTTATCGTAAGCAGGGAATAGCTGAAAATTTGCTTGCGAGCGCATTAACCGAACTGAAACGGCAAGGATTAAAGCAGGTACAACTCCAAGTGTTTGTTGGAAATCCAGCCAAAAAGCTATATGAAAAATTTGGTTTTACCGATACGTCAACATTAATGACGAAAAAGCTTGATGAGTGAAAACTTTATTGACCTAACGTAAAAGCCGGATCCAACGTGCGGGATCCGGCTTTTACCGTGTCATGGTGTCGGGCGCATTACTCATCGGAATTGTCATAAATATCAATAAACCTTCTGCTTTCATTCTTTTTCGGGATGGAAATTTTCAAGATCCCATTTTTCAAGACGGCACTGGTGTCTTTTTCGGAAATGGTAAATGGCAATGTGATGAGACGTTCCGCTGTTTGATAGGACTGTTCTTTATGGAACGTTTCACCTTTTTTATTTTTTCCTTCAAAACTGGAAGTGTCTTCAGCAATGATTCTTAATTGATTGCCGATAATTTCAAGTTGGATCTGATCCCGCTTATAACCAGGCAATTCCGCTTCAACTACAACACTGGATTTTGTTTCGTGTGTATGGACTCGAATTGAGCGTTTGTTTATTAATTGATGGAAGTTGTTAAAGGATTCATTAAAAAAGGAATCGATCTGGTCCAGCAAATGGTTATGATCAAATCGTCTTGGTTGATTTTTTTTGTTGTCCGCCATTATATATTCACCTCACTCCATTGTTTAGCTCCAGCGCCCAGCGGCTAGTGTGCTTCCTTTACCTCCGTGCGATAAGTCAACATCGATTCGGGGGACAAAGGAAGGCCGACTAAGAACGGACTTTGCGTCCAACGTCGGCATACCCCCTATGAAGGGGCATGGTTTCCTTTATCTCCTGCGGTAGGAATGTTCGGTTAAAACCGCTGCTTTGCGCAGCAACACCGAACCACCCGTGTTGCACGGGCGCAGCACATACGCCGCTAAACGGGCGCCTGCGCTTTTCTACATTCATTCATTAATAAATTATGCTAAACCGAAAAAAGTGTAATAGGCGGGCATAATAATAGGGGAAAATCTGAATACGTTTCATCCAACAATTTTTGTGATACATTATTTGGGAGAGCGTTTTAATTAGGGAAAGGAGAAGGTTACAATGGCAAATCAAACAAAGTTGGGAAAGTCGGATATCAATGTTTTTCCTGTTGGTTTAGGTACTAACGCAGTAGGTGGACACAATATATACCCGAACATGCTTGATGAGGAGCAGGGGAAAAATGTTGTTCGTACTGCGCTCGATAATGGAATCAATATGCTGGATACTGCGTTCATTTATGGACCCGAACGTTCGGAGGAATTAGTTGGTGAAGTTATGAAAGAATACCGGCGTGAGGACATAGTACTGGCAACAAAAGGAGCACATAAGTTTGTCGGTGAGGACGTTGTCATGGATAATTCACCGGCATTTCTAAAACAGGCAGTAGATGATAGTCTGCGCCGGTTACAAACCGATTATATCGACCTATTTTACATTCATTTTCCAGATGAGAAAACGCCAAAAGATGAAGCAGTTGGCGCATTGAAAGAATTAAAAGATGCAGGAAAAATCCGCTCGATTGGCGTATCCAATTTTTCGCTTGACCAGCTGAAAGAAGCGAATAAGGATGGCTATGTCGATGTGATTCAATCAGAGTACAACCTGCTCAATCGAAAGGCAGAACAGGATATTTTTCCGTATACAGCTGAAAATCGGATTACGTTCATTCCTTATTTTCCGCTGGAATCAGGTCTTTTGGCAGGAAAATATAATCTGCAGACTACTTTTTCGGATTTTCGGGCTCAGAAGCCTAGTTTTCAGGGAGAAGCATTTAAACAAAACCTGGAAAAAGTCGATCAAGTGCGTGAGATTGCTACACGTTACGGGGAAGATGTTGTCCATGTTGTTCTTGCGTGGTATTTCAGCAGGCCATCATTGGACGTGATTATTCCCGGCGCCAAACGCCCGGAGCAAGTGGCTAGCAATAAACGGGCGGCAGAGGTTCATTTATCTGCAGAAGATATTCAAAAAATAGACGCGATTTTTTCTTAATACAACAAACGAATAACTGCGCCGTACATGAATTTATGTGCGGCGCAGTTATTTTTTAAAAGCTAAGAAACGCTGTAGATGATGGCAAAATCGCTATAGATGTAAAGTGGAGGGTTGTTTTACATCATTTTTAGCGTCTTTTAAACAGGTTCATATCAGCCTCTTGTTTGGACAAAGTCTCCAAAATTCGGATTATTCCATACCATTTGCCAGCTATTGATAAGGTGTGATGAATAAATACGATTCACTTCAACTGATCACGTTTAACCGAGCTATATCACGTTTAATGCGTTTTGACGAAATATTGGCGGTCGTTTAAGCTATTAAACGTGCAATTGTTTTTTGAAATCAATCTGGAGGTGGGAGCATTAGTAATAGCGTAACGAAGGAATTAGTGAAGCCAATGTTAACAACAAAGGAATTTCATTTTCGCAGGCCTGAAAAAAACGATGGAGCGGCCGTTTGGGAACTGGTGAACGATACTGGTGTATTGGATCTGAACTCTTCCTACAGCTACCTGATGTGGTGTGAAATATTTTCTGAAACATCGATTGTGGTAGAGAAAGATGGGGATATTGTCGGCTTTATTTCCGGGTTTATCAATCCGAAAAATGAGAATTGTCTTTTTATCTGGCAAGTTGCTGTGGATGAATCCCAACGCGGCAATGGACTGGGAACCAAGATGTTATTGGAGTTATTGGAACGGGATTGTTGCCGAGACATTGCGTATGTAGAAGCAACGGTATCGCCATCAAACATACCGTCACAACACTTATTTTTAGGCCTGGCAAAAAAACTTGATACAAAATGTTCTATATCTAATTATTTTCTATCCATTGATTTTCCGCGAACAGGACATGAAAACGAAATGTTATACAAGATTGGTCCGATAAAGGAAAAAATAAACCGATAAAAGGATGATTTGATTGACAACAGCAGTATTAAGCGATGCGAAAATGAAAACGTTTGAAGAATTGGAATCGACGGTAAGAAGCTACAGTCGTAGTTGGCCAACTGTTTTTACGAAGGCCAAAGGGTATAAGCTGTGGGATATTGATGATAAAGAATACATTGATTTTTTTGCTGGGGCAGGGGCGTTAAATTACGGCCATAATAATGATGCCATGCAAGAAAAGTTGATTAATTATATTCGAAAAGACGGAATTATTCATAGCCTCGATATGGGAACAACCCCTAGACAAGAATTTTTAGAACGCTTTAATGATATTATTCTGCAACCAAGAGAACTTGATTATCAGGTGATGTTTCCTGGACCAACCGGAACCAATACGGTTGAAAGTGCTTTGAAAATTGCCAGAAAAGTAACCGGGCGCGATACGGTCATTAGTTTTACCAATGCCTTTCACGGGATGACCATTGGTTCGCTGTCTGTAACTGGAAATTCCTTTAAGCGTCATGGGGCGGGCATTCCACTGCATCATTCGGTATCGATGCCATTTGATGAATATGTAGAGGACCAGGATTCGATCGCATATCTGGAACGATTTTTAGAAGATAGCGGCAGTGGTGTAGCGCTACCGGCAGCGATTATTTTGGAAACTGTTCAAGGAGAAGGTGGCATGAATGCTGCTCGGATGGAATGGCTGAAAAAAGTTGAAAATATTTGCCGGCGCTGGGATATTTTGCTCATTGTCGATGATGTCCAGGCTGGATGCGGGCGAACGGGAACTTTCTTCAGCTTTGAACCAGCGGGAATTAATCCGGACATTGTTTGCCTGTCTAAATCGATTGGCGGAATTGGACTGCCCATGGCGATCACCTTAATCAAACCGGAATATGATCAATGGGGACCAGGCGAGCATAATGGGACATTCCGCGGCAATAATCTGGCTTTTCTTGCAGCTACCGAAGCGCTAACCTACTGGGAGACAGCTGAGTTTAGTGATGCAATTATGAAAAAAGCGGACTTCTTGCATGATAGAATTAACCGAATCATCCCAAAATACCCTGAATTAAACGGAGAAGCACGTGGTCGAGGCTTAATGCAAGGGATCGCCATTGATAACACAGATGACCTAACCGCAAAAATTTGTTCCGAAGCATTTGAACGTGGATTAATCATAGAAACATCTGGACCTACTGATGAGGTTATTAAATTTTTGCCGCCACTAATTATTGACGAAGCAGGTCTGGAAAAAGGCATGAACATTCTAGATGCAAGCATTAATCAGGTTTTGCAGTAATATACATGGAAGGTAAACCATTGGAGAGGAGAAATAGTTATGATCGTAAAATCGCTGGAAGATATCATTGGAACGGAAGACGAAACATCAGATGGGAATTGGACGAGTCGCCGGTTTTTATTAAAAAAAGATAATGTTGGTTTCAGTGTTAATGATACTGTCATTAAAGCAGGTACGGAAAATTACTTCTGGTACAAAAACCATATTGAGTCGGTATATCTGATAGAAGGAGAAGGTGAAATCGAGAAGGTAGAAACCGGGGAGGTATGGCAACTGAAACCGGGAACCATGTATACTTTAAATGAAAATGACAAACATATCGTCCGCGCCAGAACCCAAATGCGCATGGTCTGCGTATTCAACCCGCCACTAGTTGGTCGCGAAACACATAACGAAGAAGGATATTATCCGTTGTTGACGGAATAATGGGATGGGGGACAGGAATCATCCGGGGCCCGGGACTTCCTTAAAGTAAATCGCTGATAGAATGGCTGAACCCGCTGATAGAACGTGCAGAACCGCTGATAGAACGCCCGAACCCGCTGATAGAATGCTGTAAATCGCTGATAGAACATGCGAAATCGCTGATATATCATCGGCTGATGCATAAAAAAGAAAAATCACCTTTTTCGCTTGTTTGTTGATAGTCTGGAAGCGATGACCCCGGTGTCTGCCGTGATACAATCACCGCCCCAACCACAAATAAATAGGTTATCACCAAAAGCAGATGCAAGGATCTCGGATTCTTGCATCTGCTTTTTTGTATGGATTTCAATTCAGCAATTATTTCCATTTTGTGGCGGGGCAAGAGAACTGACTGTCTGGCCAACGTCGCCCGCATGTACCACCTCAAAATACAAATCCTGTCGAAATTCTAAGCAAATGGGAGCATATTCACGTTATCCACTTTATAAAGTTTGTAAAGTAAATGTTATACGTATTTTTAAAAGTTTACGAGTTCGATTTTTTTATATATACTGTAAAAGTACTATTCGGCAAGACTTATTCGGAGGTGTTTGAAGAATTGCTAGAATTTAAGAATGTAACCAAAAAATATAGCGGGAAGAAACCTGCTGTCAAAAACTTAAACCTTAACATTGAAAAAGGGGAATTTGTTTGTTTTATCGGACCAAGTGGATGTGGTAAAACAACAACAATGAAAATGGTCAATCGACTCATTGATATTACAGAAGGGTCAATCCTGGTTGATGGGAAGGATATTTATGAACAAGATCCTGTTCAATTACGTCGTTCGATTGGCTATGTCATCCAGCAAATCGGCCTGATGCCGCATATGACCATTAAAGAAAATATCGTGCTGGTTGGAACATTATTAAAATGGTCCAAAGAACAAAAAGATGCCCGGGCGCGTGAATTAATTAAGTTGGTAGATTTACCGGAAGAATATTTGGACAAATATCCACATGAATTAAGTGGTGGACAGCAACAGCGAATTGGTGTATTGCGTGCACTTGCTGCAAACCCACCATTGATCTTAATGGACGAGCCATTTGGTGCGCTTGATCCAATTACAAGGGATTCATTGCAGGATGAATTTAAGAAACTGCAAAAAGAACTGGGAAAAACGATTGTGTTTGTTACGCATGATATGGATGAGGCATTGAAGCTAGGCGATCGCATCGTGATTATGCGTGATGGAGAAATCGTCCAAGCGGATACACCAGATGAAATTCTCCGGAACCCGGCCAATGAGTTTGTGGAAGAATTCCTTGGCAAAGAACGACTGATCCAAGGTCGTCCAGATGTAACAACGGTAGGTCAAATTATGGGAACTTCTCCTGTCACAGTTAAACCAGATGAATCCCTCAAATCGGCTATTTCCACAATGCGCAATAAACATGTCGACTCCTTGCTTGTTGTTGATTCCGAGAACGTATTAAAAGGATTTATTGATATTGAAATTATTAATCTGGCATATAAAAAAGTCAAAACTGTCGGAGAGGCCATGGAGAAAGAACCACTATCTGTCACTAACGACAGTTTACTAAGAGATACCGTTTATAAGATTTTACGACGCGGTGTGAAGTACGTGCCGGTTGTAGATGAAGACCATCGTGTTGTCGGGATCGTTACACGGGCAACACTGGCAAATCTTGTCTTTGATACCATCTGGGGAGATGGCTTTGATATCGATGAGAACCAAGGACAAGTTGGACAGGGGGCGATATAGACTATGGCTGAATTTTTCACTGCACATGGAAACGAGTTGATCATAAAAACTTGGGAACATTTGTATATTTCATTAGCTGCGATTCTGCTTGGGATTGTTGTGGCTGTTCCACTTGGGGTTTTATTTTCCCGAATGCCCAAAGTAGCTGACAAGTTGATTTCATTCGTTGGTATTTTACAAACGATACCAAGCCTGGCTATTTTGGCCTTCTTTATTCCATTGATAGGTGTAGGTAAATTTCCTGCAATCATTGCCCTGTTTTTCTATTCATTACTACCGATTTTACGCAACACGTATATCGGGGTACGCGACGTTGATGGTAGTGTCAAAGAAGCCGGGAAAGGAATGGGCATGAGCGGCTGGCAATCGATTTATAAAATAGAATTACCACTAGCTTTGCCGGTGATTATGGCCGGTGTTCGTTTATCGACCGTTTATTTGATCGGCTGGGCAACGCTTGCTGCATTTATTGGCGGCGGTGGTCTTGGTGACTTTATTTTTGACGGACTAAATCTATATCAACCTTCTTTAATCATTGCAGGTACGGTTCCAGCAACGATTCTTGCTTTAATTGCGGATCAGTTGCTTGCCCTGATTGAGAATCGATTAACGCCAAGTGGCTATAAAGAAACGTCTGAAGCAGCGTAAATGGAGGTGACATGTTTGAAGAAAAGAATGGTAAAAATATTGGGTGCCATTTTGGTGCTATTTCTGATATCGGGTTGTTCTTTACCCGGTCTTGCCAGTACCACCAAACAAACGGTGAAGATTGGTACCTTGGCAACATCAGAATCAGAAATCATGGCAAATATGCTGGCATTGATGATTGAACGAGAAACGGATTTGGATACGGAGCTTGTAACTGACCTGGGATCATCAATTGTCCAGCACCAAGGAATGATGCGCGGTGATCTTGATATTACCTCAACCCGCTATACAGGTACAGATATCTCCGGTGCATTGGGCATGGATCCTGTCACCGACCCGGACAAGGCGAGGAAAATCGTCAGACGGGAATTTCCGAAACAGTTTGATCAAACATGGGAGGACTCCTATGGATTTGAGAATAGTTATTCTGTAGCTGTAACCGAGAAATTCGCCGAAGAACACGACATTGAAACGGTGTCTGATCTAGAACCGTATGCCGATGAGTTGCGATTCGGTGTGGACAATGCCTGGGTCAACCGAAAAGGGGATGGGTATGATGGGTTTAAGCAGACCTACTTCCCATTTAATGAGGTATATCCGATGAACACTGGACTTGTTTACCAAGCAGCGGCAAGTGGCCATATGGATGTGGTGCTTGCATACTCGTCAGATGGCCGAATCAAGGAGTTTGATCTGAAGGTGTTGAAAGATGATAAACACTTCTTCCCACCGTATGATGGATCACCGGTTATTCGCAATGATGTATTGGAAAAATATCCACAATTGGAAAACATCACAAAAAAACTAGCGGGAACCATTTCAACGGAAAAAATGCAAGAGTTAAACTATCAAGCGGACGTGGAATTAACGAGTCCAAAAGAAGTAGCCAAACAGTTTTTGGAGGAAAACAATTATTTCGAGGCTAAGAAGGAGGGGAACTAATGGAGACGCTTAGTCAATTCATCGATTTTATGAGCAATAACACTGGCTATGTTTGGGAAGAATTTTACCGTCACTTTTTAATGGCGGCATATGGGGTGTTGTTTGCTGCCATATTCTCGATTCCCCTTGGCATTCTGATTGCGAAATATGGAAAGCTGAGTAACTGGGTATTGGCAATTGGCAGTATTATCCAGACTATCCCGGCGTTGGGTGCACTTGCCGTGGTGATGATTGTCCTTGGTCTTGGTACGAATACAGTCATTGTCACATTAATGTTCTATTCCATCCTGCCCATTACGCAAAATACGTACGTTGGGATGAAAAATGTAGATAAAACAGTCGTTGAAGCAGGATTTGCATCTGGAATGACCCGATTTCAATTATTACGGATGGTCGAATTGCCACTTGCGATTAGTGTGATCATGGCTGGACTCAGAACGGCATTGGTTGTTGGAATCGGGATCGCTGCGGTTGGTGCATTTGTCGGTGCCGGTGGTCTGGGTACAATTATTATTCGGGGAACAAACGCAACAGATGGCACTGCCCTAATTTTTGCCGGAGCCATTCCTACCGCACTAATGGCAATTATTTGCGATTTGGTGTTGGGTTGGATTGAACGCCGACTTGACCCGGTCAAATCATCAAAAACCCAAACCACTTAAACAAAATGGTAACACTTGAATGGTCATGTCAGGTGTTACCTTTTCCTATTCAAGGGAGGAGTAAAAATAACGATGCATAAAGATATGATGGTAGAAAAAGATGTTGCTTGTAAACTAAGTGATGGCACGATATTACGGGCAGATATTTACCGTCCAGATGATCAACTAACCCATCCGGTGCTGATGCTGCGTTTGCCATACGATAAAACGGTAAAGCGTTATTACGATGAATATGTGCGTGTGCCACGGATGGTTGAAGCCGGATATGTTGTGATTTTGCAGGATGTTCGCGGACGTTTTGCCTCAGAAGGAGAGTTTTATCCATTTATTAATGAAGGAAAAGATGGATATGAAGCGGTCGAATGGGCAGCCCGATTACCGTATGCCAATGGAAAGGTTGGTTTGTTTGGTATGTCATATCATGGTTATACGCAACTGGCTGCAGCGGCGGAAATGCCACCTTCTTTAAAAGCGATTGCGCCAGTGATGACGATGGCGGATCCATGGCAAGATTTACTCGGCGGCGCATCACTGGCAAGCAGTTCCGCCAATTTCCAGACATGGACGCTTGGCTCGATTGTCCATGATCAATTGCAACGTCGCCATGATCCAAAGGCGGACAGAGCATTGGAATTGATCGAGCAGCTGCCTGAGTTGTTACAGGAACGGCCTGCAAATGATTGGTGGCCGATGAAAGAGCTCGACCCGGAATCCTTTTATTTTGAGGTGATGGACGGGGAATTGCCTGCTGAACAGATCGCAAACATGTCTGTAAAGGAGCAATTAAAGGACGTCACGATCCCCGCTTTGTTTATGGGGGGATGGTATGATGCGTTACTTTCATCGACATTAGCAGCTTATCATGCTTACAATGGACCACGTATGTTATGGATCGGGCCGTGGACACATGAAGAAATGACCGGACATGCAGGAGAGAAATTTTTCAGCAATGCCGAGACCAATATCGGGGTCGATCAGATACAAGATCCGACTGAAATTCATATAAAATGGTTTGACAAATGGTTAAAAGATAAGCCAATGCCAATCGAAAAACCGGTTCATCTTTATTTGATGGGACAGGAGAAATGGGCAGCCTTTGATGTCTGGCCACCGACAACAGAGCAAAGAGTATTGTATCTGGATAGTAAAGGTCATGCGCAAACCCGAGATGGGGATGGTCGCTTATCTACGGTTCCAGCAAATCAGGAGACATTGGCGTCTTTACGATTGGATCCAGACAATCCAGTGCCAACGAGGGGTGGCGGTGCGCTGATTGCCGGTTATGAATCTGGTGTGTTTGCGATTGGTGACATTCAGGATCGTGGAGATGTGCTTGTCTATACCGCGACAGCACAAGAGGATGCACTCTCTATTCTGGGAACAGTTCGCGCATCGATTTGGGTTTCCGCTGCCACGCCGTTAACCGATTTGGCGGTACGGTTGTCAGATGTAGCTCCAAATGGAGAAGTGATCAATATTATAGATGCTTTTCATAGACAACAAACAAACACCATTGGCGAACCAGCCTGTATGGACTTAACCATCGGACACACCGCTTATTTGCTACAGGCTGGACATCAATTACGTTTGGATATCGCAGCGAGCAATTCCCCGCTTTACGATGTGAATCTAAACAATGGCCAAACCACAAAAACCGCGATTCATGGTAAGGTGGCCTATGAGCATGTTTATCATGGCGGATCACGATCATCGAAAATTATTCTGCCGATTGTAAATAAGTGATGGAAGAAGGGTGATTCCATTTAAGGGTCACCCTTCTTCGTTAAGTACCAGTTTGACTTTGGCCACACCTAACGCAAAATGTTCCCACAGAATCTTCTCTATTTCATCAGCTTGTTGTTCTTCACAATTAACAATCAGAATTACTTCCGCATGTTTACCACTCAGTCTGCGTGGACCATTACGGGTAACCGATACAATATCAGTTTTATGACAAAGCCAAGCACAAAACCAATAATAGCACTGATTAATCCCCAAATGATAGGTCCCCATGCCAAGCGTAATCCAACACTTACGCCAATGACCGAAAATCCGGTTGCGAGTGATATGCCGATATCAACCAGTGATACGCCATCCGCACGATGAATACTGTCAAATAAGCGGCTTTTTTCTATTCGGTTATTCAATGGGACGGCAAAAATATTTTCTTGCGTCACCCCTCGTTGCTCCATCTGTTTTAATGCCAGTTCAACATAAATATTACTATCAAAGGTGGAAAATAGCTGCATGTCTGATCACTTCACTTTTTGTCCTTTTACCAAGCGAAAATGTGGATGTTGATAATGGTCCATTAGGTAATTTCGTTGTTCCTGCTCAAACAATTTATTATTCTCGACTGTGTTTATATAGGAATCATATATCGAAAAACCGTAGACGGAAGGCAAGAACAACAGCCAATCGGGTTTTATCAGGTTCGTTGCCTGATCAAACTCCCCGAAAAACAAGTAGGGAACGGCTTGTGGAAAATGTGAGAAATAGAAAAAAATGACCGTCCAAATGGTCACAAAAAAAGCAACCCCAATACGATGGATATACAGCTGCCCGAGTCCGGGAACAAAAAATGACCATATCAGTGCCATGACCGGATTACGTTTATCCAGGTAGTTAATTTCCAATGATCCCAGCGTAAATGAATTAAACCGATGATTTTCACTATCAGCAAGAATGAAGATTTTGTTCATATCAACCGTTGTGCGATAACTATCCCAAATACTAAATAGATAGACCGGCATATAGAGGAGCAGCCATCTTGTATCCAGAACATGAATGGCCTTATCGAACTCGCCCAGGAACGTATAGATGATTCCGTAATTAATGTTAGCTTGCAAATTAACGAAGACTTCCCAGATAAACAAAATAAAACCCCTGATATACTTGGATAATAGTAAATGGCCGAGACCTGGAAACGCGGCACTCCACCAACCGATAATGTACGGGTTTCTGAGGTGAAGCTGTGTGGTGCCAAATACGCTGACATGTGCGAGATATCGTCTGGCTGTATTGTCATTGGTGTAATTGTTCATGTTGACCACCACCCTCCATGTCGCTTACTTAGATTAACCAAATGCGGGAATATTATTCTTTTAAGCCATGTATAGGAATCGTGTGGTGACAAAACCTAGCCATGAACTTCCCCGTAAAGGTGGTGTGGGGCATGTTGTTTTCGAAAGTGAATGAGATGATTGAACGAGAAAGAGAGTTCATTGAATTGGGAAAACAATATTTTTTTGAACAAGTGCTGTTTTCCTATCAGTGGTGGCTACTTGTCTGTATAACAGTAGGCATGTGGATATTATGGTTCATATTGGTCGATAGAAAACACATGCCACCGATCTTGTTTGTAGGAATGTTTTCCAGTTTAATTGCTTTTTCTCTGGATAATATTGGCCGATCGCTCCATTTGTGGTTTTATCCCTATCAATTAACATTCTTTTCATGGGAGTTTCTACCAGTTGATTTGGCAATCATTCCGGTATGTTATATGATTTTATATCAGTATATAAGGCCATGGTTATTATATTTGCCCATCCTGGTGATATTGGCCTTATTGGCTGCCTTCATTGTGGAGCCACTGTTCGTACTTGCGGATTTATATAGATTAATTCACTGGAAGCACGTATTCTCTTTACCCTTTTACATAATAATCGGCGTGGTGTTGAAATGGGTAGCGGACCGTGTATAGCGGTGGGACGAGGGGACAGGCACCTTGTTCCACCATATTTTTACATGGTAGAAAATGGATGGTAAAGGTGCCTGTCCCTCTGTCCCGCCCTTGTAATTTTATCCATTGTAGCTGTTCATGTTTATCCCTTATGCAATCGTTTTCTTTGTTGGTAGAATAATATGACGCGAATTTTGCATTTTACGACTATCATAAAAATATTTAATTAATTTCGTGTAAAAGATAGAAAATTGTCGAAAACACGTATAGACAAATTATTTTGGGAGTGATATATTATGAATCACCTTATTAAAAAGGAGGGACTAATACGATGAATAATCCGATAATTTTTACAGTTATGATCTTTGCTTTAATCGCACTAGGTGAATGGCTATCCATAGTTACCAGGGCGAGGGTTCCCATGCTGTTAACTGCGATGGTTGGATATCTGGTTTGTATATGGACAGGTATTTTCCCGGAAGATATTCTGGACAAATCTCAGTTTGCCGCCCTGGGTGCCATTCTGATTGGTCCCGCCATTTTGCATATGGGTACAATGATTCCTTTGTCCGTCTTAAAGCAACAAATCAAGGCGGTAGCGATTGCTTTGGGAGGGGTCATTGTCTCAGGAATTCTGATTCTTGTGACAGTATCGCTGATTTTTGATTATCCATCAGCGGTTGCTGGAGTTGGTCCGATAAGTGGAGGAGTGATCGCGCTGATCGTTACGTCTGATAAATTATCAGAACTCGGGATGCAATCATTGGTTGTTATCCCTGCACTGGTTGTTGCGTTTCAAGGTGTGATGGGTATGCCACTGGCGATGAATTTTATGCGAAGGTACGCCTTACGAATGCAAACGGACATGGATAATGGGTCATTTGTAGCAATGGCGAATGAAGGTGCCGCAACATTAGAGACAGTTAAAACGAAAAAGTCTGGGCCATTGAAATCCAGTACGACATTGAAATTATTCTTTGTATTCGTCGGTGCGGCAATTGGGGTAGTTCTTGGTGAGATCACGCCCATCCATTACAGTTTGTGGTGTCTGGCAATTGGTCTGATTGGCCATAAACTGGGCGTGTTCGAGGCGAAAACCTTGGAGAAATCTAATTCATTTACAGTTGTTATGATTGCGATTATCTTTGTCGTCATCGGACAAATGGCAGATGTTACGCCATCGGATGTACTGGATAATTTACCTAAGATCCTATTAATCTTAATCATTGGCACTTTGGGAATTGCGATCGGCGGTTATCTCACTTCCAAATTGGTCAAATGGCATCCGTACAAAGGTATGCCTGTCGCATTAACGGCATTATTTGGCTTTCCTGGTGATTTCCTGCTCTGTGAAGAAGTATCGAGAAGTGTTGCCAGGAATGAACAAGAAGAGAAGCAGATTTTCGATGAATTACTGGCACCGATGTTAATTGGCGGTTTTACCACTGTCACCGTCGCATCTGTCATTATTGCCGGAATTCTCGTACAAACATTGTAGAAAATGGAAATTCCCTCTAATATAGAGATGTTGAGGGCATTTTCATATTTTCATAATAAAACTACAGGAGGTAAGAAACATGGGAAAACAATTGATTAGAAATGGATTACTGATTGACGGAAATGGCGGGGAAGTACAGAGGGATCATGTCGTTGTTACGGATGGCGAACGAATTGCATATGTCGGACCGGAAAGTGATTATCGGACGACTGGAGATGAAACCGTGATTGATGCCCAAGGTGGTACTATTCTTCCCGGATTTATTGACTCACACGTGCATATGATGATGGAATATCAATCAGTAGCAGAAAAGTTGGCTACACCTTTTTCATTCATGTATTACAAAGCTGCAGAATATTTGAAAACCACGCTTCATGCCGGTGTTACATCTGTTCGTGATGCGCTCGGTACTGATTTGGGTGTAAAAAAAGCTGTAGAGGAAGGGTTAATTCCCGGTCCACGCTTGCAATTAAGTATTAATGCATTAACTATTACTGGTGGACACGGGGATGGCTATACGGTTTCCGGAAATGTGCTCGATATTTTACCGTCCGGCTATCCGGGAATGCCAAATGGGAAATGTGATGGTGTTGAGGAAGTACGGAAAAAGACGCGTGAAATGCTGCGTGCCGGTGCGGAAGTCATTAAGGTTCACGCAACCGGCGGGGTACTAAGTGCAACCGACCATCCGGAATTCACACAATTTTCTTTGGAAGAATTAAAGACGATTGTTGAGGAAGGTCATTTTCGAAAAGGTATTAAAGTCATGGCCCACGCCCAGGGTGCGGAAGGAATTAAAAATGCAGTGAAAGCCGGCATTCATTCGATTGAACATGGTATTTTCATAGATGATGAGGCCATTGAATTAATGCTTGAAAACGGTACGTACCTGGTTCCAACTTTGCTTGCACCTGTGGCTGTATTGGAAACAGCCGATGAAGTGGGCATGCCGGTAACCGCTGTGCAAAAATCCAAGGAGGTCATCGAACAGCATCGGGAAAGTTTCACAAAAGCCTATAAAGCTGGTGTTAAGATCGCCATGGGTACCGATGCTGGTGTCTTCAAGCATGGAACAAACTTGCGCGAACTTGGCTTGATGGTTGATGCCGGTATGACCCCAATGGAATCAATTGTTGCCTCCACCAAAACAGCTGCGGAATGTTTAGGCTGGGATGATAAAGTAGGTACCCTTGAACAAGGAAAGCTGGCTGATATTGTTGTTGTAGAAGGTAATCCGTTAGAAGATATTTATTCACTAGCCAATAACGACACTATAAAAACTGTCATAAAAAATGGGCAAGTGGAGAAATAATGGGACATAGGAATGACACGGGGACGGTTCTTTTTGTCCCACCATATCTTTACATGGTAGAAAATGGAGGGGCGGGGAGCCTGTCTCTCTGTCCTACGAGGGGGGATTTAAGTGAAACAAGAAAAGCAATTGTTACTGCAAGAAAAGTTGCTGGAAAGTTATAATGATGGTTATGATCATGATGGGGTTTCCGGTAAACGGCTGGCATCAAGACTGGATCAGCTTGCCCAAATCGGTTTAACTGATGACAATGGATCCAATCGTCCGGGATATTCCAAAGAAGAAAAAGCAGCACAAAAACTCGTATCTGACTGGATGCGGGAGGCAGGATTAAAAGTTTATTGGGATGGTGCCGGAAATGTGATTGGTCGATTGGATGGCAAAAATAATAAATTTCCAGCAATCATGAGTGGTTCCCATCTGGACAGTGTTCCCAATGGCGGGCATTTTGATGGAACTCTTGGTGTTTTATCATCCTTGGAAGTTGTCGAGGCTTGGAATGCTACTGGGTACCAGCCAGAAAAGCCTTTTGAAGTGATTATTTTTACCGACGAAGAAGGTTCACGGTTTAATGGTGGGTTAAACGGTAGTGAGGCGATGATCGGTGAAGGGGACATGGAAGAAAAATTAAAGCAGGTTGATAAAGACGGCATGAGCTTTACTGAAGTTCTGGAGGATGTTGGTCTGAATGTTGACGGCTATCAAGCGGCACAGCGTAACCTGGACGAATTGGAAATGTTTGTGGAATTACATATCGAACAAGGTAAACGCTTGGAAAAGGAACAGTTGCCATGCGGAATTGTAACAGGAATTGCCGGACCATGCTGGATAGAATTTACGATAACCGGTAAGGCAGGTCATGCGGGTAATACACCAATGGATGATCGGAATGATGCATTGGTTGCGGCTAGTCAATTTATTTATGAAGTAAACAAGATTCCACAACAAGTCAATAACTCGGCCGTCGCAACAGTTGGCAAACAAATAGTGGAACCAAATGGGGTAAATGTGATCCCTGGTAAGGTTACGTTTTATGTAGATATCCGTGATATTCAGGAAGATACAAGGGATGAAGTTGTGGATCGCGCATTAGCATTGGGTGAAAAAATTGCTGAGGAACACCAAGTCAGAGTAGAACACACGGTGAAAATGCGGGAAATGCCGATTCCGATTCAAAAAGAGGCACAAGACCTCTTAGCACAATCAGTCGAAGAAAACGGAATCCGGCCGTATCGTTTGCCAAGTGGGGCGGGTCATGATGCCGCGGTGATTGGCCGCAAGATACCTGTGGCAATGTTGTTTGTACAGAGCAAGGACGGGATTAGCCATAACCCGGCAGAATGGTCCGATTTGAATGATTGTGTGCAGGGAATTCATGTATTGAAAAATTTCCTGGAAAAACTGCAATAAGGTGAAACTTCAATTAGTAGGGGAGTATTGCTATTAATGCGAAATAAAAAATAACCCCTCCTATGCGTTTTAAAGTGGACCCCTTGTCAAGGACACTTTGAAAAAAACCACTAACTTTTTTTGCTTGTTCCTCTTATGCTTGCTTCATAGGAGGAGCGGTGGCAAGTCCAAGCATACGCTCAAAACTAAGAGCGTGTGCTTTTGTCATCCACTAAAAATATGAAGAGACATTGTTTATCAAGTTTGGAAGCATTAGAGTTTTCTGTTTTTCAAGATGAACATGCGTTACGAATTTTCCCTAATTGGATGGTAAGATATTTTGAATCTCTCACAGAAAAGGAACAATGGCAATATTTTCTAGCCTATCGAAAAGTTGCC
This sequence comes from Lentibacillus daqui, assembly GCF_027186265.1. Classification (NCBI taxonomy): domain Bacteria; kingdom Bacillati; phylum Bacillota; class Bacilli; order Caryophanales; family Bacillaceae; genus Lentibacillus; species Lentibacillus daqui. The sequence continues at coordinate 2,367,383 of NZ_CP114176.1, read as the reverse complement.
GATCAAATGCTATCCGAATCATATCTTATTGATCAATTAAAATGGATATTAAAGTATCCATCCATCGAATTAGAGTATGATCTATATGTGAAAGCTCGAATAGACCCTGATTTTTATGAGGAGGAAGTCTTTCTACCAGAGAAATGGACCGAACTACAAGAAAAATACGAGACACGATTCCAACAAGCAATTAGTCTTTTAGAGGAACAACAACGGGAAGATCAGGTGTCTTCACAAGATGAGCCAGAGGATACACTCCCGTTTTAATGAATTCTGCATATTGATTGGGGGATAACTTTGCGAGACCCCATTGATAGCGTTCGTTGTTGTAGTAATCCATATAGTCATCAATTTTGATAGAAAGATCCGAAAAAGTAATTATGTAGCCAAGATTCCCTAAATCATCTTTCATGTGACCAAAGAAAGATTCTTGCGGTGCATTGTCCCAACAATTCCCTCGGCGTGACATGGATTGCCGTAATTCTTTATCATTCAGTAGCGATTGAAATTGCATACTAGTGTAGTGTACGCCCTGGTCGGAATGGATCAGGGTTTTCTGTTTTTTAGGAATCGCATGATGTTCAATTAAGTATTCAATCATTTCCAAAACAAAATCCACTTCTAACGATTCACTAAGTGCATAAGAAAGAATTTGATTGGTAAACGCATCTTTTATGGTAGATAAATAGGCTTTCTGACCTCGTCCAAAGTAGAGATAGGTAATATCCGTAAGCAAGACCGTTTTGGGACCATGAGCTTTAAATTGACGATTTAAATGATTAGGCTTCGTTGCATGTTCTTGCCTGGCTTTTGCCATTCGTTTGTAAGGATTAGGTTTCCTAATCGGACATATGAGATTATATTTATTCATCAGTCGTTGAATCTTCTTGCGGTTCATGACGATTCCTGTTTGAAGAAAGCGCATATAAATGCTTCTTGATCCCTTTGCATATCCGCGATATTGATAGACTTCTAGAATCAATTCAAAATCAGTGCGATCTTGTTTCTCACGCTCCTTACGCTTCTCTTCCTGCTTAAACCATGCATAATAACCTGAACGAGAAACCTGAGCAATCTCACATAACCACCTGATATTCAAGAGGTTATGATCTCTTTCCGTTAATGTTTGGATGAGTTGATATTTTTCTTGGGCAAAGCTTTGGCTGCTTTGCGATGGATAAAATTCATTTTTTTTAAAGCATCAATTTGTTGTTTTTGCAAAGCGACTTTATGTTTGAGATAGGCGATTTCTTCATCAGGTGTGCGTTCTTTCGTTTGACGGCGCCCAGAATGTTGCGTACGTAAATCCGTAAAACCTTCTGTTCTATCCGCCATTTTTCGTATCCTGCGAGAGAAACTCTTGATTCTTTCTTTCCCTATCACTTGTGTATCAAACCCTGCTTCTCTAAAGATTTGTGTAGGAAATTTCCCTTGATCTAATTCATGCATGAAATGTCGCTTATAGGCTTCAGAATAGGTAATAGCTTTGTTAGAGACCTTATCCACATAAGGATTCCTTTTTAGTTCTTCTATCTGTTTATCCGAAAAATAATGCACACCCATGTGATCAACTCCCACTTATAATATTTTAAAATGATTATTCAGATGAAATGAACCATTTATGCATAGTTTTGAGCCATAGGTTGCAGAAAATGGAGCCCCCTAATGGAAAACCACTCTTTTAAGAAGAGATTCAGAGCCACAGCGAAAGCTGCTTGCCATTGACTGTAACGCCCGATTCTTTGCATTTGATGGAAGGGGTCGGGGGCCCCGCCAGCAAATGCTTAGAATCGGTTTGTCCGTGTTATCATATTTGAGCAGGTGTGCCTATTTGGCATTATTTATGACAGACCTGCGATTATTCCTCAACACGGACAAAAGTTAAGTCAATGGTGGCGGACTATAGTATTTATGCTAGTTATGTGGCCGTGTCTCTCCTTTCCACAGTTATTGGCTCAAACATCCGCATTCAGTGGATCAAAAGTCCGCACTGCTGGCTCAAACTGGTCGCAATACTCATAAAATAAGTATACGACAAAGAACCCTATAAAACGGAACGGATAAGTAGTTTTTTATCCGTGTCTGTTTTATAGGGTTCAGTTTATTTTGAAGGGCGTGGAGGGATTATTTTTCTCTAGCTGCCTGACCCCTCTTGATGGGGTTCAGTCTATTATGACCGTTCCATGTTATGGCATGGAGTAAATTCCACCTTATCACTTAATTGTACCAAACTTTTTATAAATTTTCGGACTTTATTTACAAATGATCAATCTTTATTATAATTATCAAACTCACCCGGAAAACGTTAGGGCAATAATCCCGATTACCATCATACCAGAAGCTATCACTCTGCGTATGCCAAATCCTTCACGCAATAGGTACGTCCCCATGATCGCGCCAATCAGAATACTGACTTCCCGGACGGGTGCGACGTGACTGACCGGTGTAAACATCATGGTTGTCAAAATGAGGATGTAAGCCAATGGATTTAGGATTCCTACACCAATCGCTTCTTTACGGTGTTGGCGCCAATCAGCTTTAACCTGGCTCCAATGTTTCTTGGCGACAGGGCTCAGCAGTAAAAATTGCGCAACAATACTTGCATACTCCAGCAATAACGGCTGCACATAAACAACACTAACCGCTCCCTTATCCAACAGCGTATATCCGGCAATCATCACACCGATCAATAATCCATACCCAATCGGCAGCAGTGAATTGGCCTTTCTAATAACCTGAAAACCGCCGGAGAGAATAAACACACTAACCACAATCAAAGCAACCCCGATGACACCAACCCAGTTGAGCCGCTCATTAAATAAAAAAATGGCAAAAATGGCGACAAGTAATGGCCCTGTTCCTCTGGCGATTGGATAAATGACGGAAAGATCACCAACTTTGTAACCTTTCTGCAAGGTAACGGAATAAGCCAAATGCAGGATGGCACTGCCAATGATAAATAATCCCTCCATCCAGCCAAGATTGATATGTTGATAGAAAAAGAAGACCATGATAATGGGAGCATAAATGATTGTACTCACTGCCAGATAAAGCCAAACGAAGGTGGAGCCACTATCAGAACGTTTGGCAAGATAATTCCATGTGGCGTGCATACATGCAGAAAGAATAATCAGGAAAAATGCGAATAAGGACATGTTTAAAAACTCCTTTGTAAGAATCTGCTCCAAAGATATGTTTTCATTTTAGTATAATTGGGAATAAAATAAAAGGTTATATGATTTGAACAGGAAAAAGGGGCTGTATTCATGTTTGTCGATGATAAGGTTGTGTTTATTACTGGTGCTGCCAGTGGTATTGGTTATCAAATTGGTGAAGCGTTTGTCAAGGACGGTGCCAAGGTTGTTTTCTCTGATATAAACAAAGAAAAATTACAGAAAGTCACAACAGACCTTAGCGGAAAAGAATACGAATGTTTTGGTGTCAAATGTGATGTTACGAAAGAAGATGAGCTCACTGCAGCCATTGATCAAACGGTTGACTGTTACGGTCGGCTGGATATTCTGATTAATAATGCCGGCATGCAGCATATTGCGCCAATTGAAGATTTTCCAACCGAAAAATTCGAATTTATTACCAAATTGATGCTTGTTGCTCCGTTTATGGCAATTAAACATGTATTTCCAATTATGAAAAAACAAGGATACGGACGAATTATAAATATGGCATCGATTAATGGTGTCATTGGTTTTGCTGGTAAAGCTGCCTATAACAGTGCCAAGCATGGTTTGATTGGGTTAACAAAAGTAGCTGCATTAGAGGGAGCGGAGGACGGCATAACTGTTAATGCCATATGTCCCGGCTATGTTGATACACCGCTTGTCAGAAACCAAATGGAAGATTTAGCAGCCAGCCGAAATGTTTCGGTTGAAAAGGTCTTGGAGGAAGTCCTTTATCCGTTAATTCCGCAAAAACGCCTGCTTGATGTACAGGAAATTGCCGACTACGCATTGTACCTGGCCAGTGATAAGGCAAAAGGGGTGACAGGCCAGGCAGTGTTGTTGGATGGCGGATATACGGCGCAATAGTTTTGGTAAACAAGCTGGATTTACTGCCAGCTTCGTTTACCATTAATTAGTCAAGTGATTTTTTTAACGATTCGATTTCTTCAAGGGATAGTTCGGTTAATTCCATGATTTTTTCATCGGAAAAGCCATCATGTATTAATTTTTTTGCGATGTCTTTTCGTTCCTTTTTAACGCCTTCTTCCATACCCTTTTCCATTCCTTTTTCAAGGCCAAGTCTCTCATATTCCTTAAAGATCGCTGCTAGTGTTGGTGAAGCTTCCATATTCCCGGCTTGCATATTCTCAATCTCCTCCTTTTCCACAAAATCAGTAATGTTATGTTCCAATTTTTGTTGAAGATCTTTGGGTATTTTAAGCAAATAATCGATGAAGTAAAATAAAGCATACAAATACAAACGTGGTTTTTCCTGTTCATTTGAAAATTGGTTTATAATTTGTGTCATTAGCTCCTGTTTAAAATTAAATTTTTCATTCGGGTCGTTCTTGTGTTCATTGGCATATTTGACAGCAATCACTGCAGCTGCAAGTGGATTGGTTGACTGTTCAAGTTCTTCTATACTGTGATCACGAAATTTGTAAGTATTGTAAGCGTAATGAAGCTTTGTACTGTAAAAAGAATAATAAAAATGATCACGGTATTGTGATTCCTGCTCCGATGTTAGAAGGGCAATAGCATATATCTCTTCGCCATGTTTGTCATAAATACGGTAAAAAATAACGAAACATACGCTTTGTGAATTGTTCACTTTCCTCATCTTGAACCTCAATATGGATTAGAATCCACTTATCTTTCCCATTTTTTAATGTTACTTGAACAAGTTGGTCGGTATAATTTCGCCCCTCTAAACTATCAATAATCATCCTATGAAATTCCTGCTTCAAAAAATCCGGCGCTTTGGTAAAGTCAATTTCCGGGTACAAATCAGGTGCAAAAAATTCCATGAATTCCTCGAACAATTGCTCAATCAACTTTTTCCATAGTCCATCATAATCTGGCGGGCTCTCATGATAAGATTCTTTTTCCTCGAGTACGATATCATTTGCCATCATTTTACCACATCCTTTTTGCATTGCCTAATGATGAAGTTAATCCTATTATATACGAACAAACGTTTCTCATCAATAGTTATTTAAATTTTTAAATTAGTCAGTTGCATAATGGCTCATTATTGGTATAATAGACCTAACCACACGACATATTCCTACATTACGCCACGAATAACCTCAATTGAGCAAGGGAAATCTAGTTAAATTTTACCATTATTGAAACAAAACAATTTGGGTGGGAGGAAGGGAAATGGGAGTTTACGTTTTTGTGGATATTTTACCCGTGATTGCCTAGGCTAGATGATCTAACAATGTCGGACATATAAACGAAAACGGGAGAGGATATGCATGGAAAGATTGAATCCATTGAATGACGTAGCGTTTAAAACAATATTCACCGATGAAGTGCTATTAAAGTCTCTTTTGAACGCCATATTGGATTTTGAAATTTCCAGTATAAGGCTTGCAGAAAATGAGGTGTTACCCGTAACAAAAGATGACAAACTGGGTATACTGGATATTAAAGCCTACACTGATTTGGGTGAAAAAATAAATATTGAGGTCCAGCTTGCAAATCAGTATAATATAAGTGAGAGGATTTTGTATTATTGGTCAAAATTATTTACTGCCGGATTTAAGAAAAGCAGGGATTATAAGGAGTTAACAAGGACAGTTTCCATAAGTCTTTTGGGATATAATGTTAATAATGAAGCTGATTTTCACTCTTGTTATCAACTATTAAACAGAAAGACAAAAAAACTTTTGACCAATAAATTGGAGATCCATTTCATTGAGACATTAAAATTCATGAAATTGATAGAAAACATAGACCTTAAAAATCCTCTGCACCGCTGGTTGATCTTTTTAAAAAGTGAAGACAAAATGCTTTTAGAGGAGGTAGCTGCATTGGATAAAAATATCGCTGAAGCAGAAGAAAAGCTATTTGCGCTTAACCTTGATAAAAACCTCAAAGAAGCATATGATGCCAGGGAAAGAGAAATAAATGACGAAATAACCCGTATGCGCGGAGCAAGAGATGAAGGGAAAGAAGAAGGAAAAAGAGAAGGAAAAAAAGAAGGAAAAAGAGAAGGGCAAAAAGAAATAGTAGAAGCAATGAGAAAACATGGTGTTACGGATGAAGATATTAAAAAAATGACCGGAATAGACCCTTCCGAATTAAGTTAAAATGACAAAAGGCTGCTCCAAGAGGTTAAAATCGTGAACATTTGGAGCAGCTTCTTATTTTATCACAATAGTAAATGCACCGCTGGTTGACTTTTTAAAAAAGTGAAGACAAAATGCTTTTAGAGGAGGTAGCTGCATTGGATAAAAATATCGCTGAAGCAGAAGAAAAGCTATTTGCACTTAACCTTGATAAAGACCTCAAAGAAGCATATGATGCCAGGGAAAGAGAAATAAATGACGAAATAACCCGTATGCGCGGAGCAAGAGATGAAGGGAAAGAAGAAGGAAAAAGAGAAGGAAAAAAAGAAGGGCAAAAAGAAATAGTAGAAGCAATGAGAAAACATGGTGTTACGGATGAAGATATTAAAAAAATGACCGGAATAGACCCTTCCGAATTAAGTTAAAATGACAACAGGCTGCTCCAAAAGGTCAAAAAATCGTGATCATGGGCAGCCTTTTAATAATCGGCGATCTCAACCTAATCGTGCTGTCAGCCGCATCAGTTCCCACTCGTTTTTGATTATTCACTACGATTATAATGTCACCGGATGCAATATCTGACATATACCTCTCAATCTGTTTATCTGTGACACCCAGGCTGCCTAGTTTTTCTTTCATATCTTTTGAAGGGTTGGAGTCGCCGGAGAAAAGATTCTTCATCTTGTTGGCAAAGGAAAGGTCATCATGATTTGTAGTATGGTTATTTACTACATGTGCATCAATTCGGTTCTTTAAATCATCTCTCATACTTTCATTAGCAAAAATGAAGATGTGATCGTTTTTAAAAACCTTTTAACCCGAGAACATTGGCAGTATTTACGGTATCTTCTTTGATGCGAAATGGTCCATAAATTTCATAGGCCATACTTTTCACCTCCTATGTGGATTTCTTTCATTTTATTACCGTGAAAGCCATTTCATGAATTGTTTTATAAAACAAAAAAGGAATTGGGGGAATCCATGGCGAATTATGTAATGATAGAGGTGAAAGGGGCGTTTTTTATGCTAAAGGCAATTTTATTTGATTTGGATGATACATTATTATGGGACGACAAAAGTGTCAATGAAGCATTCCGGGCGACATGTAAACTAGCGGAAGATAAATATCATATTGACCCCGGTCAGCTGGAAGAAAAAGTGAAAAGAAGTGCCCGCGCGTTGTTTGCTTCCTACGATACATATGATTTCGCGGAGGACATTGGTATCAGCCCATTTGAGGGACTTTGGGGGAACTTTTGCGATGAGGGAGAAACATTTCAAAAATTAAAGGCGATTGCACCGACATATCGGACGGCTGCATGGACAAGAGGGCTGCAGGATATAGGGATTGATGATGAGGAGCTGGGGGAATATCTCGGGGAAACATTTCCAAAGATGCGCAAAAAAATGCCATTTGTTTATGATGATACTTTTACAGTGCTTAATCAGCTGCAAGGAAAATTTCAATTATTAATGCTAACCAATGGTTCCCCGGACTTACAACATACGAAGCTTGATCTAACCCCAAAATTGGCTACGTATTTTGATCAGATTGTGGTGTCGGGGGATTTCGGGAAAGGGAAACCGGATCCAGGAATTTTTGATTATGCGTTGGAGCGTTTGGGTGTTGCAAACGATGAGGCGATCATGGTCGGAGATAACCTGATGACCGACATACTTGGAGCTTCCCGAGCAGGAGTTGATTCCATCTGGTTGAATCGTCGCGGACAAACACCAAGGGATGTAAACCCAACGTATGAAATAAAGGAATTAACGGAGATTTTGCCGATTGTAACCAAACTGCAGGAATGATAATTACGCCAAAAGGACGATTGGTATGCTTATTCTCAATGAGAAGGTTATTCAAGACAATTATGGTATGAAAGATACGATTGCCGATTTACAGCAAGGACTTATTTCCAAAAGCAAGGGATTAATTGAAAGCCCGCACCGCACTGTTATTGTTATACCGAAACACCAGGCTTCTTCTTTATATATGCCAAGCGCCGACCTAAATCAGGACGTTGCTTCCGTGAAAGTCGTCACCATTTTTCCTGAGAATCCGAAACAGGGAAAGCCAACGACTCAGGGAATACTGCTGCTGACAGATGCGGCAACCGGCGAACACTTATGTATGATGAATGCTTCCTATCTAACCCGATTGCGTACTGGAGCATTAAGTGCCATAGGAACCAAAAAGCTGGCGCGTACTGGTTCTAAAACATTGGGGGGTGATTGGAACCGGCGCCATGGCATTTGAACAGGTTCTGGGTGTATTGGAAGTACGCAAAATTAAAACGATCCATTTATTTAATCGAACCATGGAAAAGGCAGTACATTTTAGACAAAGGCTGCTTGATTTTGGTGTGGAAGCAGAAATTATGGTAGCAGATCAAGTGAATAAAGTGGTTGAAACCGCCGATATCGTTTGCTGCAGCACCAGGTCCAATGATCCCGTTTTCGATGGAAATGATTTGCAAGACGGTACACATATTAATGGCGTTGGCTCATACTTACCAACAATGCGTGAGGTTGATTTATTGACCATTAAAAAGTCAGGGAAAATTGTTGTGGATGATGTACAAAGTGCAAAGGAAGAGGCGGGGGAACTAATCTATGCCAATAAAAGTGGGGAATGGCGCTTTGAAGATCTTTATGGTGGACTTAGTCAATTAAGCATGGATGACACCATCGTGCGTGATTCGGACAAGGAAATAACCTTTTTTAAATCGGTCGGGGCAGCCTATTTTGACCTTGTTGTGGCAAAAGGTATTTATCAGAAAGCAAAACAGCTGGGGTTGGGTCATGATATTGAAGTTTGATTTGAAAAAAGGAGCGGGCAGGGATATCGAAAAAATACGTGTGTTTATAGAATGATTGATTTGGATGAAAGTTGATCGAGTCAGGCGCAAAGTCGATCGAGCACGGATGAAAGTTGATCGAGTCAGGCGCAAAGTCGATCGAGCACGGATAAAAGTTGATCGAGTCAGGCGCAAAGTCGATCGAGCACGGATGAAAGTTGATCGAGTCAGACGCAAAGTCGAACGAGCGCGTAGGAAAGTCGATCGAGTCAGGCGGTAAAGTCGATCGAACATGCGCAAAAATCAATCGAACTGTCCATGGCGACTCGATATTTTCGGTAGCCCTGCTAACCCTGGCCCCTAATTATCTGGTATAGTGAAAACCTGGGAAGCGGTTATTTTGCGAGCAGTCTTCGGATGGGCCAATGATGACAGTCCCGTTGATTGGTGCCAGGGTGTCTTTGACTTTGTTTTCATTGAGGCAGTAGGTATGGGCGAGAACTTCTGGTGGAGTTAAACGTAATATGTCAGATCCGAAGACAGTTTGCAGCATTGGTGTGTCGTGAATAGCGAGTAAGTGGGTTTCATCATCTGTTGCCTCCGCATAATGCCACCATCCTTGGGGAATGCTGGCAACTTTCCCAGGCATGAGATCGACTTCAATCAGTTTATTATTAAATGAGTTCATCAAGGAAATTTTCGCTGAACCTGTAATACAGTATGTGAGCTCGGATGCATTTGGATGATAATGTGGCTCGATCGTGTTGCCTTTTGTTAGGAAAATATCCAGTAAATATATATTCCCGATCGTATTTAATCGATTTGCACCCAGCGCATTAATATAATTTTTACTATCTTTTTCAAACAGTGGGTTATTGCTTAAATCATACGAATACTGAGCCGTTGAAGCTGTAAAATCCATATTGGAAACAGCCATTGTTATCGTCCTCCATTCAGGATCAACTTACATTCGTCTATATAAGATATGCATGGAATTTTTATGGGTGAGTGCCTGAAAAGCATCCTCCATTATAAAAAAATAACAAAGACCTCCCATAAGGAAGGCCTTTGTTAAAATATGCTATTGTACTTCACTAACTGCAAGTTGATGTTCGGCATATTCCTTAGCCATGGCGACAGCGCTTTTGGCGTCGATGTAGCCCCAAAGATCGTCGAGGGTTGCTGGAGCGGTTGTCTGCAGAATGCTTTTAACGTCATTTGGGCTAAGATCAGGATTCACCTCCAGCATCAAGGCCACAACGCCTGCGCAAATCGGGGTTGCCATGGACGTCCCAGATAATTCCAAATAATGCTCACCAACAATTTTTCCCGGCATTTGTTCGGCCAAAGTGGAATCAGGTGCCAGTAAGGAAATAATATTCGTTCCAGGTGAATAAATATCCGGTTTGACCAGCGAATCAATGGTCGGCCCACGGCTGGAATAGTCGGCAATGCTATCGTCTGATCGAGTTGGCGTATTTTGATCATCCGCGGAACCGACCGTAATGATAAATGGATCAATCGCCGGTGTAGAAATCGTTTGACGTGATGGACCATCATTTCCAGCGGCGGCACAAACAACAATGCCATGATGCCAGGCTTTTTCGGCTGCCTGTGCCAATGGATCATCACGGTATGATTCGAATGCCTCGGCACCAAGGGAAAGGGAGATGACACGAATATCATATTCTTTCTTATGATTGATGCACCAGGCAATTCCTTTCATAATGGTAGACAATCGGCCGCTACCATCCTGATCCAGCACCTTGACACCGATTAAGGAAGTTTCTGGCGCGGGTCCAATATATTCACCATTTGATTGATGCCCATTACCAGCGACATCTCCGGCACAATGTGTTCCATGTCCATTATCATCATAGGCTTCTGTTTGATCCTGGACAAAATCTTTGAAGGCCACAATTCGGTTATCAGGTGTTGTTAAGTCCTCATGAGGGAAAATGCCCGTGTCAATGACTGCGACTGTCACACCTTTGCCAGTCAGCCCGAGCTCTTCTTGTACATGTTTCGCGCCAATTCCCAGTGTAGCAACGTCCAGCAATGCAGTTACTTTCCGATCATAAAAAATACGGTCAACTGCCCCATGATCTTTCATTTTTTTGATCATCTTTGGTGTCAGTTGACCGCTTAACGTGTCATCCAGTCCAAGTTCGTTATCTATGATGTTGTTAGCTTCGGCATGACAGGTTTGCACAAAGTCGTGCTTGGAATCCAATTCCGATTGCCGATTCAAATAAACAATTACCGGAATACCTTCATCACCCGTTTCTTCCAGCTTTACCTTGGCTTTGTTGTGTAATTGTTCCACTAAACCAGGATCCAATTTGCGGCCACATGTCTCGAACCATTTCTTTTTCCTGTTATTCATTTTGTTTCCTCCTTATGATTTTAGAGTAAAAATCTGGTGCTGAAACAATTTGAACAAAATAGTGATCCCCTGCTAATCTACGTTTAAAAGAGAACAGGTATCATTATCCTTGTTGGTAGGGGGATTACTTATTGATTATAGCTTAGCAGGCCTGTACAGGTTATGCAATATGCCGAAATTACCAATTTTTTAGAAAACACATGTTACCTTTAAACTAAATAGGATTATAAAATAGTGAAAATATGGTATACAGATCTTTGTCACGTTAAGACAAATATCCTAATTAGATTATGAACATCGTGTTAAGCAGTACTATACAATAATATTGATTACCTAAAGTGTATACACATATAGTAGTGTAAACATGATGCGAAAGGGGGCACACCTGTGCAGGATATAACAGCCATTTTGATTCATTATACTGATCAATCGGCACTGGACAAAGCACTTGTCTCCTTAGATCAGTTAGCCACCAGATTAAAATCAATTCTCGTCTTTCAGGAGCATGGAACAATGTTATTCAATCGGTATGGGGAAGATGATCGAATTCAGTTTATTATGATTACCCATCAAGACTTAGGAGTAACTTTGAATGACATGGTTGATCGATTAATGACTCCCTATTTGTTATTCCTTCAACATACTGATTACCTCCTACCAAGCTTAAAAGATAATGCACTTCATCTTCCTCGGACAAAACAAGTGTTAGGAACACGCATTTATCATCACGGTAATATCATTGTACCCCGAGCGCTGCTGATTCATAAGGAACTACTTCAAAAAGAACCATTTTTCTCCAGACATCATCTGCCATTCAAGGAGGCGATATTACCCGCTTGGCTGTCCAAGGTGGATGAGCAAGTTGTTATTTGGAGGGAGGGACTTGTTAAACAGGTAAGGAAAAATAAATCAGCAAATACAATAGAAAAGCAAAAAATGATGCATAAATATCGGCAAACAAAGAATACCGCAAACTCTCCGACCATCTCCGTGATGATGTCAAATTATAACATGGAAAAATACGTCGGTACTGCTGTTGCCTCATGCCTGTTACAAATCGAACAACCAGAGGAGGTACTCGTGATTGATGATGGGTCAACAGATCACTCCAATAAACTACTTGAACGATGGAACAAGGAAGAGCGGGTAAAGGTATTTCATAAAACAAACGGAGGAAAAGCAAGGGCCTTAAATGAATTACTGCCACATCTCAAGACTGATTTTGTACTCGAACTGGATGGTGACGACTGGCTTGATCCCGATGCGATAAAGGTAATAAAACAATATTTATCGGAGCTAACTGAAGATATATCAGTGCTTTATGGCAATTTACGAAGATGGAAACAGATGGGCGAGGATGCCGATGTTCACTTTAAAACGGTTTCACATGGTGTTCCAGTAGATGGCTGGGAACAACTTGAAAACTATCATTTTCCCTTGGGACCAAGGATATATCGGACATCATTATTGAAAAAGTATGGTGGATTTCCGGTAATTGCATTTGCGGATGGGAGGCTATATGAAGATGTAAGTGTCCTGGGAAGATTAATACGACATTCTCGATTTTGTTATCGGGATTTTACAGTTTACAATATACGTGAGCATTCATATAGTATTACAAAGCAGCATCATACAAAATGGCAAGATTTTATCCGAACGTGGTCTACCGGAGAAGATAGGGGCGATAAATAGAAAATGCCAGTAAAAAATAAGGTTAACCCCTGTTTTTACTGGCTTTTGTTTCGTTAGGCAGCTACAGGAAAACGAATAAAGTTGATCGAACTTAAGGATATATATACCTTGGTATTTTGATAACCAGTACTAACTTCAATTACGAGAACTAATTCTGCAGTCACCGTTGACAGTATTCCATCAATTAGATTATTATCCGTAGCCACTTCAACTCTTGAGCCGGCTCTATTTGCTAATTCGGCCGCAAATGTGTCTTGAAACATTTGTATCCCTCCTTATATCTCACTGACGAATTCGATTTTATCTATACGGACTAGTGTTTGTTCTCCAGTGTTTTCCACTAATACGACATAGTCATTCTTCACTGCTATGAGCGTACCTGTTACGGTATCAAAAGGTGTAGTTATTTGTACCTGTTCATTGATTGCGTTAATTAATACGTCGCGCATCGTTTTGGGAGTATTTGGTGGAGTTGGAGATGTTCCGCCACCCGATCTGTTCCTTCCAACATCGACATCAAAATCAACATTTAGTCCTGGTAAATTTAATGAGAAATCATTATTTAATCCACTGTTGGCAAGACTCTGGGATAGTTGGTTAAGGTAATTCAGTAGATCCCTCTGACGATCTGTAAGTGCCATCAGTATCCATCCTTTCTGTAATATAATATCTATCTCAATTTACTATATTCTGATGCTGTCCATCTGTAAGGGCGTTTAGTTCCCTTAATAGCAAAATTCCACAACTATCCTATAAACATAGATGCGTAACTAGTTTTTGTTTGAAGTTTATTACCTACTTAGAAATAGGTGAACAAAATTCGTTGAATTAGACGATGATTGATACAACCTAATACCAGGGTGAATATAGTATATAAAAGTAAGCTTGGAGGTGTAGCAGTGAGCGGTAATAATTATGAAAACTTCTCCAACCAGATTATCGATTTGCTCGTGGATCACACTTTAAAAAAACACGGAGCCAAATTAGATGCTGGTAAACTGGATGCTGAAGATAAGGAAAGAATAAAGAATTTGGTTGAAGTTCTAAAGCAAAGTGTCGATGACCTCACACGAGTTCAAAAGAATGAAGAGGATCAAAAAGAAGGGAACCAGAAAGAAGAAAGAGATTAGCCTTTTGGAAATCTGCAAATAGGCTTTCTTTTGCTAAATACTATCCTGTATCAAGAAATTGTAATACCCTGGATGGTAAATATCCGGGGTATTGTTTGCCTATTGGGTAGGGTAGTTTATCATACATATATTAAAAAATAGGTTTTTATGATAAGACAACCACCCTTACTATTTGAGACATAGTACATAACATAAAGTAAACCGCAAGAAGGAGGAGAGAAGTAATGAGGAATCAACAAAATTTTTTACTAGCAAGGAACAGAGCTAGAAATCATGGTAATAAAATAGGTCTTTGTGATAGTCAATGTCAACAATCGGTTTCGCATTGCAAACATGATCCATGCCAAGAGTCATGTTGTAAACAGGAATCATGTCATAAGCAAGAACCATGCCATAAGCAAGAACCATGCCATAAGTGGAGTGCACTAGACCCAACCATGGATCATCCTATGAATTGCACTGGTGATAGCACTGTTGATCAAGAACAGAATTCACAAGTGAAAAACGTTCAACAGTCCGATGAGTGTATCGTTATTAAAGACTCATGCGATATAGATGTGAAGTCGACCGATACTCAAGCCGCTGTTAACATTCAAGTTGCCCTTCAGGCTGCAATTGCTTTAGTAATTAGCATTTCTATTGCAGATAGCAGTACCGAGGATGAAATTACCCAAGATCTATTCGCTAAATTAAAATCCAGTCAGGTAAACAAACAACAGCTTTATATTGAAAATTCACGTGGTGTAAATGTTACAACGACCGATACGGATATTGCCGTTAATGCCCAAATCCTATTGCAAGTGTTAATTGCATTAGTTGTTCGATTGGAAGTACTTTAAGTAGTATGTAAGAGGGTTAACCGCAAAACCCAGTTTACTCACTTTTTAAATAGAAATTAAGCGTAGAAAACTTTAACACAGCTTTTTTAAGCTGATTGGAGTTATCTACGCTTTTCTATTATATCTCCCTAGATTTTTAGTAAAAGGAATGGTTAGTTCCAACTTTTGTCTTTATCCAATATGTTAGTGTATCGAAAATAAAATTTACAAGGGGGTTAACGTATGGTCAATCAACCACATGGCGGAAAATTAATCAGCCGAGAATTAACTGGGCAGAAACGAGATGAAGCGATCAAGCATGCCGAAACGCTTCAGTCTATAACTGTAAGTTCCTGGGTGATTTCAGATATGGAACTAATAGGGATAGGTGGTTTTAGTCCACTGACAGGATTTATGGTGCAGAATGATTATGAGAATGTCATTAAAAATGCACGTCTTGTGGATGGAACAATCTGGAGCATCCCGATTACATTGCCGACAACCGAAAAAGAGGCTAAAAACCTTCAAATTGGTGACCAAATTGCCCTTAAAGGAAGAGATGGGGTCATCTATGGAACTATCACCCTGGCCGAGAAATATGCATATGATAAAAAGAAGGAAGCGGAAAATGTCTATGGCACAACTAATGCGGCACATCCCGGGGTGAAGAAAGTCTATGAGGCTGGAAATATCAATCTTGGCGGGGAGATTACGCTGCTTAATCGCCCAGATCACAGTCAATTTTTAGCGTATTACATGGATCCGACTGAAACACGGCGGATGTTTGAAGACCTGGGCTGGAAAACAATCGTTGGCTTTCAGACACGAAACCCGGTTCATCGCGCGCATGAGCATATTCAAAAGACAGCACTTGAGTCGGTGGATGGCTTGTTGTTGAACCCACTTGTTGGTGAAACGAAATCTGATGATATTCCAGCGGATGTTCGGATGGAAAGCTACAAAACAATTTTAGAAAACTATTATGTGAAAGATCGTGTGCGTCTTGTCATCTATCCAGCGGCCATGCGCTATGCGGGACCGAAAGAAGCGATTTTGCATGCGATTGTGCGAAAAAACTATGGCTGCACTCATTTTATTGTCGGACGTGATCATGCTGGTGTTGGAGACTACTATGGGACATATGAAGCGCAAGAGTTGATCGCACAATATGAAGAAGAACTCGGCATTCAGATTTTTAAATTTGAACATGCGTTTTACTGTAAAGTCTGTGAAAATATGGCATCCGCGAAAACATGTCCACACGACAAGGAAAATCATGTCCACTTAAGCGGTACAAAGGTACGTGAACTGCTTCGTAACGGCAAACGCCCACCAAAAGAATTTTCACGTCCGGAAGTTGCTGATGTGCTAATCAAAGGAATGCAAGGAAAGAACAGAACCTGAATTTTCCTTTTTGTACACGCATTAAAAGGAGATCTGATACCCCATGACCTTTGAAATGATGTTTGTGCTAATGTTACTGCTGACCATGTTTGCCGCGCTGATTTTTGAAGTAGCCCGGCCTGACATGGTCATTTTTTCAGTATTAGTTATTTTGTTACTTTCAGGCGTTTTGACGATTGATGAGGCATTGAACGGTTTTTCCAACGAAGGTATGCTAACGGTTGCATTATTGTTTATCGTTGCAGGGGCTATACAGAAAAGTGGTTTGATCGATCAACTGATGAAAAAATGGCTTCAGAACAGTCGTACCCACACAAGTTCGATGCTGCGCTTTTTTGTACCGATATCTGCACTTTCAGCCTTTTTAAACAATACACCGATTGTTGTGACGTTTACCCCAATTATAAAAAAATGGTGTGAAGACCGTGGGATCGCACCTTCCAAATTTTTGATCCCATTATCATACGCTACGATTTTGGGTGGGATGATTACATTAATAGGAACGTCCACAAATCTTGTCGTTCATGGTTTGATGCTGGACTTTGGACTGGAAGGTTTTTCATTATTTACATTAGCTATCGTTGGTATTCCGGTTGCAATAATTGGACTCATTTATTTATTTACAATTGGATATAAATTATTACCGGATAACAAAGGCTTTGGCCAGCGGATAAAGGAGGATTTCAAAGAATACATTGCTGAAATGCTAGTGACACAAGACTTCGGACATCTTGACAAGAGTGTGTGGCAAGCTGGTTTGCGAGATTTGAAAGGTCTTTATCTAATTGAGATTATCCGCGGCGATGAACGGATTTCGCCGGTCAGGTCAACTACGGTGATTCAAAGTGGTGACCGGCTAATTTTTACCGGATTGATTTCAACCATTGCTGATTTGCAGAAGATGAAAGGTCTGAAATTGGAAACGGGGACGAACATTGATCTCGATGATCTGAAGGATGGATCAACCAAATTAGTGGATGCCGTCGTGTCAGATCAGTCGTCTCTTTTATCCAAGTCAATTAAACAATCGCAGTTCCGTTCACGGTATGATGCAGGTGTCATTGCGGTACACCGGAATAATGAGCGGATCAAGAGCAAGGTCGGGGATATCGTTTTAAAGCCTGGGGATTCATTATTGCTTGTGGCGGGTACGGACTTTGTTGAAAAATATCAACAATCAAATGACTTTTTTGTCGTATCGTCATTGGATACACCAGCTGCCCTGAATCGAAGCACCAAGAAAGGCTGGTTTTCGATCATCATGCTGCTTGCGATGATTGTGACAGTGACACTGGGCTGGCTTAGTATGTTTAAAGCGTTAGCACTAACAGTCTTGGTATTTTTGACTGCGAAAATTATTACACCTCAGGAAGCCAAGAAATATGTTCACTTCAATGTTTTATTATTGATTGCCAGTTCGCTCGGGATTGGTGCTGCCATAAGAAAAACGGGTCTGGCGGAATGGGTTGCGAATGGTTTGTTGGATTTTGGTGATCTATTAGGATTAGTGGCCACTTTGTTTATAATCTATATTCTGACAAATGTGTTTACGGAAATTGTCACCAACAGTGCTGCAGCCGTCATGATGCTTCCAATCGGAATTGAAATGGCACAGACGCTTGCTGTCGAGCCGACAGGAATAGCTGTCCTCATTACAATAGCCGCTTCAGCAAGTTTTATTACACCAATCGGTTATCAGACGAATTTGATTGTATATGGCCCTGGCGGCTACAAGTTTATGGATTACGTAAAAGTCGGGCTTCCGCTTAGTCTGTTAGTGATGGTGACGTCTGTTTTGATCATTTATTATGTGTGGTTTTAGGAGGGAACGTCTATGGCAGAAACAGAAAATATTAAATGGCATCATTCGAAAATAACGAAGGAACATCGGAGACAATTGAATAATCATAATAGCGCCGTGGTGTGGTTTACAGGCCTGTCTGGTTCAGGTAAATCGACTATTTCGGTTGAGCTGGAAAAAGAACTGCATCACATGGGTGTCCGAACGTATCGTCTGGATGGGGACAATATCCGCCATGGTCTGAATAAAAATCTTGGTTTTAGTCCTAAAGACCGGAAAGAAAACATCCGTCGCATTGGGGAAGTATCCAAGCTGATGGTTGATGCTGGATTGGTTACATTGTCCGCTTTCATTTCACCATATCGAAAAGACCGTGATGAAATACGTGAATTGCTGGACGAGGGTGAATTTATCGAGGTGTTTGTTGATGCGAGTATAGAAACATGTGAATCACGTGATCCAAAGGGACTGTATAAGAAGGTACGCACCGGTGAGATTAAAGGGTTTACAGGGATTGATGCGCCGTATGAGGCACCTGTGGACCCGGAAATCACGGTGGATACCGATGTGCAGTGTGTCGGGGAGTCTGTAGAGACGATTTTGTCCTATTTGAAAGCGAAGGGATACTTGAAATAATGGTTTTTGGTAGAGGAAAGTCGAATATTTTTAAGAGGCAAAGTGCTTTGTCCCCTTTTTTATCACGCATTAACGGGCTGTAATACCCCCACCTCTATAAGTGAGAGTAACTAAAAACTTAGAAGGTAGGGGATAAACAGCCCGTAAATTCCTGATTCTGTTCAACTAACACATCATAGATACACCGATTATTAAGATAAGATGGGTTTTATAGACAAGATTCTATGGCTTTAGACTTTTCTGTGTTTAGAGACTGTTTTCATGATAGTTGGTGGCTACGCGAATGCGGAGCCATGGGCGTTTCAGTGGGTAAGGAAAGGAAACCTCCACTGAATGAAGTTTCACTTTATGCATGCAATTGGATGTAACGTTCAAAGCGGAGCTGTTAAATCCATTTATGAGTAGAACGCTCAACCAAAAGCTGTTATGCGCTGCAGATAGTCGGAATTCCGCTATAGATTGAGATGGAATCGCTATAGATGCAAAGTGAGAGTTATTTTTCACAATTCTTAGCGTCTCTCAACAAGGTCCTTTCCCAAAATTTTCTCCTATAGCAGATCTTAGTGACCAGGCTTCACCGCCCCAATAAATCTGGACGCGAACAAACCGCCTTTTTTGCCTTTATTTAAACCTATATCATGTACAGTTTGCTATTTTTTTCATAAATTGGAGTGTAACCATTCAGTAGAATTCCTACCATCCAAGCCATCAGCTCTGTTCGACTGTATCTATTTTGATGATGATATAAACAATAGGCATTATCGCTGTAGGGAGGTGTATACATGTGTTTCAAAACACGATTATATTGATTACCGGGGGGACAGGTTCCTGGGGACATGAACTAGTAAAAAAGCTGCTTCCATTGCAACCAAAGGAAATAAGAATCTTCTCACGTAATGAATTTGCACAGGTTAAAATGAAAAGGGCTTTTTCGGATAATCCTTATTTAAAATTTGTGATTGGTGATGTAAGAGATTTTGAAGCAGTAAACGAAGCGGTAAAAAATGTCGATTATATATTCCATCTTTCGGCGCTAAAACATGTTCCTATATGTGAAGACCAGCCTTCGGAAGCGTTAAAGACCAATGTATATGGTACGCAGAATATAATCAAAGCAAGTTTAAATCAAAAGGTAAAAAAAGTCATTGATGTGTCTACAGATAAAGCTGTCGAACCAATCAATTTCTATGGACTTACGAAAGCGATTGGTGAAAAATTAATCATTCAGGCGAATCAATTAAGCAGTCATACACATTTTGTCTGTATCCGCGGTGGTAATGTTATTGGAACAAATGGCAGTGTCATCCCGTTTTTCCAAGAACAAATTGCAAATCATCATACAGTTCCTCTTACATCCAGGGAAATGACACGATTCTTCTTGACAGTTTCTCAAGCCATTGATTTGCTGTTATATGCATCTGAACAAGCGATTGGCGGCGAAATATTTGTCATGAAAATGAAAGCATGCAGGATTATCGATTTAATTTATGTCCTGGAAAGGCATTTTGCAGTAAAAGACATTGTTATAAATGAGATTGGGATTCGTCCAGGTGAGAAACTTCATGAAATGTTAGTATCAAATGCCGAATCTCGTAACACTTATAAATTTGATAAAAATTACTATGTTATTTTACCTGACAATGCTTCAGAAGAGGTAAAGAGAAGGTATGGGAATTTACCAAAGGTCATCTTCAAACGTTATCAGTCCAATGATGAAT
Organism: Lentibacillus daqui; assembly: GCF_027186265.1. Lineage (NCBI taxonomy): Bacteria > Bacillati > Bacillota > Bacilli > Caryophanales > Bacillaceae > Lentibacillus > Lentibacillus daqui. Next base: position 2,346,741 of record NZ_CP114176.1, on the reverse strand, counting down.
TAATGACATATAGTGAAATTGAACAAATTCTTATGAAAGCAAATTTTATCACATCACAAGCTCTTTTTAATTGATATTCGGTGGAGTAACGCAAAAGGATGGTCTAAGATAAACGCCCCTTAAAAATATCCCTTATCACTGTACAAGTGGTAAGGGATATTTAGGTGTAGTTAGCTGTGGTTACTGACCGTTATATGTGGGTTAAAACACGCTGTATCTGCTTGACTAATTGTTTGGCCCGATGAGCAGTTGAATGATGGTCATGAACGAATCGATACCCCTCTTCGGTTATCAGTTCTCGCTCTTTCGCATTTTTTAGATAGTACGCTGCCTTTTCTGAAAAGTTGTCCTCGTTTATATCTACAAAATGCTTGCCTGCAATCAAGCCAATCTCCTCAAGCTCCGGTAAATCAGGAGCCATTAATAGTGTGTGACACGCTGGCACTTCAAAATATTTAAATGTTACAACTTGACGAATAGAACCGCATGCAAAAAATAGTTTCGCCTGATTAATGGTTCTAGCATAGTTTTCACCGATTAATGCTTTTTCTTCCTGTTCCCTTGTAAAATCTCTCCATCCCGGATGAGGGCGGTTAAAAAATCCTGGGTCATTTGTATAATGCTGTAGAATTTTTTCTCTTAATGGATATATATGCGGCAAAGAAACCTCTCCTAGCATCATTAAATCGATCGTTTTTTCTCCATCGTAATCTTTAAAGATTGAGGTATTCGCGAATTGCGGGAGAAAGAATACCTGATCATGCCTTTGAAGGGGATAATAGTTGTAAAAATTATGCCGGCATATGACAAAAAATGTCCGGATATGATTATGCGTTATATACCTCTTTCGCTGTTCCACAAACCGGTGTGCGTCGTTTACCATCAGCCCTACAGGTATGCTGATATTGGATAAACCGGTGACGACAGGGTCAAAAGTTTTACCAACATCATTCACTATTAAAATGTAATCCGGTTCTTCAGTAATCCTTCGTAATATTTTCTTTATAGGACCGGATTTTCGATAAATCATTAGCATCGTTATTTCTGCTAATTCTTTCTCTAAATAGTAATAATTATTATTGGTAAAATGAGAAGTATCGGCCGCAATTAGTAATAATTTTAACATCGTTTTTCACACCTTCCCGAAAGAAAAAACGCCCTCCATGACAGAGGGCTTTTAAAGTGAGTGCTTTATTTATAGCCTAACCTTGTTAAGGTCTTATGAAATGCTTGATTCATTTGTTGCTGCTGCGCTTGGCTCAATACAGATTTCCATTTATTCGCCTTGCCTTCTCTTACAAAAGGCATAGTTTGATTTACTAACGGTGAATAGCCGTTTAAATGGGTATGTTGTTTCTGCTCCAATGCTTTCATATTATCGAAAGAGGCCCAATTGACTGCTTCATTGATTTCTTGTTCTGACCGGTCTAAGTTTAAGAAATTTATAATTCTTTTTGCTTCTTTAGAGGTGTTTTGAAGAAGATCCTCATATTTGACGAGCAGAAAACCGTTTTTAACCTTTTCCTGATTGTCAAGCCAGCTTTCTATATTCGTATCCCACATTCCAGGCCAAATTTTTCCTTCCATAAACGCTTGGAAAAATTCATCAAAATCACGACTTTCACGATAATACTTCTGAAAATGATGATAATAGGATATAACAATATCTCTTGGATCCCTTACCAGGTAAATAACTTTGGGATAGGACGGGTCGTAACGATTATGACTCCATACAAGATGCGGGGATGGCAAGTTTTCGATTGGTTCCTTTGAAACGTTTTGAATCATTGCTCCTTTTGTGGCCCAATCTATTTTTTTTCGATATAATAACATGGCAACAAGAAATAGTAAGAAATTGTTCCCGGATTTAGGGTAGGCTACAAGGCAAATATCGTCTTCTTTAAATTTATATGTCTTGTCTGTTGACACAATTTTCATCCTTTCTATTATTAGCTTCGTCCGGCTGGACTTTCAACGGAATGGTATCCGGATTATCCGGATCAAAAAGTTCATTGGCCCAAAATAAAACAATCATTTCATCATCTGTTACGTTTTCAATCGAATGGGTATAACCTGGAGGGATATCTACTATTTCAATATTTTGGTCTGTTACTCTATAGGTAATCAGTTCTTCGGAATCGATCTTTCTTAATTTAATGTTTGCTGCACCTTTAATGACACAAAATTTCTCTACTTTTGTATGATGATAATGATTCCCTCTTGTGACACCTTTTCGTGATGTTGACATAAAGACTTGCCCTACCTGGTGAGATTTGATTAACTCAACTAGGCTTCCTCTTTCATCTTGGTGTGTCGGCAAATTATATGAAAAATTATTCTCATCTAAATAAGATAGATAGGTCGTATATAAGTATTTCGTAAATCTGTCGGACAGGTCAGGTATGATTAGTGATTTTCTTATTTCCTTTATTTCGTAGATCTTACGAGCCAGTTCTCCTACAGTTGTTTGGAAAATTTGATTGATAGGATAATAGAATTTCCCTTCCGTCTCTTTCCGGTCAAGACAATCCATAAAATGGTTTACTACATCGTCAATATATACAAGTTCAAGCATTTTGTCCGCATCATGGATCTCGATTGCTTTATCGTTAGAAATTTCTTTGCAAAAAGTAGCAACAACGGAGTTATAATGCGGTTTACACCACTTGCCAAAGACACCTGGCAAACGGTAAATGTGTATTTCTGCACCGGTCTCATTACTATAATTTTTAAGCACTTCTTCAGCAGCTTTTTTACTTAAACCATAGGGTGTATCAAATGCTGCTTGTGTGGAGGAAGAAAAAACGATTTTCGGCGTCTTTTGATTCTTTTTTAAATAGTTGACGATTCGTTCAGTAAGCCCTCTATTAACCCTCGCAAATTCCGCATTGTATTGTGGTCTGTTCACCCCCGCCAGATGATAGATAATATCTGAATCGTTTAAATACCTATACAGTAGTGATGGGTCATCTTCACGGTGGTATTGTTTGACAAAGACCCCTTTTTTCCTGTGCAGTCTATCAATAAGATTTTTACCAATAAATCCACCTGCACCGGTTACTAGTACGTTTGTCACTTAATGATTCCCCCGTTCTTATTCGTCATGCGTTTATCGGTTGGTGTATTAAGACAATAGTTTAACACTGTTGATGACTTTTCTACATATTATGGAGTACTCAAAGATATGTGCAAGAATAGGGCATAGGCCAATGTTGTTTATTGAAAAGGGGATGCATATCTATGACAGATATATATATTCATACGAAAGATTGGATTGAAAATACTACTCCAAAATCGGATATACACGATGTATATAAGGAATTTTATACAAATGAAACTGTGAAATACAGGCTACCAAAAGGAGATCCGCCGCAATGGGTTGATTGGGTACAACCACCAAGGTTTGGGGAGAATGATAAGTTTGGTAAATCGTATGTTTCGATGATAAAAAACGGAAGTATATGGATGTGTGATAAAGGAGAGGGCATAGTTTATGCTTTGACACCTGATCACAAGTGTTTGCAGGATATGGTCTTTCATTTATATTGGAGATATTTTGAAAAGGCTGCATTTGATAAAATCCCTTCCGCCACCGCTTACCATGGAAATTTGGGTGTTTTAGCCTGGGCTGGTCACTCTAATTATTGGCATTGGTTACACGATGTGTTAGGGCGGTACCATTTGTTGCAGCTTAGTGGCTTTAAGATTGATAAATATGTCCTTCCTCCTCTGACATTACCATTTCAGCGGGAAACGGTTAAAATGCTTGACATCCCTTGGAATAAAATCTTGCAGCTTACTCCTGGAAAGCACCTGAAAGCCGAAAATTTGATATTACCATCCGTTCCTTTTAACGCGGGAACATGTGTGAAATGGACAGTTGAATTTCTACGAGACTCATTACTTAAATTAAAATCCAAATCTCATTTGGATTCAAGTGACTCTGAACGTATCTATATTGGTCGGGACGATGCCTCGTGGAGAAAGGTTGCCAATGAAAATACACTCATGGAACTTTTGACCAAAAAAGGATTCAAAAAAGTGACTTTAAGTGCACTAACCGTACAGGAACAAATTGATATTTTTTCTTCAGCCAAAGTGATCTTAAGTCCGAATGGTGCAGGGCTTGCAAATATTATGTTCTGTCAGCCGGGAACGAAAATCATTCAGTTATTTACATCAACGTCGGACGAATTCATGAAAATTGGACAGTATGTAGGTTTGGACTACCATTTTGTGAAGTGCAGGACCGCAAACCCCGGTTCCAAAGCGCACGAAGTTATCCAAAACCTTGTGGTTGATGTAAAAAAGATATCAGAGATTCTTGAGAATGAGGGGATAAATTAATAAAATACCTTGAAAATTATATTTTGTGCCAAGGAATTATCCAAGTAAAGCTAAAAGAAGAAAGCCGCATATATAGAGGGAGAAGTATAAAAAATGTTCTAATGTCTTTTAAACTATATCCCTGTCACTGGCACAGGGGAATCATTTGAATTTTAAATAAAATGTAGCAATGAATAATGCTATTACGTATAGGGAGGTCTTTCCATATGAACGAAAGACAATATCGCTATTGTAAAGACTTGTGGTAATAAGTCAAGTGTAAAATGATAAAAGATTGTACCAGAAAAGGATATTGGTATAAGGTTATCCCATTGGCATTTTGTGGAATAAGGTCTCCCGAATCCCAAAGTGGGCAAGGTTATTACTACATTGTAAAATGCACTAATACCACAATTGAACACAAAAAAGATTTAAAAGTTTTGTTTATTGGCGTAAACTAAAGAATACGGTATATTAAAATTAAAAGGCGGTGATCGTCATATCTCTTTTTCGTACATGCCAGCCTCAGCCACCATTGTCGACCTTTATAAATATTTTTTGGTTATATCAAGGTTACCACCCGCCTCATGAAATGGAGCGTGTCCTTCCGGATGGCTCGATGGGATTGGTTATCAATCTTAAGGAAGACTCGATTAAGGTATACGACCAAAAAAATCATGTGAGATTCAAAAGTTTTCGTGGAAGCTTAATCTCCGGCCCGCATTCAAGTGTTGCAGTTATCGACACAGCATGTCAAGCGTCAACAATGGGGGTACATTTTAAGCCTGGTGGTACATTCCCATTTGTTAGGTTACCGGCTGATGAATTGCGTAATGACCACGTATCGTTGGACGCAATTTTGGGGTCAAAAGCGGCCGAAATACGAGAACAGCTCATTGAAGCTGAAACCCCCACCATCAAATTCCAAATACTACAACAATACTTAATGGAAATGATTACAAAAGCTTCAGCACCTCATCCAGCAGTTGTTTTCGCGCTAAAGAAATTTCAGCTTTCCCCCTCATCAGTAAAAATTGCTGATGTGACTGAACAAATCAGCTTGAGCTCACGGCGGTTTATTCAAGTATTTAAGGAAGAAGTCGGATTGACCCCCAAACAATTTTGCCGTGTCCAGCGCTTTCAGAATGTGCTTCGGTCCATTAAAGGTGGGGAGCAGGTCGATTGGACAGATATTGCTTTATCATGTGGTTATTACGATCAGGCACATTTTATCCATGATTTTCGATCTTTTTCTGGCCTTAGTCCAACAACCTACCACTCTCGTCAAGGTAAACAACAAAATCACGTACCGCTTGGTTAATAGGTTCATTTTTTTACAATACAACGAATTCGGATATCACTAAAATAAAGTTGATGCATAGTTACCAAGTTTTCAGTCTGAGGCACTTTGGCACTAATGCATCAAAAATTTGAAGCTATGGAGGCGAGACAGGATGACACCTGAAACAAACCCAATCCCAAGAGGTCATCACACTGTAACACCTTATGTAATTATTAAGGATGCAACAGAGGCAATAGCGTTTTATAAAAAGGCATTTGGAGCCACTGAATTGGTGCGCCTAGCTGACAACAGTGGAAGGATTCAGCATGCGGAGATAAAGATCAGGGATTCGCAGATCATGATTGTAGATGAGTTTCCAGAGTATTCGATTATGCGCAGCCCACAGTCTCTTGGAGGAGCCACGATGCATATTTTTCTTTATGTTGAGGACGCGGATGCACTTTTTGCACAAGCTATTGATGCAGGTGCAAAGGAATTGGTGCCCGTAGACAACCAACCTGAAGGTGATCGAAGAGGAGGACTGATAGATCCTTTTGGGCATATTTGGTGGGTGGCGACTCACATAGAGGACGTATCACTTAAGGAAATGTAGCAAACTAATGCTGTTTGCAGGATCAGCGACTTCCAACTATCGGGCTATTTCAAAGAATTAGGAATGCTAAGGGTTTAAAAACAAAAAAAGATGGAGGTTTCACCCCTTTGGAAAAGTTTTTTCCAAAGGGGTTGATTTACTGTTTTTGATCTAATATTTTAAGCTTAAACCCAGAAAGTCAAGAAATACGATCATCAAATATGAATACGTTTATCCTTGTTGGTTGCCCGTTTTCTGATGGGTCTTGACCATTTCATAAAACTTTTGAAATGTATAAATTACAATCGCATCCATAAAGATCATTTTAAAAAATTGAAACGAACTAACTTTTAATTTAAAGAAATTCAATTTCCTGAATAGGACCACTAAAGGGAACGCAAAAATGAAATCTGCAATGCCATTGATCAGAAAATATTTAAGGAATTTACCCTTTGATAAATGAAATACCCATAAACTTGCTAAAAAATATGGTCCCACAACCAAAACGGCAGCATTACACATCATAACACTTGGGCTTCCTTTTACTTTCCATAGTTTATGAATCGTGAAGTACAATATTTCACTAAGTGTAATGACTGAAGAAAATAGGGATACAGGCAAATACTTCAGGAACGATTTTTTGGGAAGAAAAATGATCGACCCAATGGCACTTATAACAATAAAGATTCGTATGGAATTTTTAATCATGCTTATCCGTCCTTTCCGTTTCACGATGTTTGACGTTACTTGAGATATGGCGTCACGATTTCAACTGCATGCTGTAATTTTATACTGTTATCCCGATACATTTGTTTGGCCTCTGTATTTTCGGTAAGCGATGCAAACAATTCCAAATCAGCCTGGCATTTTTTCATGTTGGCCAAGAGCAATGGTTTTTCTGTTGGGCTTGGTACATTTAGACGATCATCGTATAAATCAACTGTTAATTGGCCATCGCTGTCTACCTGTCCCAAAAAAACATTTTCAATACTAACATTCAATTTGTCCAACTCTGTTTCCAACCAATTTTGATTAAGCGAAAGATTTGTCAACGGTTCAAGGAGCATGTTTCCATCCATAATGACGGTTTGTGGCTCTTTTTGTGGTGCAAGCTTGATCCCTAAATCCTTTGCCGTTAAAGACTGGTTTTCCTTTTTTGGTAAGACATTAACAAGCCCATTGGGTTCTAATACTGCAAATTCAACATCCGATACTTGAAAAATATTTTTCCCACGTAAATCAGCCAGTAAGTCATCTGTGGAGTAACCTGATTTTTTGAGGCTATCTTCCATAACTTTTCCATCCTTTATAAGAACCGAACTCTTTCCCTGAACAAAATCGCGAAAGGTTTTACTTTTCAGGGAAAGGAATTCAATTGCTAAAGCAAACAAAAACAACATTGTCATAGCGATAATCCCATAAATAAGCGGGCTTTTTAACATACTTCCATGAATGGCAACAACTCCTCCCATTACGATTCCGAAAATATATTCAAATACGTTCATTTGCGAAATCTGTTTCTTGGCAAGCCATTTCACCATAAAAAAGAGCACAATAAGAGAAGTAAACATTCTTAATATAAGTTCAACCCAACCTGGCATTCTAATCCTATCCTTCCAATTTTGATGCATGTTCAGGAGATTCTGGATTCCTAAGCATCTTATTATCTCCATGGTTTTTTTAGTTTGTAGAAAGAACGTATTTTTATCCAAGTCGCAAATCAGATTCCCGGTAATTTCATACTTGTAAGAAAAGACTGAATAGGCTATTATTATGACAAGTATTAGTCTTATAACTATCATAAAGGGAGCTGGTTCCAATGTTTTCTCCGCTAACCCCATTAGATTGGAAACGCAGGGCAGTAAAGTATTATCCGCAAAAGGTCGCTGTTATTGATGAGGACAAACAATTTACTTATCAGGAATTTGGTGAACGGACAGACAAACTCTCCAGGGCGTTATTTGCCTCGGGGGTAAGAAATGGGGATCATGTAGCTGTCATGTTGCCAAATACCCATTACATGTTGGAGTGTTTTTATGGTATTTGTCAGCTAGGCGCGGCAATGGTACCGCTTAATTATCGGCTGAATGCGGAAGATCTCGAGTATATTATTGGTCATAGTGATGCGAAAATGTTAATTGTGGATGAGGAATTTACCGGCCCGATTGAGCAAATCATTGACAGACTTTCCTTGGAACAAGTTATTATCGTAGCAGTAGATGGACAGGAAACAACTTTGACCGGCATAGACTATGAAAGATTTCTGCAGCATGCGCCAGATAAAACCCTTCCCGAGGTGGAAATTGATGAAAATCAACTGCTTACGTTGAACTATACGAGCGGAACAACGTCCAAACCAAAAGGAGTTATGTTGACACATCGGGCGAACTACCTGAATGCAGCCGATTTTATGTACCATCTTGGGGTCAGTAATGATGATGTTTATCTTCATACATTACCAATGTTTCATGCAAACGGCTGGGGCGGGGTCTGGGCGATTACAGCTGCGGGTGGTACCCATGTTTGTTTGCGAAAAGTGGATCCACCACGAGTTATTGATTTGTTTGCTGAACAGGGTATTACCTTATTGTGCGGTGCACCGACAGTTATTAATATGCTGGTCAATGATCCAAACGCAAAGGAAACAAATATCACCACCAATCCTCGTATGGGAACAGCTGGAGCCCCACCCGCTGCGGCATTAATTCATAAAGCCCAGGAAATTTTAGGCTTAAACATGATTCATGTATACGGATTGACCGAAACATCTCCATTTATTCTGTATTGCGAGTGGAGAAAAGAATTTGATACCAAGTCAGCTGATGAACAAGCTGCCATAAAGGCACGCCAAGGGATTGAGTTGGCATTTAATGGGGAGACCAAGGTTATTCGTCCAGATGGCGATGAGGTTGCCTGGGATGGGGAAGAACTTGGTGAAATCATCACCCGCGGAAACGTCGTCATGGATGGATATTATAAAGATCCGGAAATGACTGAGGCAGCAATAAAGAATGGCTGGTTTCACACCGGTGATTTGGCCGTAACTTATCCAGACGGGTATGTCGAAATCCGTGATCGGGCAAAAGATTTAATTATTTCTGGTGGTGAAAACATTTCTTCAACAGAGGTAGAGGGCGTGTTATATAAACATCCAGATGTGATGGAGACGGCAGTAATCGCGATACCGGATGAAAAATGGGGTGAGGTACCAAAGGCAATCATCGTTCTTCAACCGGGGGCGAACGTTACGGAGACTGAAATTATTGACTTTTGCCGATCTAGCCTGGCTCATTTTAAAGCACCTAAGTCAGTTGAGTTTGTCGATGAATTACCAAAAACAGCAACAGGAAAACTGCAAAAATTCCGGTTACGCGATCAGTATTGGAAAGGGACAAAGAAAGTAAATTAGTTGTGATAGTAACTGAAAAACGTCCGGAAACCGTATTGTCTGGTTTTTGGACGTTTTTTTGTAGAAAAATATTAATTTGTTTAAACGTTAAAATAATAGATTGATAGCTTGTAATAAATACATGTAATAGTCGTTTTTTCTCATGGGGGTCGGCGCACTTTCGTCGTTTATAGTGTCGTACGATAAGCTATAGCGATTGGAGGTGATGCCTATGTCTCCATTCGAGGCTATGGTTTTAATGATTGCATTTGCAACACTTGTTGTGAATATCATTGACCGCAAAAAATAGACCTCTACTGAGTTTATCGGACAACGGTGAGGTCTATTTTCCTTTACCAGCGCCGACCCCTCTTGAAGGGGAGCGACATTGCTGCCGAAGATACTGACATATCTTCGGTTTTTACTATTTTATGATCAATTTCTGTTCCTATGTTAATTATACCACAAAAAATGAATTTGAAAACATCTAATTATTTGATTTGGTGGGTAGATCTAACTTATTACAGGTAAACTAGCTGAAGGAATTAGTAATTAATATTAACGAATCCTATGATTGTCCAAAATACTTTATAAACGCATAATTCACGTCTCTTCCTCCATACTAGAACTTAAAATAAAAATGAAAAGGTGAAGACATGGAATTATTAAAGGCACTAACACAAGCACAAAGTACATCTGGCTATGAAAATGAGGTAAGGCAGATTATGAAAGAGGAACTTGCTCAAACATGTGATAAGGTGCTGTACGATCATACGGGAAGTATTTTTGGGGAAAAACCGGGAAGCACTAAGGGACCGCGTGTCATGCTTGCAGGTCATATGGACGAGGTTGGTTTCATGGTCACAGGTATTACCAAGGATGGTTTTCTTCGCTTTACACCACTAGGCGGCTGGTGGGATCAAGTATTGCTCGCACAACGGGTCACTGTCATAACCGAAAAGAAAAAATTTACTGGTGTCATTGGTTCCAAGCCACCGCATTTACTGCAACCGGAAGAAAGGAAAAAAGTATATCCGATCCGGGAAATGTATATTGATGTTGGGGGACATAGCAGAGACGAGGTTGAAAAATGGGGCATTTGTGTTGGTGATCCGATTGTTCCCATTTGCCCTTATGAAGTAATGCCTGACGATGATACCATTCTGGCAAAGGCACTTGATAATCGGATTGGCTGTTATATGGCTGTAGAGACGGCAAAACGATTAAATAGTACGGATCATCCGAATACGCTTTTTGCAGGTGCGAATGTTCAGGAAGAAGTAGGATTAAGAGGAGCGGAAACATCGCCATATGCAGTTGATCCTGACATTGCAATTGTACTTGATGTCGGTGTCTCCCAGGATACCCCTGGAACAGCCAGTGGCGATGTCGAACATCCGGCATTACAAAAAGGGCCGCTTGTTACATTTCTTGATGCCTCTATGATTCCAAATACGCGTTTTCGTGATTTGGTCATCGACACAGCAAAAACACATCATATCCCATATCAAATTGAAGTCATAACCGGTGGTGGAACCGATGCCGGGAAAGTTCACATGTATAAAGAAGGAGTCCCTACCATCGTCATTGGTGCGCCGATCCGCTATATGCACAGCCATGTTTCTCTGGCAAGCAAACAAGATATTGAAAATGGCGTCAAGCTGCTTGTGGAAGTTATCAAACGGCTTGATACAGATACGTTTAGATCGATAATTAATTACCAATAACATCCAAGCAAAACCTGGCCAAGTTGAGTCAGGTTTTGTTATCATAATGGGTGAAATCAATCGAGTGCATGCGGAAGTTGATCGAGAATGCGTGAAAGTCGATCGAGAGTGCGCAGAAGTTGATCGGGAATGCAGGAAAATGGACGAGAGTGCGTGAAAATCAATCAATCGCGCATAAAAAATCAACATTAACAAAACAGCCTTTATTCTAATTTCTGAACATGGACATGTTTCAAGAGGTAGAGTTAAAAATAGGAAAAAATTGAGAGGAATCAACCGAGAGAAGTACAGTCTCGGCTGATTCATTGCTGACTTTCAAAGGGACAGTTCAACTATATCTTTAGCAAATTTACATTGTTCGCTTAACGTTTTTAATCACTACCTTACTATGGGGAATGCTTGGCATACTAACCATGCTGTAACTTAAATCCTGTTCGGGAATCTCATAATCCATGCGATTCACCAGACAATCAAGGATCGCTTTCATGACTTCAATGGTAACCCATTCACCAGCACAGCGATGTCCCATCCAATAGTCTCCGCCCCCTTGTGGAATGAATCCAAACGGGCTTCCTTCCCAATTGGCAAATCGATCTGGAGAAAAAGTATCGGGGTTTTCCCAAATGTCAGGATCATGATTGGTTCCATAAAGGTCTAGTACAGTAAGTGTTCCCGCTTTAAAATCATACCCATTCCATGTGAAATCCTCTTTTACAAGCGCAGCAATAAATGGAAAAAACGGATAATAGCGTCGAACTTCCTGAACAAACATCTCAAAGTATTTGTCATCACCGGATTCAAGTTTCGCTCTTTTCTCCGGATAATGGTAGACCGCCAGTGCAAGGAAATTGATGAATATGGAAATCGCCACAATCGGTCTTAAAATATTAAGCACTTCCACCGCAGCAGTCTGTGTATTCAAAAGATTTCCTTGTAAATCGCGATGCCAGGCAAATGTGTGCAGTACAGTATTTTCAGGAACTTTTATTTGTCCATCACGAACTTGTTCAATGATTTCTCCTATCCACGTATCCAAATTATTCCTTGCATTTCTCGCCAGCCAATATGCCGGGCCCACTGCAGTTGCTGACTCGAATAATGCTCCAAGTTCTTTTGCCCGATTCTTCACTTCATCTTCTTGTATTGGTACACCCGCCCATTCGCAGGCGATCCGGCACATTATTTCCTGAACTTCCTCATAAAGTTTAACCTCATCCATATGTTCCCATTTGTTGACAGCTGCATCCCATTGTTGTTGTGTGATATCATAAAGCTTTTTCAGGTTCTCTTTGGACATCATCGACATAAACATTTCTTTACGATGTTTATGGGTCGGTCCATCCAATGTCTGAACCCCCTTTTGACCAAAAAATGATTTTATTACCCGTTTTGGGACTGCACCTTGCCTTTTAAATTTGCTGGTGTCATAAAACAGTGTAGCAGCCGCTTTTCCACGCATACAGATGGCTTCTTTTCCAAACAATCGGGTTGCAAAAATATTGGAATGGAAACTGTGACATCGATTTGAAATGTACATATATCCTTCACGCATGAGCGTTACGGTATGGTCAATTCCTTCTTCTCGCGGTATTTGATTAGGGTTTGGCATATTTGACATAAAATCAGCTCCGTTTATTTTATGATAACGATTTTATCATTTGTTAATGTTTGCAGTTTATTCTCTAAAAAGGTTCAGTCCTTGTGCATTCTGTTATATAAAATCTTTGGTTTCCATCTAGCTAGAAATAACTATCGTTTTAAAATGGTTCGAATATAATAACAGGTAAGTGGTGGTTTAGCGGCCATGCTTTAGAGAAATGTGATGAACGAGATATTGATGTTGAAAAAATGATTATGAATTGAAGGAGAAATAATTGAAGACTATCCGACTGACCCAAGAGGACACAGTTGCTTAATATTAAGTTATATTGAAGCGCAATCTTTGCATACGGTTTTTGATAAAAAAAAGCGTCTGAATCCGCATCTACCATGCAGTATTCAGACGCTATTCCTGCTTATCATCCGGTTCGATCACCGTAAATGGCCGCATCATATCATAATCCTCATGCTCGAGTATGTGACAGTGCCAGACATAATTTCCGGTATAGGGGGCAAAACGGGCAATGACTCTTGTTATTTGGGCGGAAGGTGCTGCTACAGTGTCTTTCCATCCACGTTCGTTTGGCGCTGGTGCTGTAGCTGGTCCAGTGTAGCGAATTTGCCCATTTTCATTATAAAGATCCAGATCAAACGGCTGACGATCCAGTATTTGAAAGGAAACCAGGTGAATGTGAATCGGATGGGTAAAACCGGTAATATTTATCAGTGACCAAATTTCGGTGGTTCCTAATTGTGGTTTTTCCGTCGTCGGATCCATCCATTTTTTATGATCAAGTAAAAGTAGTGGGCGACCATATTCATCCGTTGCGCCAACAAGTTTTAAATTGCGGATGGTCGCGATTTTATTCTGTTTTAACGAAGGAATGGTGGTTAGATAACGTGGAAGTCTGCTTGTGTCTTTTTGGGAAAGTTTTTTCGTTACTTTAAATTGCATGATATCATCCGTTTGGTCATCCGGATTTGCATTTGGTCCAAGATCATTCTTTAACGTAACAGTTTCTCCTTTGAGTTTGGAAAAATCAATAATAAAATCTACCCGTTCTGCCGGTTCCAACACGATTTTGTTCAGTTTAACTGTTTTTTGCATCAATCCCCCATCCGAGCCAATTTGATAAAAAGGATGACCAGAATCAAGATAGAATTGATATGCCCGTGTGTTTGATGCATTTAAAAGGCGAAAACGGTATTTGCGCGGTTCCACTTCCAAATATGGCCAGATCTTTCCATTCACTAGGATGGTATCGCCCAAAAAGAAAGGAGTAACTGATGGATTGGGTAAGTTTTCTGCAGGATCGGCAGGTTGGCTTGGATAAAATAGGGAGCCATCATCATTGAATGATCGATCTTGAACGATGAGTGGAATTTCAAATTCTCCTTTTGGCAGATTTAGTGATTTTTCTTTTTTATCACGAATGATGTACATACCAGCAAGTCCGGCATACACATTCAATCTGGTAATTCCTATGGCATGATCATGATACCATAATGTTGAACTACGCTGTTGATTTGGGTAAAAGTAAACCCTGCGTTCAAAAAAAGATCCTACTTCCCTGTATCCTCTGGTAAACCATGCTTCCGGATAGCCGTCACTGTCTGATTCAGTTTCACTACCATGTAGATGGACAACGGTGCGCACTTCAGGTTCGTGTGCCACTTCATGAATTGACTTATCGATAGGTAGAATATGTTTACTCGGCAGATTATTCATCCATTTGACATGAATTGGTTCTCCTTGATTCACATCAAACAAAGGGCCCGGAAACTGGCTGTTATAGCCCCAGAGGCGTGTCGGCGCTAAGTCCCGATGCAGTTTTTGCGTGAATTCCTCCATTCGTACTTCATAATAATCCCCATTTTTGTATTTCTTGTCGGGTTTTATTTTTTTCATAATTGGGAGGGAATCAACGAATTTCTCAAGGTCCATACGATTCATCTCCATGATTAGATATATATATGTGCGTGTTCAAAAAGGAGGATAAAAAGGACCGAGAAGTTCTAGGCGGCGTAGCTTTGAGCACCGGAGTGTACAAAAAAGGTACATGAGGAGCGGAAAAGCAAGCCAACGACGAAATTCGAAGTGTCATTTTTACCGGACTTTTTGAACATCCTATATAATAGTAAATGAATCATGGATGAAAATGGTAAGGGCAGTTGTAATAAGGTTTGAAATATTTTAGGGCCAGTTCTCCACTAATGCGGTGTAGGACTGACCCCGTTATTTCCATTATTTCGCCATTTCCAATAAGGTTAGTACATCTTTGGAAGCGGTCGAAAAAGATGATGACTGAATATCATCTTTGATGCGATTAATCAGATCAACTGCTTTTGGGTTGGTCACTGTCAGGATCTTCACATCTCCATTAAACATGTCGTTGATCTCTTCCTTGGCTTGATCAAGATTATCGTAGCTTTTATCCCGATCTTTGTTTACTCCTGCTGGTGGCTCTCCATGACCAGACATCCCCCTGGTGCCGCTTAACACGTCGTTTTGCGTGTGGTCGTACTCATGGCTCGTTGTTTCTTTCGTATTTCTTGCCAAGACGACGGAATCATCAATTACGAATACTTTCACACCGGTAATACCTTGTCCTTTTAAAATGGATTCAAAATACGATGACACACCACCTTCATGAATTCCGGAACTTCCGATTGAACCATAAATGCTGTTTCCCATTCCCGAGTAAGTCGTGCCATCCCGATTGGTTGTACTTGTCTTATCACTAATCTCACTGGGGATAATATCTGGGTTATTTACATCTCCTTGATGATGATCGGCAACGTCCATGGTTTTTCCATCTTGCAACTCATTGGCATCGGCAGCTCCCTGATCGTTCTGACACGCAGAAACAATAAGGATCATACCAAGAAAAAGCATCAGTATGGGTCCTTTCCAAACTGTTTTCATCCACTACACCTCCATGTTTATAGTTTCACTTATCATGCCCCGTTTTTTTTCATGCATGAGTGGTTAATTATGGTGACATAATAAGCACGAATAAACGGGAAGGAGGTTTTTTAATTGGCAGATGACAATAATCAGGACCAACAGGAAAAAGATGTATCAAGGAGAAAGTTTTTACGCAATTCCGGGATAGCTGTTGGTGGACTGGCCGTTGGCGGCGTCGTCGGCAGTCTGATCCCATGGGGTACAACTGATAATGATAGAAACCAAGTGAAAAACCAAACGGCAAACCAAAAAGGAAAAAATTATAATCACGCCTTAATGTATTTAACGAAAGCCGAGTTTCAAACAGTTGAAGCTGCAACCGAACGGATCTTTCCAAAGGATGATCGCGGGCCGGGTGCAAAAGATCTTGGCGTGCCGTACTATATTGATCATCAATTGGCTGGTTCATATGGTTTTAATGCCAGGGATTATATGGAGCCACCGTTTTATCATGGTGAGAAGGTTCAAGGGTATCAAGGCCGACTGAAACGCCGGGAAATATTCCGGATTGGTTTGCGTGAACTGGACAACCAAAGCCAACAAAAACACAAAAAAAAGTTTAAAGACCTGACCGATGAACAAATGGATAAAATGTTACAGGGCTTTGAAGGAGACAAGATAAAATTAAGCACGGTTTCACCAAGTGGATTTTTTGAATTATTAAGGAGTATGACATTAGAGGGATTATACAGTGATCCCCTTTATGGTGGAAATATTAATATGGATGCGTGGCGAATGCGAAACTACCCAGGGGATCAAATGGGTTACATGGATGTCATTGAAAAAGATTTTCAGAAAATCGAGCCAAGCAGTCTCCGCGATCATATGTAATAGAAGAGAAGAGGTGGCTAAATATGGCGAAAAAGATGCCAAAAACAGATGTTGTTATTGTTGGAGTTGGCTGGGGCGGCGGGATTATTGCCTCTGAGTTAACTAAAAAAGGTCTTCAGGTTGTTGGCCTTGAAAAGGGTGAAGAGCGACATACAGAAGATTATTATATGGTGCATGATGAATTACGTTATGCCGTTCGCAAAGAATTAATGCAGGATTTATCCAAGGAAACCTTAACATTCAGAAGTAATGAAAAAATGCGTGCCTTGCCGATGCGACAATATGGCTCGTTTCTATTAGGGGAAGGACTTGGCGGGGCAGGCGTGCATTGGAATGGACAAGCTTTTCGTTTTCTGCCGTATGATTTCGAAATCCGCAGTAAAACAATTGATCGCTATGGAAAGGACAAAATTCCGGCCGATATGACGATTCAAGATTGGGGGATTACCTATGATGAACTCGAGCCCTATTTTGATCAATTCGAGAAGATGGCTGGTATTTCCGGTGAAGAAAATCCATTAGGAGGAAAACGTTCGGATAAATATCCAACCGGACCTATGAAGCATTCCAAGCAAATGGACTTATTTAAAAAGGCTACCGAAAATTTAAAATACCATCCGTATACGATCCCATCGGCGAATTTGTCGGAAAACTATACGAACCCGGATGGCATTGCCCGGTCTGCATGTCAATACTGTTCTTTTTGTGAGCGGTTCGGCTGTGAATATGGGGCAAAGGCTGATCCGGTTGTAACGGTTATTCCAGTTGCCAATAAAACAGGAAAATTTGACTTACGGACACATTCCTGGGTACGACGGATTGTACATAAGGGCGGGAAAGCAACAGGAGTGCTTTATACCGATACGACAACAGGTGAAGAGATTGAACAGCCGGCAGATATTGTTGTGGTAACCTCCTATGTGTTTAATAATGTAAAATTGTTGCTTAACTCAAAAGTAGGTCGTCCCTATGATCCCGCGACAGGAAACGGTGTAATTGGAAAAAACTACGCCTATCAAGTTATTAAGGGTGCAGCTACCGGTTTTTTTAAAGATCAGGAATTTAATAACTTTGCTGGTGCTGGTGCTCTGGGTATGGCTATTGATGATTTTAATGGGGATAATTTTGATCATTCCGATTTGAATTTTATTCATGGCGGCTACCTTGCACTAACCCAACCCGGGGCGAGACCAATCGAGAACAATCCAATTCCAAAGGGCTCTCCGACCTGGGGGGCAGATTTTAAGAAAAATTCGCTTGAGTATGTGAACAAGACGTTATCAGTCGGGGCAATGGGTGCGAGTATGCCTTACAAACATCACTATCTTGATCTCGATCCAACGTACAAAGACACGTTTGGTGATCCGCTCATCCGTATGACTTTTGATTTTGAGGATCAAGACAGCGAATTGGCCAAGTTTACTGCTAGTAAGGCTAGCGAGATTTTAAAAGAAATGGGTGCCGATCAGATTGATTCCATGGATGAATTGGGACCATATGATATCACAACGTATCAATCCACTCACAATACAGGCGGTGTCATCATGGGTGCTGACCCTGACTCATCTGCAGTGAACAATTACTCACAAATGTGGGACATGGATAACGTGTTTGTGGTTGGCGCATCGGCATTTGCCCATAACAGTGGCTACAATCCGACAGGGACGGTTGGTGCAATGGCTTACCGGGCTTCAGAAGGTATCCTGAAGTATAATAAGAATGGTGGTATGCTTGTTTAAACCTGACAGGGGTACCGATTGGGTTTTAATTTAGACTACACCTCAGTAATTTTATAGAGCAGAGCACATTTATGATTATCTTTGGTTTGTGGTAACTTCCGCCTTCAAAATAGAAGGCGGAAGTAAATATTTACCTTCCAATTTCTTTGATTTCACTTTCATTCAGTCCGGTGTGTTTAGCAATTAATTCGATACTTATCCCGTCCTTTATCAGGTTTTTGGTTACTTCAATTGTTTTTTCTTCTCTCCTATTTTTTCTCCAGTTTCCTCATCTCTTTTTTCAATCAAATCCAAATGTCGTTCAAATCCCGAAGTCATTTCACTAACCTCCTTTGCTACATTAATTATTTTCATTGCCTGATCACGATTGTTTCAGGTAGTCGTTTGACCACAATTCGTTTCATCCATTTTAAAAATACGGATCCCAGTATATAAAAGAGGAATTTGACCAACGAATGTGGAAATACTTCATAGCAGGTAAATATGATGAGGTGAAAACGTGCGATATATGAAATTTGGTGTTTGTGGGCTTGTGCTTCTGGCTTTAGTCATGCTTGCATCACCGATATCTTCAAACTATGATGAAGAATTTGTATCGAAGGCAAAGGAGATGCGTGTAATGAAACAACAAACCCGATCGGACGAAACAAGTTCCTTGAAAAAGCCGTTAGACAAATTGATTCAACAGGAACCCCTCCTGGACGGCGCGCTCGTTGGCATAAGCATTCGTTCCGCTGACACGGGCAACATTTTGTACGAGCATTTGGGAGATACAAGATTACGACCGGCATCCAATCTGAAACTCTTAACAGCCGCATCCGCTCTTTCTACACTAGGCGATGATTATACTTTTCCCACTGAGTTGCGAACAGATGGTACGGAGAAAGGAAACAAACTTCAAGGCAATCTTTATTTAAAGGGAAAAGGGGATCCAACCCTACTTCCTGACGACTTCGGGACGTTTGCCAAAAAAATAAAGAATAGGGGGATCGAAACCATTGAAGGCGATATTATTGGTGATGATTCATGGTATGATGATGACCGTCTCTCTCCGGATTTAATTTGGAATGATGAACAGTATTACTACGGTGCCCAAATATCAGCGTTAACTGTTTCGCCGGACAAGGATTATGATGCCGGAACTGTGATTGTTAATGTTCGTCCGGGCAGTGCTGTTGGTGTGAAGCCGACATTTTCAATCAAACCCGCGACCGATTACGTACAAATTGTCAATAAGGCAGAAACGGTTGCTGCCGGGGAGGAAGCGGATATTACCGTTGAACGGGAACATGGATCGAATACGATTATCATCAACGGAACCATTCCTGTTGGATCCGCTGATGTCCGTGAATGGATGGCAGTTTGGGAGCCAACGGACTATGCATTGAATTTGTTTCAGCAGGCATTGGAAAAGAATGATATTTCCTGGACAGGAGAGGTAAAGAGCGGTAAAACGCCTGCCAAGACGAAGAAGCTTTTTTCCCGCCAATCCATGCCACTGTCGGATTTGCTTGTTCCGTTTATGAAATTGAGCAATAATACGCATGCAGAGGTACTTGTAAAGGAAATGGGGAAGAAAAAGAAACGGGAAGGCAGCTGGGAGAATGGGCTGGAGGTGATGGGAAAAGAGCTGGACGATTTTGGTTTAGATAAAGATTCTATGATTATCCATGATGGTTCAGGAATCTCCCACGTTGATTTGATCCAGCCTCATGAAATTACGAAATTACTATATCAGGTGCAAAATAAGGATTGGTTTTCTTCCTATTTAAATGCGCTACCAGTTGCCGGTGAAAAAGAAAAAATGACGGGTGGCACATTACGTGAGCGGATGAAAGATTTACAGGGGAAGGTACGTGCTAAAACGGGAACGATTGATGGAGTAAGCACATTATCAGGATATATGGAAACAAAAGCTGGTGATAAACTTATCTTTTCCATTATGTTGAATAATTTGCTGGATGAGGAAGAAGGGCCGGAGATAGAGGATAAGTTGGTACAAATTATTTTTGATCATGGTTGAATCTACAAATAGACAGCAAAAAAAGGGAATCAGTGCGATTCCCTTTTTTTGCTGATTCGTAACAAGCAACTACGCTTTTCGATAGTTCCCCAAGCTTATTGGAAACTATTATTGTTATTTTGTTGCTGAGTAGCCTGCGATTGCGGCTGCTGTGACTGTTGTACTTGTTGCAATGCTTGTTGCACTTGCTGTTGTGCCTGCTGCAATTGTGTGTTTTGCTGGGCACCGGCATTAGCTTGTGCATTTTGTAGTTGTTGCTGGGCTTGCTGCAACTGTTGTTGTGCTTGTTGCACTTGCTGCGGATTTGCACTAGATTGTGCCTGCTGCACTGCTTGTTGCGCTTGTTGAGCCTGTTGCAGTGCTTGCTGCGCCTGCTGTTGATTTTGCTGTTGATTCTGGTTTTGATTTTGATTTGCCATCATAAAACCTCCCACGATTTTTTAGAGCAGATGCTCACAGTTACTATGGTTTACGAATTTGCGCTAGTTATGTATATTTATCAAAAAAAGACTCACAACTGCTGTCTGGAAAAAGTAAACCGCCGATAAAAGTGGAAAAATCGCCGATAAATTGTGCCAAATCGCCGTAAAAATAGTAAAGGTCGCTGATAAAAGCACCAAAACCGCCGATAAACTTTTTACACCCAGTTTAGTGTAAAAAGTTTAGCAGCAAAGTTGGCAGGAATGGTCGTGCATATCAGCTACTCGTGTTGGCAGATAATTCATTGCTTTGCGGCGTATGATGCTTATGCTGCCATGATTGATGAACCATAAATAAGATCGTGGTAACAACAACTAATAGGGCACATAACAAATATAGACTTGGGAATCCGAAACCACTTACGACAAAGCCCCAGATAAATGATCCAACCGCGATTCCGGTATCATACACCATGAAAAATGTTGCTGTTGCATGGCTGCTTCGGTGACTCGGTGCTGCTTGAATCGCCATCGTTTGAAAACTTGGCAGGATGGTTCCATAACCAAGCCCGGTTAAAGCCGCTGATAAAAGCAGCATCCAGCCGTTGTGTGTAATACTTAATGCAGCAAGACCAACCGCGAAAAGCAATAGACATGGCAGAATCACATATTTAGGTCCCTTCGTATCAAATAATGGGCCGAAATATGGCCGCGATATGATCATGACAATCGCGAACACTAAAAAGAAATAGCTCGAAACAGATGCAAGCCCAATAGACTCCGAATAAACAGAAACAAAGGAAAGCACACTTGCATATGCCAGAGACGCCAAACTGCATATTAATGAAATTGGTAGTGCTTTTAATTCAATCATATCGTGCAACGAAAACTTTTTGTTAACTTGTTCCTGTTGTGTATTCGTATTTTGCGCAACATGGACTACCAGGGAACAGACGATACCGCCAATCATTA
Organism: Lentibacillus daqui; assembly: GCF_027186265.1. Lineage (NCBI taxonomy): Bacteria > Bacillati > Bacillota > Bacilli > Caryophanales > Bacillaceae > Lentibacillus > Lentibacillus daqui. The sequence goes on along the minus strand of NZ_CP114176.1, from coordinate 2,324,875 downwards.
GTATGCTAAGTGTTGTAAACAGTACTTGAAACGATACAAATTGCAGTAAAGTTAAACTAATGAATGGACCAGCAACAACTGCCAGATTCATTGCCATGGCAAAATAACCAAGTCCTTCCCCGCGACGTTTTTCCGGAATAACATCGGCTGCTATTGCTCCGGTTGCGGTTGAAATCACCCCAAATGAAATTCCGTGAAAAAGTCGCAATAACATTAATGGCATGAATTGATCTGTCCAGATGTAAACAAACGTTGTTGCAGTATAGATGGCTACACAAATAATGAGCCCTTTTTTCTTTCCAACCCAATCCAAAAATTTGGCCGAGAATGGTCGCACAATGATGGCGGTTATCAGCATTAATGTGACTGCTAGTCCACCCTGTGCATTCGTTCCACCCAGTTGTTTAATGACGAAGATTGGCAAGGTTGTTAACAAGGCATAAAACGTCAAGTATACCATAAACTGGGTTACGGAAATTCCAATAAAACTTTTTGTCCAAATTGGTTCCTGATAATTTTTATTCAATCCAATTCCTCTCCTGTAGCATTTATTTTTAATAATAGTTGTTGTAAATCCGCTTTTTCTTCCGATGTAAAACTAGCCAGCATGCTCTCTTCCAACCGATCCATTTTCTGATGGATGGTCGCAAATTTATCTTTGGCATCACTTGTTAGTGCAATAACACGTTCACGTTTGTCGTTACCCTGTGTACGAATGATCCAGCCGTTATTTTCCAATCGTGTAATTGTTCTCGTAACGGTCGGTGCCTCAACATTTAAATATTTCCAGATTTCTGTTTGTGTCATCGAACCAAATTTTTCAAGACAGTAAATAATCGACCACTGGGATGCATATAAGCCATATTCACGCAGCAGGTTATTCATTTCTTTGGCAATGTAACGGTAGCGCTGGTTTAATAAGTGAAATAAATCGCGATTCATATTACTGTTCATAACCTCACTCCTGTATAATACTTACCTAGGTAAATAATTTAACCTAGCTTATATTACGCCTTTTACATTGATTTGTAAAGAGGGGAGTAAATTCTGATTTTATTAAGGAAAGTACGCTTATTTAAAATCAATGGAAGGGTGGTAGCCTCCAAGCGTCAATTTCATCTATTTACAGGTGATAAACCGAGCGAATGCGTTTAATAGATGACTGGAAAATATGGAAAATCTTTTTAAAAAAAGGGTTATCACGGTCGATTGCAATGAAAAAACACGAAGAATCAGCCGAGAGCAGGGATAGGAAAGGAAAAAATCCGAGAAAAAGTTGAGAGTATAGCCGTCATGTTTAAAAGAAAGGAAGGTGAGGCGGATAGGAGAGAAAAAAATCGGGTTGCAATAGAAAGGTACGACAATGCAAAAGTTCACATAAAAATTGGAAGGGTCTTTCAAAAGGAGACCCCTCCATTCCGACCATGTGTTAAGTAATTATGGTTCACTCGGATCATATTCATCATAAATCAGCCTGGTGACTTTTGTTGAATCGCTATGTTCGACTTCTGATCGAGTAGCATCTTCGCCATACGAATCTTCTTCATCGATTCCCGGTGCAACAACATCATGATCTATTCGAGTTTGTCCGTTCTTTTTATTCATTTTTTTATCCAATACTTATCCCTCCAATCGTGTTTTTATTCTTTGTTGTAAACAATCAAATTATGACATAGAGATTATATTGTTACCCACATTAAAAAATCTTCTACCCCGGTCGATATTATCATTTTTGGGTCAATATAGTAGCCCGTTCGGTTGATGTTCCGGTTTTTCTGGACGATATAGCGATTCACCAGGTCGAAATCCCCGTTTATTTGGTCGATATAGCAGCCCACACGGTCGATGTTAACCATTATTCGGTCGAAGCCCCTACCCGCGTGATCGATTTTCTGATTATCCAGTTCATATCCACCCGCACCCGATCAATATATAAGTTTTTCAAACAATTCAATACTCAAGCTTTGTTAATATCAGTAAGGATTTTCCGTGAAACTAATGAAAAATTCGCCTAATGATGTATGAAATAGTATACTTGCATATATGTAAAACAAGTCATCAAGGTCCGTTCCATTCATGAAAAGGTAGCAAACCAAAGAAGAGATTTTTTACATAAATTAAGTTACCATTTGGCAAAAGACTATTCCATTATTGCTGTGGAGGATCTTGACATCCGTCGTATGGTAACCAATAAAAATAAGATAGAAAAGCTGTGGAACAGTAAGGAAATGATGCGAAAAGTGAGGGAGTCTTATGAATAAACATAAATACATGATCGGGGTAGATATCGGTACAACAAGTACAAAGGCGGTTTTATACCGGGAAACAGGGGAAATTGTCGCGAACGAAAATAATGGCTATACATTGTCTACACCTGATATAGCAACTGCTGAACAGGATCCGGAAGAAATTTTTCAGGCGGTGCTTTTATCCATCCGCAACGTGATGAAAAATGCCGAAATAGACCCGGAAAATTTATCTTTTATCTCATTCAGCAGCGCGATGCACAGTATCATTGCCATGGACAAAAATGATCAACCTTTAACTCCATGTATTACCTGGGCAGATAATCGAAGTGCACATTGGGCCACAAAAATCAAGGAAGATTTAAACGGCAAGGATATTTACAGGCGAACCGGTACGCCGATTCATCCAATGTCGCCGCTTTGTAAAATTGCCTGGATGGAACATGATCAACCTGACCTGGCCAAACAAACGAAAAAGTATATCGGCATCAAGGAGTATATCTTCTATCAATTATTTGGCGATTACGTGGTTGATTATTCGATTGCGTCTGCGATGGGGTTAATGAATCTGAAAGCGCTGAAATGGGATCAACAGGCGCTTGAGGTTGCCGGTATTTCAGAGGATAAACTGTCACGACTTGTGTCTACAAAAGAAATAATGACCGGTTGCCACAAACTGTTCGCAGAGGAAATGGGGATTCTTCCAGAAACGCCATTTGTCATTGGGGCAAGTGATGGGGTGCTGTCAAATATTGGTGTAAATTCCATCAAAAAAGGCGAGGTTGCCGTAACGATCGGGACAAGTGGCGCAATTCGTACCGTTATCCCCAAACCGCATACCGATGAAAAGGGGCGTATTTTTTGTTATGCCTTAACGGAAGACCACTGGGTTATTGGTGGACCGGTTAACAATGGCGGGATGGTATTGCGATGGATCCGTGATGAATTTGCTGCAAGTGAGGTGGAGACTGCGAAACGACTTGGTGTCGACTCGTATGAAGTGTTAACGAGAATTGCCGATCGCGTGGAACCAGGGGCAAACGGCTTACTTTTCCATCCGTTCTTAGCAGGCGAAAGGGCACCATTATGGAATGCGGATGTACGCGGTTCATTTATTGGCCTAACCCTGAATCATCAGAAAGAACATATGGTAAGAGCAGCTTTGGAAGGGGTTATCTTTAATTTATATTCTGTGTTCCTGGCCTTGGTGGAAGTGATGGATACACCAGTGACGGCGATCAAAGCAACAGGTGGGTTTGCCAGATCAAAAACATGGCGGCAAATGATGGCAGATATTTTTGACCAAAATGTCATTATTCCGGAAAGTTACGAGTCTTCTTGTTTGGGCGCATGCCTGTTAGGGTTGTACGCACAGGGTAAAATTGATTCATTTGATGTGGTAGAAGAACTTGTTGGTGCAACCTATAAACATCAACCAAATCCGGAACATGTTAAAGCATATAGAAAACTCATGCCCATTTTTATTAGCATTTCCCGCGTTTTGGAATCAGAATATGAAAAACTGGCAGCATATCAAAAGGAAAAATATTGATGATGGGAGTATAGTTGTCACGAGCATGGAAACCAATGAAAAATCCTTGACAAAGTTGGAATTATACGAAAAGTTAGCGCAAGTAGAGGCGCAAATCAATAACGGAGAAGAACCTTTGGATGGGGAAAAAAGTCTTTAACGACCTAAAAAATATGCCGGAAAATAAATATGTGGACAAGGGGGGTTGGGAGAAGGAACAATTAGCTTATCAGCACCGATAACTCCTTGTTCCTCCCCTCATTATTCTACCCTTTTGGCGAATTACCTTCTTCATGAAACGCCCCAGCAACTTCCCGGTTATTATTCATCTGGAACTCGAGATTGCTCCTCAACGGACGTATTGCCTTTCTTGATGAAGAAGCTTAGCACGATACCAATTGCAGAGAGTACTGTAATGATCATAAAGGCGACATTTACGCCATGAATCATTGGGTATGGTATATTCGGTTTATGTTCGGCCGCTGCACCCGTTGTGGTCATGACTGTAATCACAATAGCTGTTCCAATCGATGCTGCAACCTGGCGCATGGTATTGGTCATCGCCGTACCATGCGGAATCAGTTCTTTTGGAAGCTGGTTTAATCCGGCTGTCGTTGCAGGCATCATAACCATGGAGATACCGAACATCCGAATGGCGTACAACAACATGACCATGAACATGGACGTTTCAACACTCAGATTGGAAAAGGCAAAGGTGGTAACCGTAATAATCGTGAACCCGATGACCGATAACCATCTCGCTCCGAACCGGTCAAATATGAGACCTGTAATCGGAGACATCATCCCATTCACGAGTGCGCCTGGCAAGATGGCGATACCTGCTTCCATTGCCGTAAAGTCACGCATGTTTTGCATATAGAGCGGAATTAATGTCTCGGCACCGATCAGTCCCATAAATGCGATCATGGGGAGAATCACAGACAATGTGAAAATAAAGTTTTTAAACACCCGGAATTCCAGCATAGGAACTTTCATACGCAATTGACGGATAATGAAAAGAACCAATGCTGCTGCACCAACAACTAGAGTGGTAATGGTGATGATACTCCCCCATCCATTGTTGCCCGCGCTCGTAAAGCCATATAAAAATCCGCCAAAACCAAAGGATGACAAGATAATCGATAACATGTCAAGTTTCGGATACGTCAACTCCGTCACATTTTTCATGACTTTGGTAGCAACCAATATCTCAATGATGGCAATTGGCAGTATAATAAGGAATATAGCCCGCCAGGAAATATTCGTAATGATCCAGCCGGACAAAGCGGGACCAATCGCAGGAGCGAAAGAAATCACTAGCCCCACGAGCCCCATTGCCACCCCGCGACTCTTGACAGGGAAAATCAACAAAAATACGGTTTGCATTAGCGGCATGATAACCCCCGCACCAGTGGATTGAATAATTCGGCCCAACAATAGCGTACCAAAATTCGGGGCGATGGCGGAAAACGCTGTTCCAACAGCAAACACACTCATTGCGGTGATAAATAGCTGTCTCGTTGTGAACCGTTCAATCAAAAACGCCGTGACAGGAATCATCACGCCGTTGACAAGCATAAAAACGGTAGTCAGCCATTGACCGGTGTTGGCACTCACATGCATTTCGTTCATAATTGGTGGAATAGCTGTAATCATCGTGGTTTGATTTAAAATAGAAATGAATCCACCTGCAAGGAGTAGGATAATGATTGACTTTTTATTAAAAGATTGCAATTCTCGGTGCCCCCACTTCCTTTTAAGATTAATAGAATACAAATAATACTACAGAAAAAGTTTGAGCATGTCGAATTAGATGTTTTGTTTTGCTTCGTTAAAAAATGATATTTATTTTATTTGTTAGAAACTTTTGGCTCAACAACAATTTATGGGGAACATAATCCTGCAAAATTGATTAATAAAGAAGAAAAATCCTAACATCTGTCGTATTTGTTAAGTAGCGATAAGTTAAAATAGAGAATATGTACATTAGGAAAATTCCAGAGAGGTGATCCCGGTTGTTAATAAAACCAGAAAAATTAAGATCAGGGGATAGAATAGCAACAGTAAGCCCTTCTTCGGGCGGGGCTGGTGATTCAAATATTAGATGGCGCTATGATCAAGGTGTTAAAAGATTGGAAACCGTTTTTGGTCTTGAGGTTGTTCCAATGCCAAATAGCTTAAAGGGATCAAATTACCTCTATGAAAACCCACAGTTACGCGCAGAGGATTTGATGACGGCCTTTAAGGATAAGAGCATTAAAGGAATCATTGCAAATATTGGCGGTGAGGATAGTATTCGATTGCTTCCTTATATTGATTTTGATGTGATTCGTGATAACCCGAAGATTTTTATGGGGTATAGCGATGTTACGATTTCTCATTTGTTTTGTCACAAGGCGGGTGTTTCATCTTTTTACGGCCCTGCGGTTTTGACAGATTTTGCTGAAAATGTTGAGATGGATTCATATACGGTTGAAATGATAAGATGGACACTTTTTTCAAATGAGATCATAGGTGACATTCAACCGGCTAAAAAGTGGACAAGCGAGTTTTTGGAATGGGATGAAGTGAATAAATACAAACGGCGTACAATGCAACAAAATTCAGGTTATGAGGTGCTTCAAGGTTCTAAAGTTGTGCAAGGAAGGTTAATAGGTGGTTGTATCGAGACTTTAGAATTCGCGAAAGGAACAGAAATTTGGCCTGAACTATCATACTGGAAGAAAAGTATCATTTTCTTTGAAACCTCGGAGGAAAAACCGGATCCCGGCTTTATAAAAAGGTGGTTACGAAACTATGCTGCACAAGGCATTTTGCAGGTGGTAAGTGGAATTATATTTGGAAAGCCTCAGGATGAACAATATTATGAAGCGTATAAAGGGGTCATTATACAGGTTATGAGAGAGTATGATTTGGAAAATTTGCCGATTCTTTATAACTTGAATTTCGGTCATACGGAGCCAAAGTTTATATTACCATATGGTGCGATCGCAGAAATTAATTGTAGCATGAAGACTTTTTCGATTTTGGAAAATGGCGTTGAATAGGGTAGCTTATTGAAGATCACAGCAACAGGATATGAAGGAAAAGCATCCTCCATTGTCTGAAACCAAAGTTATAAACAATGAAAAAGAGAGATAAATAATTATTTGGCTGGATTGTTTTATTGGGGTTAAGCACCAAAGGGAAGAGTACGAAAAATGATCAGCAAACTACTGTACATTGGAAGAGGAGATTTATGATTATTAAAAATCCCAAGTGCTTGTTCAACCTTAAAAAAGTCGATCAATACTATTACCTTATATAATAAAGGAGATTAACGAAAAATTGGGACTGACATTAGTTTTAGCAGAAAAACCATCCGTAGCAAAAAACATTGCAGATGCCTTAAACATAAAGCATAAACAGGATGGATATTATCAAGGAACAAATTATATTATTACCTGGGCGTTTGGTCACCTGGTTCAACTCTATGATGCGAAAGACTATGACAGTAAAATGGCGCGCTGGAAGCTGGAGAATTTTCCGTTTATCCCGGAAAATTTTAAGTATAAGGTGAAGGGAAATCCAAGAAACAGAGAGCAGGCAGATCCAGGGGCAGCCAAACAACTGAAGGTGATTCACCGGTTAATGCAGCGAACCGATGTCAATAGGATCGTTTCCGCCTGTGACTATGATTGGGAAGGGCAGCTAATTGGTGATAGTATTATTTACCGGGCCAAACCACAAAAGCCTGTATACCGTCTATTATTAAATGAATGGACACTCGATGAAGTACTTCAAGGACTTGAAAATTTGCAACCGAATAAAACCATGCGCCCATTACAAGATGCTGGCGTATCCCGACAATGGGCGGATTGGGTGATTGGTATTAATTTGACCTCCGTTGCTACACTAAAATATCAAAAGGGAAGGGGAAAGGCGCTCAATATTGGTCGAGTGTTATTGCCGACATTGAAAATTATTTATGATCGCGACAAGGAAATTGAAACCTTTAAACCCGAGGATTATTTTAAACTAACTGCGACATTCCAAACTGTCAGCAATCAATCATACGAAGGTACATATATCGAGGAAAAACAAGAAAAATTCAAGGATAAAACGTATCTTGAGCAAGTCCGCCAGCAGATTCAGGAAAAACAAGGGACAATCACCGACAAACAAGTAGAAAAGAAAAAGGAATTTGCCCCGCTCTTATTTAACCTGTCCAATTTACAAGGGTATATCACCAATAAATTCAAGGGCTGGACATCGGATAAGGTGTTAAAAGTTGCTCAAACCTTATATGAAAAGAAATATATTACCTATCCACGAACATCGAGTGTTGCATTGGAGGAAAGTCTAGTCGGCAAAACAGCCAAGGTTCTGAAAACGTTAGCCGAGGATCTGCCCTATAAAGACGAGATAAAGTTCCACAAATCGAAGCGGGTTTTTAACAATGCCAAAGTGGAAAGTCATAGTGCGATTACACCGACTTATGTGAAACCAAAACGGCTGTCTGGTGATGAACAAATCGTGTACACAGCCATTAAAAATCACTTTATCATGCAATTTATGCCGGTGGCGGAATATGAAGAAACGAAACTGGCGACCAAAATCGAGGCGACAAAAGGGTATTTTGCATCCAAAGGAAGGGTTCAACTTGTGGAAGGTTGGAAAAAGGTTGAAAGCATTCAATCCAAGGAGAATCTATTGCCAAATGTTACAGCAGGTGAGCAAGTTAGTTTACTAGAATCCAAGGTTACTTCGCATGTGACCAAACCGCCGAAACAACACACAGAAAAAACACTATTGCGGGTCATGGAAACGTGCGGGAAAAATTATCGGGACGAAGAAGTGGAACAAATTTTAACCGGATTTAGCATTGGAACCCCAGCAACCAGGGCGGAAACCATTAAAAAATTAAAGGATGTTGGCTATATTTCCGGGAAGGGAAAAAACCTTTCATGCACGGAACTGGGACGAAAGCTTGTTGAAACATTTCCGGTAAAAGATTTGTTTGATCTGGAATTTACCGGACGGCTGGAAATGGCACTTGCAGATATTCAAAAAGGCAAGATGAAGAAACAGGAATTCTTGCAGGTTATTTTTGGATTTACTAACAAATCGGTCGCAACCATTAAAGCGGATCAAGATGTGGTGATTCATGAAGTGTCATCCCCATCGAAAACGCTGGAAGTATTGGGCACATGCCCGGAATGCGGTGGGAAAGTCATTGAGGGCAAAAAAGGATTTGGCTGCAGTAATTGGAAAAACGGTTGCAAGTTTGTCATCTGGAAGGATGATAAGTACTTGTAAACGATGAAAAAACGAGCAACTAAGACGATGGTCAAGCAATTATTGAAAAATAAACGCGCCTATGTCAAAGGCTTAACAAGTAAAAAGGGCAATAAATTTAACGCCTATTTGCAGTATGAGAAAAACCCGGATAAGGCGTATTATAGTTGGAAAATGGATTTTGGGAAGTAGCCGAGTGATAAAAACACATTTCAAAGGGTACCCCAGGGGACAGCATCATCTCCTGGGTTTATGCTTGTCATAATTAGTACCGAACATTTTGCTTCCGGAAAGTTACATGAGCACATGCATTGTAAAAGGCAGTATAATATTTAAACTTGACAATACCTAACAGGGGTATGGTAGGATAGAGGAGGTTAAGGAGGTTAAAAAGGGAGGGAAAAAGTTGAAGAAAACGTTAAATGTTCAAGGTATGTCATGCGGTCATTGCAACATGTCAGTTGAGGGTGCAGTACATAAATTGGCTGGTGTATCGGCAGCTGAAGTTAATTTGGAAGCGGGCAGTGTGGATGTTGTCTTTGATGATTCAAGCGTTAATGTTGATGCCATGAAAGAAGTTATTGAAGAACAAGGCTATGATGTTGTAGCCTAATATAAGAATGAAAAGCTGGTATACGGAAATCAGTACTTATATGTAAAAGATTGAAGGCATGATAAAAAATAAGCCATGGTAGGAATTTATTCAGGTGGAGGTAAGTGATAATGAAAATAAAAAAATTACTCATTGGGTTAGTTTCTTTAATGATGGTTTTTGTTTTGGCGGCTTGTACAGGAAATGATGAAACGTCACCCGAAGATAATGCAGATATGAATAAAGGAAAGTCTGATTCCATGGAAGAAGAAATGGACCATTCCGGTATGGATCATTCAAGTTCAGGTGAAGTTCCGGAAGATTTAACTGTTGCAGAAAACCCAACCTACCCAGTCGGGAGTCAAGCAGTTATGTATGCGGACCACATGAAAGGAATGGATGGTGCCACTGGGGCATTTGAGACAACTGTTTATGCCGTTTCTTATACCCCCACGACTGGTGGAGAGCCAGTAGAGAATCATAAATGGGTTATTCATGAAGAGATTAAAAATGCCGGAAAAGAGCCATTTGAAGCTGGAGATGAAGTAGAATTAACTGCCGATCATATGGAAGGAATGGATGGCGCCACCGCTACGATTGATTCAGCAGAACAAACAACCGTTTATATGGTGAGCTACACGGATACGGAGACTGGTAAGGAAGTGGAAAATCATAAATGGGTGACGGAAGAAGAACTTTCACCGGTGAAATAAATTCATAGGGAACGATAAGCATTCTTATAGGACGAGAAATGCCTCCTGCTGTGGATGTGAAGACTATGATGTAAGGCAACACAGCAAGTAACATCAATTGGGTTTCGGAGGAATAAATATGGAGTGTACAAATATCAATATTGTGGTATACAGTAATTAGAAAGTCATATATTATGAAAAACCGCACCATGCTTCCAACATGGCGCGGCTACAATAAGACCAAACCCCAGCAAGAGGGGCTAGGCAGAAGGTGAAAATAATCCCTCAAGGCCCGCTAAAGCGCATGAGGGATTATTTTTTGTTCTGCCCGTATAACAGTTATTTCTTTTCATCGAAATGGCGAATAGGAATAACCTGTCCTGGATCAGCTTGAAAGGTTACCATTTCACTTTATACAAAACCTGGTAAGAGGCTGTTGACAAATCAACTGATTGGCCATATAATTGCTTCGAATTCGAGATAAATAAGGGAAGGAATGGTATGTGTGGATAAGATTCAACAAGAGGAAGAATTGTCTTTGAAGCTATTTGTTGTTTTGACCCGGGCTTTGGAATCAATAAACAAGCGTGTCGAAGAAGATATAAAATGTTTGGGATTAAACCCGACTGAATTTGCTGTACTTGAGCTCATTTACAGTAAAGGCGAACAGCCAATCCAAAAAATTGGTGAAAAGGTATTGATTGCGAGTAGCAGTATTACGTATGTAGTAGATAAGCTGGAGAAGAAAAATTTATTAAAAAGAAAACCTTGTCCCAAGGATCGACGTGTCACGTATGCGGCAATCACAACAGCCGGTACTGAGTTAATGGATGATGTTTTTCCTAAGCATCAATTGGCTCTAAATGAAATCTGTGCGGGCTTGGATAGTAATGAAAAAAAGGTGATGATTGAACAACTAAAAAAGTTAGGATATCATGCACAGAATTTATAATTTTATTACACCCAACTATCTCGAATTCATAATATATGAAATAAGAATTTTTTTAAATAAGCATTGGAGGATTTCATTATGGAAAATTTAAAAGGTATACATCACGTAACAGCAATTACAAGCAGTGCAGAAAAAAACTATGAATTCTTTACGTATGTTTTAGGAATGCGACTAGTTAAAAAAACAGTAAATCAGGACGATATTCAAACGTATCATTTGTTTTTTGCGGATGACAAAGGGAGCGCGGGAACAGACATGACGTTTTTTGATTTTCCGGGCATTCCAAAAGGGGTTCATGGTACAAATGAGATTGCCAAAACATCCTTCCGTGTGCCGAACGATCAAGCCCTGGATTATTGGGTGAAACGTTTTGATCGTCTTCAAGTAAAACACACGGGGATAAAAGAGCAGTTTGGGAAAAAGACACTTTCATTTGTCGACTTTGATGACCAACAATATCAGTTAATCTCTGATGAAAACAATAAAGGTGTCGCAGCAGGAACGCCATGGCAAAAAGGCCCCATTCCTTTAGAATTTGCGATTACGGGATTAGGACCCATTGTTGTCCGTGTCGATAATATAGATTACTTTAAAGAATTAATGGAGAAAGTTTTATTGTTTAAGGAAGTTGCCAAAGAGGGTTCGTTCCATTTATTCGAAGTAGGGGAAGGCGGAAATGGTGCACAGGTTATTGTGGAGTATAATGCTGTTCTGCCACGTGCACAGCAGGGTTATGGAACGGTTCACCATGCAGCCTTCCGTGTGAATGACCGTACAGGACTGGATGAATGGATGAAGCGAATGCAGTCATTCCGTTTGCCAAACTCTGGTTATGTAGAACGGTATTATTTTGGATCATTGTATACAAATGTGTATCCGCAAATCTTGTTTGAAATTGCGACAGATGGTCCTGGGTTTATGGGTGACGAACCGTACGAAACACTTGGAGAAAAATTGTCATTACCACCGTTCTTTGAATCAAAGCGCGATGAAATTGAAAAGTTGGTTCGTCTCATTAACACAGTTAGAAGTACAAAGGAATTTGTCAAAGAATATGAGGACTAAAATAATCGGATGACAGATCCCAATCGGGGTTAAATAGAGAGGAGTGAAATGGATGAAACATATTTTTAAAGAAGGAAATGATCCATCAAAACCGACATTGCTATTGTTGCATGGTACTGGAGGCACCGAACATGACCTTCTGCCTCTTGCAGATAAAATTGATCCAGATGCCAATATTTTAAGTGTAAGGGGAAATGTCCTTGAAAATAGAATGCCACGCTTTTTCAAGAGATTGGCTGAAGGTGTATTTGATGAAGAAGATTTAGTATTCCGTACAAAAGAATTAAATGAATTTCTGGATGAAGCGGCTGAGAACTATGCATTTGACCGTGGCCATATTCTTGCATTAGGGTATTCCAATGGTGCTAATATCGCAGCAAGTTTACTGTTCCATGATCGGGATGCATTGTCGGGAGCAATTTTACATCATCCCATGGTTCCAAGGAAAGGTATGCAGTTACCAGATTTATCAGATAAAAACGTATTTATTGCTGCTGGTACCCATGATCCTATTGTCCCGCCACAGGAAGCGGAGGAATTGAAATCCTTGTTGGCAGGTGCAGGTGCCAAGGTAGAACTTCATTGGAAAAATGGCGGACATCAGTTGACTTTAAATGAAGTGGAGGCTGCGAGTGCGTGGTATAAGCATGTTTAATTAATCACCTTGTATAAAATAAGTGGTGGAAAATGATAAGGAAGGGAATCACAAAAATTGATACCAGAATCATTTCTAATATCTCGAAAACAAGAAATATGAAATCAGTATATTGTAGAATTCTCTGGCATCATTCTTGTTTTTTACTCCTATGTATAGCACCTTGTTCAAGGGAAAACCTAACCGTATAAACATACTAGGAGGAATTTTTATGCCGGGAAATGAAAATGGGAAAATACCAGAGACGTCCAGATCCTATTGGACAGATGCAATTGATTTGCCAAAGTTCCCTCGTTTGGAGGAAAATATGCAGGTTGATGTGGTCATTGTTGGGGGAGGGATCACTGGGATCACGTCCGCCTATCTGCTCATTAATGAAGGTTACAAGGTTGCGCTCCTTGAGGCTGATAAATTATTACACGGAACTACCGGACATACCACCGCGAAAATCACGGCCCAACATGATATCATTTACGATGAATTGATCCAAAATATTGGTAAAGAAAAGGCAAAAAAGTATTATCAAGCCAATATAGAGGCACTTCAATTTATTCAAGAAACGGTGGAGCAACAGCACATTGATTGTGGCTTTAGCAAACAGGATGCCTATATGTACGCCACTACGGATGAATATGCAAACAAACTGGAAAAAGAGGCAAAGGCCTATGAAAAGCTTGGGATTGATGGCGAGCTGATTGAGACCATTCCTGTTGATATAGAGGTGGAAAATGGGCTGGTGATGAAAAATCAGGCACAGTTTCATCCGATAAAATATCTTACCCACCTTGTTAATGTCATCAAAGAAAAGGGTGGACACATTTTTGAGCATACGACAGCGGTAAATGTGGAGACGGGCAAACAAACCAAAGTTTTGACACGGGATGGGCAGGAGGTCGCAGCGGATTATGTACTGGCTTGTTCACACTTTCCATTTTATGAAGGAGCAGGGTTTTATTCCGCCAGAATGTATGCGGATCGTTCCTATATTTTGGCGGCCAAACCGAAGAAGGAGTTTCCCGGTGGCATGTATATTAGTGCCGGTAAGCCAACCCGCTCCCTTCGTTCTGTCAAAATAGACGGGGAGGATATGATACTGATTGTCGGGGAAAGTCATCGAACCGGTAAAGATGAGGATACGATGAAACATTACCAGGCCTTGGAAGATTTTGGCCAACAACAATTTGGACTGGATGAAATTGTTTATCGCTGGTCGGCACAGGATCTTGTCACCTTGGATAAAGTTCCTTATATCGGCAATGTAACGTCTGATCAGCCGAATGTTTTGGTTGCGACAGGTTATAGGAAGTGGGGTATGTCCAATGGAACTGCTGCCGCATTACTGTTAAAAGACACGGTGATGGGCAAAGAGAATCCTTATCACGACTTATATACACCATCACGCTTTCATGCCGATCCAAGCCTGAAAAACTTTTTAGTTGATAATGCGAAGGTTGCCGGTCATTTAATCAAAGGTAAACTGGGCATCCCAGACAAAAAGATTCGCGACTTATCCAATGGTGAAGGAGCGGCTATCACCGTAAAAGGGGAAAGAAAAGGTGCCTATAAAGATGAACAAGGAAACGTTTATGTCGTTGATACAACCTGTACCCATGTTGGGTGTGAGGTAGAATGGAACGATGCCGAACGGACGTGGGATTGCCCATGTCATGGTTCGAGATTTACGTATACTGGAGAAGTTGTCGAAGGTCCCGCGGAAACACCACTTAAGCAATATGATTATTATATGATCGATAATCTTACTTCAGAGGACTCAGGCTATTGATTGCATACAAAAAAACCTCCTTATTTTGGAAGGTTTTTTTGTATGATTATTTTTTTACATGATTAGGGAAATCTTCAGGCATGGGCTCATCCCACCGATTGAGCGTATTCATTCCTTTTAAAATCTTCGTATGAGGTAGGATAGAAGCGCTGCAGTGAATGTCAACAACTGACGTCTGCTTGGATTGTAATGCGCGATGAAGGGCCGGAACCAGCTCCTCATTTTTTTCTACCCGTTCTCCTTCTGCACCCATTGATTTTGCCATTGCTGCATAATCCGGATTCGGTATTTGTGATCCATCCTTGTTCAGCTCTTCAACAACCATACGGCTCGTTTCCATAAAATAGGCATGATTATTGATGATAATCAATGTTAGTGGAAGTTTATAGGTAACCGCTGTAATCAAATCAATGATTGAATGGGCAACACCACCATCGCCGGCGATACAAACCACTTGGCGCTCGGGGTGCTCCAATTGTGCTGCAATACCCGCTGGCAATGCAAAACCAAGTGTGCGCCATGTACCGGAAACGAGCAATTCCTGTCCACGGTATTGGAAAATCCGTTCCAGCCAAAGTGTATGATCCCCTGTATCTACAGCCATTACCGCTCCCGGATGGATGCACTGACCCAGTTCGGCAAAAACACGGGCAGGGGAAATCTGATCTGATTCTTCCTTGATTTCTGATTGAATTTGCTGATTCCAACGTTGCTTTTTTTCCTGAATTTCTTGAACATAGGCTTGATTGGTATTCGTTTCGATTTGTTCCGTTAATGTGGGAATAATCTGCGCCAGATCACCGGCTAATGAATCTTTGACTGGGTGACTGCGTCCAATGTTTTCCGGTGTGGCATCCAATTGTATGATTGGGATGGAAGCTGGAATATAATCATGCGGCCACCAGGTCGCCCCAAGAATCACACACAAATCTGCCTGTTCCAGCAATTCTCTTGAAATATCTGTTCCAGCCTGGCCCAAACCTCCCAGAAAAAGTGGGTGGTCATTCGCGATAAATGGTTTTGCCGGCATCGTTACCATTATCGGAGCCTGTAGTTTCTCCGCAAATCCAATAGCCTCTGTCTGCGCGTACTGAATGCCGCGACCAGCAAGAATGATGGGGCGTTGTGCTTTGTTAATAGCATTCGCCACCCGCTGGATATCCATTGGTTGGGGTTGTGGTAATGTTTTTGTTGGCAGCGGATAAAAATCGCCATTCACAGGCAATGTCCAAATATCTTTCGGTACAGATAGATGTGCCACACCGCCTTTACCAAGTGCTGTTTTCATGGCGATATTTAGTAGTTTAGGAAAGGAATGGCTATCCGTGACCAGGGAAGAATACTCAGCAAGCGGTGCGATCAACTGCTGCTGATTAATATCCTGGACAGCCCCCGTACCAATTTGTGTCCGTTGTACTTGCCCGGTGATCACTAGAACAGGAGCCTTATCCCGCCAAGCATCAGCCAACCCATTAAGCAGCACGGTAATACCGGGGCCAGAAGTTGCAGTGCATACCGACATTTTTCCTGTTAGTTTGGCCTCCGCACTGGCCATCAATGCTGCGTTCATTTCATGCCTGCAAGCAACGTATTGAATGTTCTGCTGATTTCCCAATTCGTCCAATAAAAATAGAATGCCGTCACCAATTACACCATAAATTCGTTTGACACCCCATTGCGTAAGTTGCTGAATCAAATGCTGGGCAACATTCCTATTACTGCTCAATTCATCTGTCATGCTCATCATTCCTTCTATAGGATAATTGTCACCTTTATTGTGTAGGAAGATGGAAATTATATACTTCTTCTGTGGGATAGGACAAGGGGGACAGGCACCTTATCCTACTATATTTTGGGAACAGATGATAAAAGTGCAGAAATCGCCGTAAAGAGTCAGAAAACCGCCGATAAATTTTGCCACGTATTTAACTAGTTGGTAACCCCCGGCCTCTGAGCGTGCGTATATAAAAGACTATGATAAACAGGTGGAGCTATCCACAAAAAATCTACTGCAAAATGCCGACAAAAGTGTTATACTAATTAAAAAGTAATGTGACATAATTAAAGGGGGATATGGACGGTTGAATACGAAGTACCTGGATTTATTATCAGAGAAATTCGATAGCGAAGAAAAAGTAGTAACAGAAATAATTAATTTAGAATCCATTCTCGAGTTGCCCAAAGGTACAGAGCATTTTGTCAGTGACTTGCATGGGGAGTACCAAGCATTTCAGCATGTTTTACGTAATGGTTCGGGTAAGGTAAGAGAAAAAATAACGGATATTTTTCAAAATAGTTTGTCAGAAGAAGAGATTACAGAATTTGTAACCCTTGTCTACTATCCCGAGGAGAAATTAAAGCTGATTATCAATCAATACAATTCCAAAGCAGAGTTAAATGAATGGTATACAGCTAAAATTCAGCAAATGATTGATTTAATTTCCTATGCCTCCTCTAAATATACTCGCTCCAAGCTTCGTAAGGCGTTACCAAAACAGTTCGTGTATATTATCGAGGAGCTGCTTTATAAAAGTAATGAGTATAACAACAAGAAAACATATTATGAAAAAATTGTTCAACAAATTATTTCCCTCGGACAGGCAGATAAATTAATTATTGGCTTATCGTATACAACTCAGCGCCTCGTTGTTGATCATTTGCATGTTGTCGGTGATATTTATGATCGTGGGCCGGAACCGGATAAAATTATGGAGACATTAATTCAATATCATTCTGTCGATATTCAATGGGGAAATCACGATGTCCTATGGATTGGAGCATATGCCGGTTCAAAAGTATGCCTTGCAAATATTCTGCGGATTTGTGCCCGCTATGATAATTTGAATATTATTGAGGATGCTTATGGGATTAATCTGCGCCCATTACTGAACCTGGCCGAAAAATATTATGATGATAATCCTGCTTTTCGACCAAAGAAGCATTCGGATAAGGAAATTTCAGAGCAGGAAATGAGACAAATTACAAAAATTCATCAAGCAATTGCTATTATTCAATTCAAACTGGAAAGCCCGATTATTAAACGACGGTCCTTTTTTAATATGGAAGAAAGATTAGTATTGGAAAAAGTGGATTATGAGAACGAGGAAGTGACAATCTATGGAAAAACCTATCCATTAGAGAATACATGCTTCTCCACGATCGATCCAGCAAATCCAGCAAAGCTGCTCAAGGAGGAAGAGGAAGTAATCAATAAGCTTTTACTTTCTGTTCAGCAATCAGAGAAGCTCAAGAGACATATGAACTTTTTAATGAAAAAAGGCAGTCTTTATTTAAAATATAATGGAAATCTCTTGATTCATGGCTGTATTCCCGTTGATGAAAAAGGGAATATGGAAGAAATGGAGATTGAAGGACAATCCTATAAAGGCCGTGAACTACTTGATCAGTTTGAAAAATATTTGCGGCAAGCCTTTGCGGATAAAGAAACAACGGATGATCTTGCTACTGATATGGTTTGGTATTTGTGGACAGGAGAATATTCCTCATTATTTGGCAAACGGGCAATGACCACATTCGAGCGCTATTTTATTAAAGATAAAGCATCGCATAAAGAAAAGAAAAATCCATATTATTACTTACGGGAAGACATCGATATGTGCAAGAAAGTGCTTAAGGAATTCGATCTGGATCCAAGCCAGGGTCATATTATTAACGGACACACACCGGTAAAGGAAATCGATGGGGAAGATCCAATCAAGGCGAATGGAAAAATGATTGTCATTGATGGCGGTTTTTCAAAAGCATATCAATCAACTACCGGAATCGCTGGGTATACGTTATTGTACAACTCTTTCGGCATGCAGCTGGTTGCACATCAGCACTTTAATTCTAAAGCGGATGTATTATTAAATGGTGCAGATGTTTTATCTGTCCGCCGGGTTGTGGATAAAGAATTGGAACGGAAAAAAGTTAGGGAAACAAACATTGGTGCCAAGCTCCAAGAGGAAATTGAAATGCTTCATGAACTTATGGCTTACCGTTATATTAATTAATAGAAACAAGCCGGGTGAAAATTTCATCTGGCTTGTTTTTGCTGTTATTTTCTGGGTTATCTTGCATGTTAAGTAAGGGGACAAGTTTCTGGAATATCCAATGCCATTTGCACAAAAAATACAGGACTACACGCAACTGTTCCTAATCTTCTCCTTTTCCAACGATGCCGTAAAAGAATAGCTTGGTAAGATCCTCTGCTATGGGAAGCGCCATTTTAGCAACCTCCTCACGTTGTAGGTACTCCTGAAACATCTGCATATAAAATAAGATTGATTCATTTGAAATTGATGAATCAATATAGCCCTGTTTCCTTCCTTCATCGAAAAATTGAATAAGGAGCGGCAGTGCTTCATTCTTGTATATTTCTTCAACATAGCTTTGTCCGCTGGCGTAATCTTTCATAAAATCTTGAAAAAACCGTTCACTCATCTGTTTGGTTGCCATACTTTTTTCAAATATAATCTTTTTTATTTTTTCATTAAATGGAAGGTCACTGTTCAGGAATTGTTTCTGTTCATCCCATACTTGATCGACATAAAACTTAAAGACGAAACGAACCAAATTATCTTTGCTTTCAAAGTAATTATAGATAGTGACTTGAGATACATGTGCCTTGTTGGCTATCTCGGCAATCGATACCTTTTGTATACCGTATTCCATAAATAAGGCTAATGCCGCCTTTAATATATCGTTTTTCTTTTGTATTCTGCGTTTTTCAAAACCATCCACTTCATTCACCTCAATGTAAGTTTAATAAAATTTATGTAATAAAACAACAAAAATAGTTCATAAACTGTTGCCAAGAAGATTGTTTTTGTATATTATGAACTATATAGATCAAAATATTTCATAATTGAGGGTGGGAGAAAGAAATATGCCTATTTTAAAAGCAAGTCATTTATCAAAAAGGTTCGGCAAGTTTACTGCATTGGATGGTGTAAGTATGGAGGTGAATGAGGGGGAGGTGTATGGTTTTATAGGGCCGAATGGAGCAGGGAAATCAACAACCATTCGAATATTACTGGGTATGTTAAAGGCCACACAGGGAAAGGCTACAATTTTTGGTAAAGATGTTTGGAACGATGCGGTTGATATTCATAAGCGTATTGCTTACGTGCCAGGTGATGTGAATCTATGGCCGAATCTTACGGGTGGGGAAGTGATTGATCTTTTTATCAAAATGAATGGAGGTACCGATCATAAAAAACGGCAAAACTTAATAAGGAAGTTTGATTTTGATCCAACGAAAAAGTGCAGGGCGTATTCGAAAGGGAATAGACAAAAGGTTGCCTTAATAGCTGCATTCGCATTGGATGCGGATTTTTATATTTTAGATGAGCCAACTTCAGGGCTCGACCCCTTGATGGAAAATATCTTCCAGGAATGTGTATTAGATGCCAAAAAAGCAGGTAAAAGTGTACTGCTTTCCAGTCATATTTTATCGGAGGTAGAAAAATTATGCGACCGGGTAGGGATTATTCGCCAAGGTAAGATGGTTGAAACAGGAACATTGGATGAACTGAGACATTTAACCCGTACCAATTTAACGATAAAAACAAAAGAACCAATTGCCTCTCTTACTGAACAAAAGGGGATTCATCATTTGCAAGAGAAAGATTCAGAGATTACATTTCAAGTGGATACAGAGGAAATGGATGCAATAATCCGGTACATTAGCAAATTTGGTATTTTAAAATTAGAAAGCGCCCCACCAACATTAGAGGATTTATTTATGCGGCATTATCAGGAAACTCCGCACATCAATGCCAGAGTGGAGGGGTAGTCATTATGAACAAGTGTTATTTTAACGGAACACAGCAATTAACCGTATTCATTTTTAAACAACTACGGGTTAAAATTCTTATTTGGCTCATTAGCCTGATAGGAATTACCTTGTCGGTTGCCGCTGCTTATCAAAGCATTTACAAGGATGAGCAATCAAGGCAAGCTATTTTTCTAACAATGGATAATCCAGCAATGGTGTCGATGCTCGGACCGGGTTATGACATGGAGGATTATTTACATTCAATCGGTGCGATGTTTGCCAATGAAATGTTACTTTTTACAGCAATTGCAGTTGCTATCATGAATATTTTAATTGTAACACGTGCTACCCGTGGCGATGAAGAGGATGGTCGTTTGGAAATGATTCGGGCTCTACCAGTTGGCCGCCTATCCAGTTTAAGCGCAGTAATGATTGGCGTCGTAGCAACCAATGTTTTACTGGCGATTTTGACAGGGATTGGTTTAGCATCGCTAGGGATAGAGGGTATGAATATTGAAGGTTGTTTCTTGTATGGTTTCATTTTGGGTGCAACAGGACTTCTGTTTGCTGCCTTTACTGCAGTGTTTGCCCAAACCTCAGAAACTTCAAGAGGAACCACGATGTGTGCTTTCATGGTTTTAATAATAGCTTACCTTGTTCGCGCAATAGGAGATGTAAGCAGTGATACACTGTCATGGATATCACCACTTGGCTGGACTGTCAGGTCTGACGTTTTCAGCGATAATGATTGGTTACCGGTTATATTGTTATTCATATTTGCCATCGTGTTTGGAGTGGTTGCCTTCTGCTTACATGCCATTCGTGATTTAGGGTCGGGATTTATATCGGCACGAAAAGGTAAAACGCATGCCTCAGCTTTTTTACAAACACCAATCGGCCTTACGCTAAGGTTACAGCGTACAAATATCATCGCTTGGTCAATTGGGCTGTTGGCGCTCAGTGCATCTTTTGGAGCGATATTGGGTGATTTGGAGACATATTTTTCCGATATCGAACTGGTGCAGGCATTTGTAGACATGAAGTCAGATGCTACGATGACTGAACAGTTTATCACATTATTAATGGCAATTATGTCATTGATAAGCCTCATTCCCGTCATAATGGTAGGATTAAGATTAAAAGGAGAGGAAACCAGGAATCTCACAGAAAATATATATAGTCGTGCGGTATCTCGAACGCGTGTGTTGGGAACGTATTGTTTGCTGGCGGTTGCAGTTAGTTTTACCATGCAATCACTTGTTGCATTAGGATTATGGTCGGCTGGCGTAGTGGTGATGGATGAAGGTTTATCTTTTGGTACAACTTTTGCATCCGCCTATGTTTATTTACCGGCGATATGGACTGTGGTTGGCCTTGTTATTGTTTTAATCGGGATCATCCCGAAATATGCTGAATTGATTTGGCTTTATGTAGTCTATTGTTTCATTGTCATCTATCTTGGTGAATTGCTTGATTTTCCGGAGTGGATGAATCATATTTCCGTTTTTGCATATATCCCGCAAATTCCCGTCGATGATATGAATTTTCTGGCGTTGATGGGTTTAACGTTGAGTTCTATTGTATTAACTATCATTGGATCGATGGGTTATAATAAGCGTGATATTGTTGGATAGTTTTTGGATGTTTGGAAAAAGCTGATCGCTCATTAACGGATTGATAGATATTATTTGATTAATGGAGACCTTGTAAAAAAGAACAAAGGCGTAAGCGCCCGGTTAGCAGCGTATGTGCTGGACTGAACCGTAGGAGATAAAGGAAACATGCTCCTGCAAAAGGGGTATGCCGACGTTGGCCGCAAAGGCCGTTTTTAGTCGGCCTTCCTTTACCCCGAGTCGATGTTGACTTATCGTACGAAGGTGAAGGAAGCACACTAGCTGCTGGGCGCTGGAGCCGGACGGGGCTCATCCTGATTACAAAGTTATCCACAAGCATTTAATTTTTAAATTTCCTGGTAAGCAGTAAGAAAGCCGGGTCATCACCGATCCGGCTGCTTTTACAGTATTTTCAATTTGGGCAATGCATTACCAGTAATATCCATATCTAACCGGGGTCCACATATAATAGGGAATAGTTGCTTGGGGATAGCCAAACATGTACGGTGGGATAGGTGTGCCGCCCTGTTCTCGGCCGCCGCCACCTTGTTGTCCTTGCCCTCCCCCGGGTCCGAATATGCCTGGAAACATAGGTGTACCGCCTTGTTCCTGACCGCCACCTTGTTGCCCCTGAGATCCACCTGGTCCAAACGGTATCGGCATGCCGCCTTGCCCCTGGCCGCCTTCTTGTTGTTCCTGACCTCCCCCTGGTCCAAATATACCTGGAAGTGTTGGCATACCACCTTGGTTTTGACCGCCACCTTGCTGCCCTTGAGATCCGCCTGGACCAAACGGTATTGGGATGCCGCCTTGCCCCTGGTTACCTTCTTGTTGTCCTTGGCTGCCACCGCCTTGTCCTTGATCACCAGCTTGTGGTTGTGAAGGAAAGCAAACAACTGATTGTTGAGAACCATCCGACATATTAATTGTACCTTCCAACCCTCCACCGTTTTGTTGCGTACCTTCTTGACCCTGTACAGGGAAACACACCCAAGGACCATTCTGACGGTTCTCCATAAACGATTGTTCATTATTGTAATAAGTCATGCCCATCCTCCTTTCTCAGATACTGCCCATTTTATTCACCTAGTGCTTGTTTTTGTTACAAATTTCGTGAGTTGAGGCATTCGTCCATATAAAGAAAACATGTTACTATATAATTATTCAGACGAAAAGAGGTGCTTTTTTGAAAAAGATCAAATTAGGTAACAGTGCCTTAGAGGTTGGCGAAATTTCCTTAGGTTGTATGCGTATGCATGAACTCAGTAAAAAAGAGGCATCCTATGTGATTGAAAATGCCATGGATGTAGGGATCGATTTATTTGACCATGCTGATATTTATGGCGGAGGAGAGTCAGAAGAAGTATTTTCGGAAGCGATTGATATGAATGACGATGTTCGGGAAAAAATGAAGCTACAGACGAAATGTGGGATTCGCGACGGCTTTTTTGATTTTTCCAAAAAACATATTCTCGAATCTGTTGAAGGTAGTCTCCGGCGCTTAAAAACCGATTATATCGACAGTCTGCTGCTTCATCGCCCGGATGCTCTTGTTGAACCGGAAGAGTTGGCTGAGGCTTTTTCTGCGTTAAAGGAAAGCGGGAAGGTTCGCTATTTCGGAGTCAGCAACCAGAACCCGATGCAAATGGAACTATTGAGAAAAGAGCTGAAGGAAGATATTATCGTAAACCAGTTGCAATTAAGTATTGTACATACGCCGATGATAGATGCGGGACTTCATGTGAACATGCAGCACGATCCGGCGATTGTCAGGGAAGGCAGTGTTCTCGATTATTGTCGCCTACATGATATCACGATCCAGGCATGGTCCCCGTTTCAGCACGGAATGATCGAAGGAACCTTTGTTGGCAATGAGGCGTTTCCGAAAGTCAATGCGAAACTGCAAGAACTCGCTGAGAAAAAGGGGGTAACGGATTCCGCGATTGCGATTGCATGGATCTTGCGGCATCCAGCCAGCATCCAACCGGTTGTCGGGACAATGAATCCGAAACGTTTACAAGACATCGCAAAAGCTTCTGATGTTAACCTGACAAGGGAAGAATGGTATGAACTGTATCGTGCAGCAGGAAATGTTTTGCCTTAGGGTTTATGAAAAAAGCCCGTTTTTGATTAAACTCTATCAAAAATGGGCTTCTTATTGTGCGTAACGGTCTGTAATAATATTCTTATCTCCGAGCCTGAGTCATTTAGGAAATACTGTTGGGAATCGACCGAGAGAAGAGCTGTCACGGTAGATTTGAAAGGAAAACAGCGAGTAATCGGCCGAGAGAAGGGTTATAACGCCCGATTGAAAGGAAAAATACGGGATAAGTCAAAAAATACTGTCCGGGTTGAATAGATTACTAGCTGAAATTAAAAAATGCTGTCCAAGTTGAACAGAATACTATCCGAAACCTAATAAAAGGTAGCGCAGGGCATCCAAAACATGTAAATACTCAAAGATTTTAACAGCTTGGAGGTAATGGATGAAGATCCCCAATTAATAATGGGATAGTTGTTTTCCACTGCATCGGATTTTCCTGTTTCTTCCCTGACTAATTGATAATTGCCGTGCCAACCAGATAACAGGAAATTTATAGAGATACCGGGGGAAGGTCTGATAACGAATAAGTTATTAAAGTAACATCATGCATCTGGAATCGGGGGAGAAAATTGAGTGCGTAATAAATATGATGAAAAAGGGGTTTTCAAATGAATCAAGCATTGTTGGTCATCGATGCACAGCAGGAATTAATTAATGGTAATGTTAACGAGAAGGGCGTTTTCAATAAGGCAATGCTGTTGGAGAACATTAATAGAGTGATAAAAAAGGCTCTGGCATCAGATTGTTTAGTTGTTTTCGTTAGAGATAAGGATGTTGCTGAAGGCAAAGGTAAAGGATTCGAAATCCATCAAGATATCGATACTCCCCGGACGTCAATCGTGTTTGATAAAGAGGCGACGAATTCGTTTCATGGCACTTCATTACTGGATTATTTAAAAGATAATAGTGCCGAACATCTCGTAGTTATGGGCTGTAAAACTGAGCACTGTATTGATACGGCAGTCAGAACAGCAACCGTGAATGGTTTTGATGTGACCCTGGTAGGTGATGGGCATTCAACGACAGATTCCCAAAGTTTGACTGCCGAACAGATCATCAGCCATCATAATGAAATTCTTCACGGGCACTACAACGTGGAGCATTTTTCAGTGGTCAGGGATGCTAGTGATGATTTGTTTCAACCCAACCATAACGATTATCGATAAATGTTAATCAGCCCGTGAATTCCCAATCAAACGTGAATCATGAAAATTTAAAAGAGGCAAAGTTAAAAAATCACCGATACATTTACAGTCAGCTTTGTAATTATAAAAAGACAAAACTATTTTTAAAAACAGCCGCATTTTTTTCAAAGAGAAAATGCGGCTAGATGTTAATCTTAAACATTGATACAACTTTTCAAATCTTTCCTTGGTGAACTGTAAACCATGTACAATTCTTTCTGTATCATTCATTCGATAGTTTCAACACGTCCAGCAATTTAAAGAACAAACCAAGAATAATTGCTACGATCGTTGCCAGCCCCATACCCGTTAATTCGACAGAGCCAAGCTTTACGGTAGCACCACTAATGCCGATGACAAGAACCACACAGGTAAGGATTAAATTTTGTGAGCGGCTATAATCCACTTTTGCCTCTACCAGCATGCGAATCCCACTCGCGGCAATGATTCCAAATAATAGTAGCGAAATCCCACCCATTACTGGTGACGGAATCGATGAGATAAGGGCGGCCAATTTACCACAAAACGATAGAATAATAGAAAATATCGCAGCCAGCCCAATAATCCAGGTCGAGTATACTCTGGTAATCGCGAGTACACCGATATTTTCTCCATAAGTTGTGTTTGGTGTAGAACCGATAAAACTGGAAACAATTGTTGAAATCCCGTTTCCGAATAATGACCGATCGAGCCCGGGATCTTTCGTTAGATCACTTTTAACAATATTACCTGTTACAAACAAATGGCCGATATGCTCTGGGATGATAACCAGAGCGGCAGGTAAAATAACAAGAATTGCCGACCAGTCGATTTTCATTTGATAAAATGTTGGCATCGTGATCCAGGCAGCTTCCTGCACTTTTGTAAAATCGACCAATCCAAAAGCATAGGCAATCATGTAGCCGATGATAATACCAATCAGAATCGGAATAATCTTTAAGAAGCCTCGCAATGTAACCCAACAGATAATGGTGATTAACAGGGTTAACAATGCAACAAGGGCAACTTTCGGATCCATCGCCCAGTCAGCATCAGCGTCCGCCGGGGCAATCCAGCCAGCCATTTCCGTTGCAGTCGGGACCAATTCCAGCCCAATCACCGCAACAATCGCACCCATTGCGGCTGGTGGAAAAATAATATCAATCCATGCTGTGCCTATGAGTTTGACGATCCCGCCGACCACACAGAGGATGATACCAACTACGAGGAAACCGCCAAGCACATAACCATATCCGGATATACCTGCATACTGGTTTAAAATAACGAAGGCAGGGGATATAAATGCAAAACTGGATCCAAGGTAAGCAGGGATCTTTCCTTTGGTAATCAATAGATAGATAATCGTGCCAACGCCATTCATTAATAGAATGGTTGCCGGGTCAATGCCGAATAGTACCGGTACCAAGACATTGGAGCCAAACATAGCGAATAAATGCTGAATTCCTAATGGTAAGCTTTGCAAGATAGGTAAACGTTCATGAACCTGGATTTCTTTATGTGCCATTTCTTATTCTCCCTTTTAATTTGAACTACGGTTGCTTTGATTGTGTGATGACGAAAAAACACCCTGCCTATGTATGGCAAGGTGTTTTTAGGAAGATGAAATAAAGAGATGGCTCTCATATTTTATCACAATAACAGACTTGTATCTGTTCACCTTGCCAGCCTCACAGGACTGAATTAAAGGTAACCGTGTAAACTTGTTGCATTTATTATTGCAGGATATTGGTGATGTGTCAATTGTTTTTCCGGACAATTGTGGTTGGAAGATTTACATTTTTCTATTCGCTTCTCTTACACTTCCCTAACCGTAATCGCCGCTGTATAGGTCGTATCTCTACAGTCGTCCAGATCCTTTTCGTCCAATAATCCCAAACTAATCGCCGAATTTATTTTTTCCTTGTCCGGTTTTTTCACGACTTTAATCAAATCATTCAGCTTTAAATCCTCCAGCCGGTCAACGGTCATTTGCTCATTGAATTTTTCAGTTGTCCGAATTTGTCGTTGCAGTTTGTAACCGCCATCGGTAATTTCCCCCTTTGTATTGGCGCCTACCTGTTGATCAAAGTACGTGTTAAATAAGTTTTTCAGCTGATTCATTTCTTTTTCAATTTCCTTCTTCTTTCTATTAAGTTTATAGTATTTGGCCAAAGTTTCCTGGGTTATTAATGATTGATCAGTCATACTATCACTCCCTACAAAAACAGTTGATAGTGAATCATATTGCAAAAAGGCGAGGAATATGACTTGAAATTAGTTGTTAATAGATTTAAAGATAAATTTGATCAAAACTTTATTTCAAAGCTAGCTAATCTGTACATACCCTGTAATTCCTTTGAATAGCCCCGTGTTCACACAATCTCCATTGCTTAAACGATACGTTATTGGTACATTTATGTTAACGTTTGTTTGGCTTTATGAAAGAATTGGCTTCATGGGGGGAATTAAAATGAAAAAGTATGTTTTAGCGATCGTACTGTTGACCATGGCTGTACTGACAGCGTGTGGCAATGATGATAATAACAGTGATTCGGACGAGGTAAAAATGCTTGATGTTGATTTCGCGGTTCCGGAAACGGCAAAAGTGGGAGAACCAGTAAAATTGCAAGCAACAGTAACCTATGGTGGGGACGAGGTTGAAAATGCAGATGATGTTGTTTTTGAATATTGGGAAAAAGGCGATGAAGATAATAGCACCAAAGTGGACGCAGACAATAATAACGATGGAACATATTCCAAAAAGGTAACGTTTGATCATGAAGGTGTTTTTGAAATGTATTCCCATGTCGACGCGGAAGGTTTGCATACGATGCCGAAAAAATCAATCACGATTGAAAAGAAATAGAGCTCAATTGATGAAATTTATCTGGTGAAGGACAGGTTATGTGGCGAGAAAGTTGATCGAGAGTGCGGGAAAGTTGATCGAGAGTGCGAGAAAGTTGATCGAGAGTATGCGGAAGTTGATCAAGATTGCGAGAAAGTTGATCGAGACTGCGAGAAAGTCGATCGAGACAGCGCGAAAGTTGATCGAGAATAGGGAAGGAAGGTGAGTCTGATTGAATCATACAGGAACTTATTTGTTTCATAAGAAGGTGATGAACCGTTGTGCCATGCTTATCGTACTTTTATTTGCCTTTGGACTTGCCTTTCTTTACACCCCCGCCGCAGAGGCACATTCTACTTTACTGGAAACAACGCCAGCGGAGAAGGTAGTTACTGAGGATTCCCCACCGACCTTGAAATTGCGTTTTAATGAGCCAGTTGAACAGGATTTAGCAACAGTTACCATCTATGATTGGAATGCAAAACCGGTGTTTAACGGAAATCCGGATGGGGGTGGATCAGTGAGAGCTCCACTTCTGGAATTTTCCCTGCCAAAATTAAAAGAAGGTACATATACAGTAAAATGGAGCGTCGTATCACTGGACGGCCATCCGGTTAGTGGTTCCTACGTTTTTGCGGTTGGGAAGGCGACAGAAGGCGGTGTTAAATCTGTTGCAGGTAATGGGGGACAGGCATCACTGATTGTTTCCCGGACGATCGCACAGGGTTTGCTGTTACTTGGAGCTGGCCTATTCTGGTTTGGCTGGCTGGCAGAAAGGCAAGGTTTTCCTGGTCTTACCAGTTTATTTGGACGGGGCAGAACTATCGCAATGATTTTGCTTGTTCTGGCAACAATTGGAGAACTCATTACTTATGCACTGGAGCTTCCGCCGGGTTTGGTGCAAATGGTATTTAACGGAAGATGGGATATATTAACGGAATTTCCTTTTGTACTTATGCTATTTACCCAACTATTTTTCCTTGTTTTGTTATGTATTCCGGGAATGGTTAATGGCTGGTATTTATTTATGTGGTTCGCGTTAGCTGTTATTCCAGCCTTTGGAGGGCATGTATGGGGAATCGAAAACCCCTATCTTGCCGTCATACCCCGGATCATTCACCAGTTATCCATTGCTTTATGGCTTGGTGCACTCGGTTATGTGATTCTACTTATCCATTGGCATCGAAAACAGGCTACAGATGTTTCATGGAAGGAATTCAGACCTTTTTTTGTATATAAGATGATGGTTGCATCCGGGTTGGTCGTTTTATCCGGGATCATCATGGTCTTTCTTCAAACAGGCTGGACGGCGGTGATTACTGATTGGATGGGCTGGAGTACGTTGTTGCTCCTAAAAGTTATTTTCACTATTGTTATGCTGGGTTTGGCATTATTCCAAACGTTAACATGGAAAAAGCGGGGGAGCTTTACGACAAAAAAGGTCGTTCGTGTGGAATGGATAATTGGTTTGGCTGTCATCTTATTGGGTGTGTGGATGAGTCAAACCGCCTATCCGGTCGCGGTCAAATCATATGATAGCACGTTAACTGCAGATCAAGTAGAGGCACAAATCCACATTGATAAGCTCCAGCGTGGCGAACAAATCTTGACAGCCAGCATTGGCAATGTAGACGGAAAGAAGCCTGAAAAAATAAATATTGCAATTTCGATGCCGGATCATGGGATGAAAGCTGGTCCGTTCCCGGCGAAAAAAGGAAAGTCCGGTGATTACTTTGTGACATTACCGTTCTCCATGTCAGGAACCTGGCGCCTTAATATCGTTGCTTCATATCCCGATGGAGAGGAAAAAGAATGGACGGATGATATTTTTATTGCGGGAAATGGCAATAGTTGAAAAGAAGGGAGATTTTTTACATGAAAAACAAGACGATATGGACTATTCCTGTTATGGCGGTAATTTTCCTGTTGGCTATAGCACCAATCGCTGAAGCCCATGTCACGGTGCACCCAAGCGAAAGTTCTACAAATGCATACGAAAAATATACAGTACGGATTCCGGTAGAAAAGGATGCTCATACAACAAAAGTAGAGCTGGAGGTCCCGGATGGAATCAATCTTATTTCTGTTCAGCCGATGGAAGATTGGGACTACCAATTAAAAAAAGATGATAATGATATGATTACATCGGTGACCTGGACAGCAGCGGATAAAGGAATCGGACCAAATGAATTCATCGAGTTTCCATTTATTGCGGCCAACCCGAGTGAACCCGGAGAATTCAGCTGGAAAGCGTATCAGACATATGATGATGGATCGGTTGTGGAATGGAATGGCGCACCTGATGCAGATGAACCGGCTTCTGTAACCAAGGTAGTCAAAGGAGATGCAGTTTCACCACATGGGAACAATACAGCCGGGACCGATACGGCTCATGAAACAGCTGACGACCAGCAAACATCCGGATCCGGTACGAGCAGCTGGTTACCTGTGATTTTATCAGTAGTAGCGATTTTGTTAGCACTGATAAGCTTATTTCGGAAACGGGCATAAAGTAGTTCTATCGGGTATGATGCAAGTTGATCGAGCCGGACGCGAAAGTTGATCGAGACCGAGGAAAAGTCAAACGAGCGGGACGAAAATCATCACTAGAATATAGTAAATGTTCCGGGTGGCGCTAATCAAAATAGGGAATCATACTGACGCAAGAGAAATTTCCGAAAGTCCAAGAAAGTCACGCCCAAACGATAGAATCGAAAAAGGAGCATCCCTTCAGTAATGGGGATGCTCCTTTTTAATGCTCATCCTGTTGCTGGCACATTAACGTGTTGTTATGTGGGTGACTGATATTTTCCATTTGAATGGTAACATGACCAATCCCTTTGTGTGCCAGCTTATGTTCAATGGTTCGTAATAAAGCTTGACTGTCATGAATCGTTAACTTATCATCAACGACAGCGTGACAGGATAAAGCGTTTTGTCCACTGGTAATGCTCCATACGTGCAAATCATGAATGCTTTCGATGCCGGAAACACTCTCAATGGTTGCAATGATATCATCAAGTACAATACTTTTTGGAGTACCTTCCATCAGCACATGAATGGCATCTTTGGCAACACGAAAACCGCTGATCAGAATAAGTACTGCTACAATCATACTAGCAAGCGGATCGGCCCACTCCCATTGAAAGAGCATGATCAAAAGTGCTGCGAGGATTGCACCGATTGATCCTAACATATCGCCAAGAACATGCAGAAATGCTGCGCGTAAGTTTAAATTTTCTTCCGTGTCCCCACGCATTAATATCCAGGCAACTGTAACATTGACAAGCAACCCGATGGTAGCAATGATTAACATCCCCGTTGAGGCAACCGTTGCAGGTGAAGTAAACCGCTGAATACCCTCGTAAAGCACATAACCGGCGATGATAACCAATGTAATTCCATTAAATAGGGCAGCCAGGATTTCAAATCGTTTATAGCCATACGTTTTACTGTGATTGGCCATTTTTTCACCCATAATGAAAGCAAGTACACCAACACCTAATGAGATTGAATCGCTCAGCATATGTCCGGCGTCTGATAATAAAGCGAGACTATTGGTGAAAAATCCGCCGATCGCTTCGATAATCATATAGGTCGTTGTGATGATGAAACTAATTGTTAAAGCCTTTTTATTAGCGCCATGTGTATGATCATGACCGTGATCGTGTCCCATCTAAAAGCCTCCCATCCAAACTAGCTATGACAAGCATGTTCAATGGTTTGTTTCAGCATATCCATTACATGTTCATCATCAGGCGAATAATACAATGTCGTTCCTTCCCGTCGGTATGTCACAAGCCGTAAATTTTTCAAAAAACGTAATTGATGGGATACGGTTGATTGCCTCAGATGCAGGTTCTTGGCAATTTCGTTAACTGAACACGCTTTATGAAACAGCAAATGCAGAATTCGAATTCTCGTTGGATCTCCTAAAGCCTTAAAAGTTTGTGAGACGACGAAAAGTGTTTCTTCATCAAGATCCGTGTACGCTTTTTCCTGTTTTTCCATCCTGATACCCCATTTCGATTGATAATCAATACATGTATATATTTTCATATACTAATATTGTATGCAAGTTACTTCCCTTTGTCAAAAGAAAATAACATAATTGGGATCAGATCTTTACTTCTCTAATACATGGGGGAGGTGGGGACTGATCCTAAAAAAGGAGGTTTTCATAAATGGAAAATATTACAGGGAAAACGGCAATTGTAACAGGTGCAAGTAGTGGGATTGGGGCAATGACCGCGCAGTATTTGGCCGGAGAAGGGGTAAATGTTGTGCTAGCTGCCAGACGAAAAGATAGGTTGGATCATATCGCCAAATTAATCAACGATAAGGGCGATGGACAAGCCATTTCAGTAGTGACGGATGTATCCAAACAAAGTGATGTCGATGCTTTGGTTCAAGCGGCAGTTGAAAAATTTGGACAAGTTGATATTTACGTTAATAATGCTGGAGCGGTTCTTTCCTCAAGCATACGTTCAGGTGATGTCAAAGCTTGGGAAACGATGATCGATGTAAATATTAAGGGGGTACTTTACGGCGTTCATGCAGCCTTACCAAGTATGTTGGAGCGTTCAGCCGGACATATTGTCAATATTTGCTCCGTTTCCGGTCATGAAATCGCCAAAACGAGTGCGGTATATAGTGCCACCAAGTATGCTGTGCGGGCATTGTCCATGAGTATGGAAAAGGAATTGGCTCGGACCGGTGTGCGCGTAACGAATATTTCTCCTGGAATGGTCGATACAGAAATTTCCTCTGATGCTCCATCTGATCGCAAGCCACTGAAGCCTGAGGATATTGCCCGGGCAATTGTGTATGCGGTGACACAGCCGGCATATGTTAATGTGAATGAAATAACCGTCCGCCCTGTTTAAAATGGAGATCACCGCTGCTTTAACCGCATTAAAGCGGCGGGTGACTATCTCCAATATCGTCAATTGATGAATAGAGCTTTTCAAAGTTTAGATGCACGACTTCCCACAAATAAAAAGAGGCAATCGAAAAGTGTGGATCCCACAAACTAGCCTTATCGATTAAAATTTGCCGGCGGTATGACTTATCTACCTGATACAGCCATTTAGCTCCACGCTGAATCCCGATGTCATCGAGTGATAGCACGTCCATTCGGCGGAGCGAAAAAATTAAAAACATTTCCGCTGTCCATTTGCCAATGCCTTTGATACTGGTAAGTTGCTTGATCACTTCATTATTATCCAGTCCATCCAGCACTTCGAGGTTTAGTACGTTACTGGACACTTTTTCAGCAAGATCACGCAAATACAGTACCTTACGTGCGGATAATCCAATCTCACTTAATGATTGATCATCTGCCAGCAATAATTTTTCAGCGGTAATGTCATGCTCCATGAGCGTATCAAGTCGGTTATAAATGGCACTTGCCGCCGCAACGGAGATTTGTTGGCCAATCATGGATCTGACTAACGAATGAAAATAGTTTGGACGTAATGCGATTTCCAAGTTGCCGATAATCGAAATTAATTTCCCCATGATAGGATCTTGTTGGCTTAATGGAACAACCGCTGGATCATCCGTTTTAATATATAATTTTTCCATCATCCACCTCGCGAAATTGGTATAAATTGAAACTATTGGTGTAATTAAAATAGCAAACTTTCCCTTATTCAAGGGTGCAAATGTATAAAATCTAGCCCCTATCCTGCTCATGCCAAGGCAGGCCTCGTCTGGCTACAGCGCCCAGCAACTAGCAAACTTCACACTTCTCCACTACGATAAGTCAACATCGGCTCGCTTTCAGCTCACCGTGTTTCCTTTATCTCATTGTGAAGTGCTCCAGTTTGTACGTTGCTAACCGGGCGCTTCCGCCTTTGTAGTTAGCATATAATTTCATTAGCCTAATTATAAAATTTTTGATATGATGGATGTATTGTTACATAAATAGATTGTAATTATATGTTCTATTGCAGCTACAAAAAATGAAAGGTGGACAAGTTTATGAACAAACCAAAAATTGTTGTTCTTGGTGCAGGCTATGCCGGCATGATGACAACAAAAAAATTAACACAAAAACTTGGGGCAGATGAGGCAGAGATTATCCTTGTCAATAAACACAATTATCATTATGAAACTACTTGGTTACATGAGGTAGCAGCGGGTACGATTAATCATAACCAGGCTCGTTTCATGATCAGCGATGTTATAAATCCAAATCGCGTTCGTTTGATTTATGATAACGTTGTTGAAGTGAAAAAAGACGATAATCTGGTTGTCCTGGAAAATAGTGAGATTTCCTATGATTACTTAGTCATTTCCCTTGGTTTCGTTACGAACACATTCGGAATTAAAGGTATGGAAAAAAATGCCTTCTTTATTCAGGACATTGACTCCTGTCAGTTAATCCGCGACCATATGGAATATCAGTTCGCGCAATATAAAAATAATGGAGAAAAAAACGACGACAGTTTAACCATTCTTGTCGGCGGTGGTGGATTCACCGGTATCGAATATGTTGGGGAATTGGCTGAGCGTGTTCCGCAACTATGCAAAAAATATGATATCGATCGTAGTAAAGTACGCATCATCAATGTAGAGGCGGCACCATCGATCCTGCCTGGTTTCGATAAAGACTTGGTTGCCTATGCGAAACAATCCTTGCAGGAACGCGGGGTAGAATTCCGGGAAGGTGCACCAATTAAAGAGTGTAAAAAGAATTGCTTTGTTGTTGGTGATGATAATGAGGAAATTAAAGCAGGTACCATCGTTTGGACTGGTGGTGTAACAGGTAACCCAGTTCTTAAAAAATCCGGTTTTGAATTAACGAAAGGAAAAGTTACGGTTAATGGTGATTTGCGTGCACCTGGTGAGGATAACATTTTCATTCTTGGTGACTGTGCATGGGTAATGAATGAAAAAGAAGGTCGTCCATTCCCGCCAACTGCCCAGGCAGCAATGCAGCATGCCACAACTTGTGCTGATAATATTGCAGCACTTCTGCATCATCAACCATTAACAAACTTTGTCTTTGATGATAAAGGTACGGTTGCATCACTTGGCGTAAAAGATGCGATGGGAACTGTCTTTTCTGGTACAAAATTATACGGCAAATCAGCAGCTACGATGAAAAAAGTAATCGATAACCGCTCTTTGTTCTTGCAAGGCGGTCCAAAATTGTTGCTTAAAAAAGGTAAAGTGCGTCCGTTTTAGTCGTAAAAAGCCAATAAGAATATAAAAGCCCAGTGGGGGAGAAAAGGAACCACCACTGAATGAAGTTTCACTTTATGAAGAAAATAGGAGGCTCATGAGCATGAAAAAAGGTACATTATATTTTCTTTTAGCGGCAATTGCTTCAATCATTGGATATGCATGTGCAAGCCGTTGCATGGAAGATTCACGTGATTTCCGTTAATAAAACATCAAAACATCATTTAAAAAAGCTCCTTGACTGAATGGTTGAGGGGCTTTTTTGCTTTTATATCCCAATATTCTCTCATGAAAACCCCGTTTTGCTCCATACTACGTACAGGAGGCTGAACGATGAAATCAATTATATTTTCCTTACTGTTCGTATTTACACCAATAACCGTTATGGCAAATGAATTAACGGTAACCGATCATGATAAAATTTCAACAACTATCTCACGGGATCACTATTCGTTTCCTTTTATGGACGGACCATTTATTGAACAGAAAAAGCTGGATCGATTATTTGATACGATTGCACAAAAGATTGATAAGGAACCCGTTGACGCAATGATTAATGATCGGGGCGAAATTATTCCGGAAAAGCCGGGGTATGTACTGGATCGAGAAAAATTTAATCGGCAATTTCGTGCGTTTTTTTATGAGGGAAAGCCAACCACATTGGAGATTCCCAAAAGGCTGGTATACCCAAAAGTGGATAGTGAATTGTTATCGACCATCCGGGAAAAGAAAGTTGGCAGTTATGTGACACGGTTTCAGGAAAGCAATAAAGAGCGTTCTCATAATATTGCGTTGGCTGCTGAAGCGATTAATAATTATGTTTTGCTTCCGGATGAGACTTTTTCGTTTAACAAAGTGGTTGGCAAGCGGACAAAAGAAAAAGGGTATATGCGTGCCCCAGTGATTGTAAAGGGTGAATTGGCTGAAGATATTGGTGGGGGTATTTGCCAAGTATCCTCGACATTATATAATGCGGTTGATATTAATGGTATTGAGATTGTAGAGCGCTATTCTCACAGTAGAAGTGTGCCATATGTTCCGCCTGGACGGGATGCGACAGTCAGTTGGTATGGACCTGATTTTGTGTTTGCCAATAAATCCCATCAACCAATTTTGATTAGAGCCAGGGCAATTGACGGGCAGATGGCGATTCAGGTTTATTCTGCGGATACGCCTAAACAATAAACATAAATTATTTTCTATCCGGAATTGGACATGATTCGTCACGGCATTGGTTGACAGGAATGAGCTTTCTGTTTTTAGCAATTTTTTGATAGAGAAAGTCCCCAAGCCCAATCCACTTCAATAAATACATGGCAGGAAGCATGATCCATAATAATGGCAGCTGTTTGACGATTTGAATAAGGGCGTTATATCCGGCAAACCATTTTCCATCATGCTTCACATGCAATTTTTCTTCCATTGCTTGCGGATAGTTTTCTAAATCACGAAATGAGAAAAAGGTTAGGCGATGATGCAGGTCTAATTTTTTCCAAAGAATGGAGCTGTTCGTACACATCGGACAAAAACTATCGTAATAAATGACCATGGTATATTCCTCCTATCTCTACTTCTATTTCATTATAACATGGATCTCCTGTTTGACGATGAAGTTAATTCTTGAGTATTTCATGACAATAATGGTGATAGGAGTAATAAGTCGACATTTTACGTTACAATAAAGATAGGAAACTTTTACGTAACGGATAGGAGATATCGCCATGGCAAATATGGATATTTTAAATTTGGAAGAACAGTTTGAGCAAGTAAAAAATGAAACCAATCAGGCCGATCTGCTGACACTTCTTAAGGAAATTAAACAAGACCATTTTCCCAACGTGTTGGCAAAATCAGCTGAGTACCGGGAAAAATATGGTGATGACCCGCAACTTGTCCAGTTGTTATTGTTGATAGAAGCGGTCAGTCATGCACAAATAGGGGTTCCAAAACAGTTTAATCTAAATTATTTAAAATTAATTACTTTTTAGCAGGATTCTTGCATTTTATGTCGAACCTTGTAAGTAGAAATAAAATAAGGAGGATCGCTAAAATGTATACCATCGATGAAGCATCCAGCATACTTGGTGTTCATCCCACTACATTAAGAAGGTGGGAGAAAGAGGGGGAGATAACATCCTCTCGAACCACCGGTGGCCATAGAAGATATGCTGTAGAAGACCTTAGTGCTATCAAGCGTGATTTGAAACCACTTCAAGACAAAATTGTTATTGGGTATTGCCGTGTCTCATCATCGGACCAAAAGGAAGAGTTAAAAAGGCAGGTCCATACCGTTTCGCAGTATTGTTCGGCAAATGGATATCAGTTTCGTATTATAAAAGATCTGGGTAGTGGTTTGAATGACGATAAGAAGGGGCTAAAGGAATTAATCCGGCTGGTGCAAAGCAATCAGGTGGAGAAAGTTGTCGTCAACTACAAGGATAGGTTACTACGTTTTGGCTATGAATTGTTGGAACAAATATGTGCCTTCCATCATGTGAAAATTGAAATCGTCAACCATACAGAGGATAAAACATATGAGCAGGAGTTAGTCGAGGATATGCTTTCCATTATTACTGTCTTCAGCAGCCGCTTGTATGGAAGCAGAAGTCACAAGCGAAAGAAACTGCAACAAGCGGTGAAACAGGTCATTGAGGACAACGGCCATGCTTACGTATAATAAAAAGGTACGATTGGTGGTTACAAAGGAAAACAAGCAGTTACTCGATTCTCAATCCAGAATGTGCAACTGGCTGTACAATCAATTGCTGGATGCGGTGGAGGAAGACTATCGCAATGGAAAAAAGAAAAAACTGCTTTCCGGCAGAAACCTGAGGAATGAAGTACCGAAAATAAAAGGGGAAAACCCATTTTTGTTTAAAGTCCATTCCTCCCCATTGAAAAATACGGCATTACGGTTAAAAGATGCCTATGAACGATTTTTTGATCCAAAATTAATGAATGAGAAACCAAAATATCGTTCATGGAAAAAGAAGTGGTTTTCGCTATATTATGATGAACCAAAAAAGGGTTTTAAATTATTAGATACCAATCTGCTTTCCTTAAGTTTTGGCAAGTTAACAGATGAAAAACATAAGGAATTAAAGAAAAAAGATAAAAAGGCTAAGAAGACCATCAAAATCAAAGTTGGACTTGTGGAAGCGGTAGAACTAAGCGAAACGGAGAGAATCAAAACCCTTCGCATCACAAAGGATCTGGATTCGTATTATGCCATTTTTACAATAGAAGATGCCAAGGAAATCACCAAGGTGAAGGAACAATCGTTTATTGTATTTGATCCCAACCATAAGAATCTGGCGGTGGGATTAGGCAGTGATGGAAAATCATATGAATTGAAATCGATGAATGCACTGTTGAAGTATTGGGATAAACGAATCGATGAAATCAAATCAAAACGGGACAAATGTGAAAAGTTTAATAAACTGGTATGCACCCCAAATGTTACGTATTTTGAGCCAAGCAAACGTTGGAAGAGACTCAATCATGCTTTGGAAAAGGCGCAATTAAAACGTCGAGAACAAATGAAGACGCTGTTATTTAGCTATGCGCATTATTTTTCCAAGCGTTACGATGCCATTTACATTGGTGATTATACTCCAACTCCCGATGTGGCAAAGTACGGGACGATGAGAAGGGCCATGTTAAATCAAACACCAGTCGGTAAATTCAGGAGTATTTTGAACTGGGTGCAGGCAAAAAGCGGTAAATATTATCAAAAGATTGATGAACGGGATACAACCAAAACCTGTTGTGTCTGCGGTAATAAGGAGAAAAAAGATCCATCTATTCGCAGCTTTACATGTGTAAACTGTGGTACCATGCTTTCAAGGGATATCAACAGTACAGTTAATATCGGAAAGAAAGCCAAAAAGATATTGCCTCGCGCAGGCTACATAGGTGTGGAATCCCCTATGTATACAGTGTGGTGGGATTTTAAACAGGCAAAGATTGCTTGTGGTTTGACCCCATCTGCTGGCCTCGGGAAGTAAATCCGAGGGTTGAAACAAACATTCTTCTTGGTAACAGAGAAGAGGTCTTTGATTAATTTTAGACTTAATTTCGGTTAGGTTAAAATAGACAAAGGAGTGCGGAGTATAAGCAGGCGTCTGTCATCATGAACAAATTGTATGCGTCAGCAAATGATTTGTCGGGGAGTGAACTTGTCATATATGGAGAACTTGCCTTTATGTGTGATTATAAACTGGCCAGGAGAATTTTATCTGAAGCAGTGAAGCGGATGGAGGATGAAGAAGAACCGGATCGGATGAAACTTGCCCGTGGTTATTTAGTACTAGGTGAATCAGAAGAGAAGCTGGAGAAATTCACCAGAGCAATTAAGTATTACAAACAGGGGTTGACCTATTTTCAGGAAGACGATATTCGCGACCAGTATATGATTCTGTATTTACATTTTAAAATCGGGATGTTGTATTCTGCAAAAAATGAACATGCCCCGGCAATCATGTATTTGCAAAAGGCAGTGGACTTAGCCGATGATCATCTCGAAATGAAAATTAATAGCATGGTTAGTCTGGCCAAGATTCATGGGACCCGGGATGATGATGAACAAGCATACCGCTATTTGCAGGAAGTGCTGCCACTGATTGCCGACTCCAAACTGGCGGGCACCATTGTTCATGCGGAGACGTTAATTGAAATGGCTTTCTATCACTTTGACCAATCATTGCTCGATGAAGCTGTTCCTTATTATGAACAAGCGATTGACATGTACAAAAAATCACATGATAAATCGGTTCGTAAACTGGGAATGGTATATATGCAGTATGCTTACTGTCTGGAACATAAGACCAAAGCTGATAAACATCGTGCGGGGGTTAATTATGAACGGGCTATTGAACAATTGGAGAAAACTGGTGACCGTGAATTGCTGGAAAATGCGTATGCTGATGTTATTGCATTTTTTGA
This sequence comes from Lentibacillus daqui, assembly GCF_027186265.1. Classification (NCBI taxonomy): domain Bacteria; kingdom Bacillati; phylum Bacillota; class Bacilli; order Caryophanales; family Bacillaceae; genus Lentibacillus; species Lentibacillus daqui. The sequence continues at coordinate 2,284,443 of NZ_CP114176.1, read as the reverse complement.
TGCAACAAACGACACAAAGAAGAAGCACAAAATAGAAGAGAAATATGTAAAAATGATCAATAGCTAAATTTCAAAGTGCAAAGATAGAAAAGCTGGCCCCCTTCATGGCTGCCAGCTTTTCGTTTTAAGATTGCTGTTTCATCCGAATCCAGTTGATGAGTCCGCCTTGCAAGAGAATATTCACCTGCCGTTTGGATAAGGAATGCTGTACCTTGATTTTGTCATTCCTGCCTTTTACGGACACTTCAAATTCCTGTTGCTTTTGAATCGTGTCCCGTAAATTGGTGAATTCAAGCACATCACCTTGTGCAAGACGATCATAGTCTGCAACACTCGAAAAAGTAAGTGGCAATACACCAAAGTTAACAAGATTTTGCCAGTGAATCCGGGCATAGTCTTTGGCGATAACCGCATGCAGTCCCAAATATCGTGGTGCGAGTGCGGCGTGTTCACGGCTTGAGCCTTGCCCGTAGTTGTAGCCGCCAACGATCGCATGGCCACCTTTTTCTCTAACTTTCATGCTGCGGTCATAATAGGTTGGATCGATTTGTTCATACGTAAATTTACTGATTTCCGGTAAATTACTCCGAAATGGTAATACCCGCGCCCCACCAGCAAGTATTTCGTCTGTGGAAATATTGTCCCCGACATGTAATAAGACCGGCAATTCTAGTGTATCAGGAAGTTGATCCATTTCCGGAATCGAAACAATGTTTGGACCCTTCACAAGAGAGACCTTTTGCGCCTCAGCATATGGCAGCGGTTTTTCCATTAACCGGTCATCAACGTTACCTGATGTTGGCTCGGTAACTTTTGGATAGGGTATCTTCAGTGTTCTGGGATCGGTGATTTTTCCTGTTAATGCCGATGCTGCCGCTGTTTCAGGACTTGCCAGGTAAACACTGTCCTCTTTGGTTCCAGAACGCCCCGGGAAATTTCGTGGTGTCGTACGCAGACTGTTGCGACCGGAAGCGGGTGCCTGCCCCATGCCAATGCAGCCATTACAGCCAGCTTGATGGAGACGGGCACCGGATTTCAGCAGGCTGGCAATATGCAGTTCTTGCACTAAATTTGTTAGCATTTGTCTTGATGTTGGGTTAATATCAAATGATAACCCCGGTGCAATTTTTCTTCCTTTAACCATTTCAGCTGCGATGGCAAAATCACGATAACCCGGATTTGCCGAGGAACCAATATAGGCTTGATATATCGGTGTTTCTTCTAATTCACTAACTTTTACAACGTTTCCAGGACTTGACGGTTTGGCCACCATTGGCTCCAATTTGGAAAGATCAATTGTATCCTCCAAGTCGTAAGTAGCATCCGAGTCTGCGGATAACTCGATCCAATCATCTTCCCGATTTTGCGCTTTTAAAAAATCTCTTACCGCCTCATCAGATGGGAATACTGTTGCGGTTGCGCCAAGTTCTGCACCCATATTGGCAATAACGTGACGATCCATAGCGGTTAAGTGCTTTAACCCGGGACCATAATATTCAATAATTTTCCCTACGCCGCCTTTGACATCATAGCGTCGCAGCATTTCCAGAATGACATCCTTGGCGCTAACCCAATCTGGAAGTTCTCCAGTAAGCTTCACCCCAAAGATTTCCGGCATTTTAATGTAGATTGGTTCTCCAGCTATGGCCATGGCTACATCGATTCCACCAGCACCCATGGCAAGCATCCCCATCGAACCATTGGCACATGTGTGACTATCCGATCCTAACAATGTTTTTCCGGGCTTTGCCAATCGCTGCATATGGACAGGGTGGCTGACACCATTGCCTGGCCGACTATAATGCAGTCCGAATCGTTGAGCGGCACTTTCCAAAAACAGGTGGTCATCCGGATTCTTGTTGTCGACCTGGATGAGGTTATGGTCCACATATTGTGCAGATGCTTCTGTTTTGGCATAATCGAGTCCCATCGCTTCCAGTTCCAGCATCACCATTGTCCCTGTGGCATCCTGGGTTAACGTTTGATCGATTTTCAGTCCGATTTCTTCTCCTTTGTTCATCGTTCCGGAAACGAGATGATCCCGGATTAATTTTTGTGCAACATTCAATCCCATGATCATGTTCCTCCTTCTATATCTGTTTGTTAGCTTCAGCACCTAGCGGCTAGCGTACAGGACGTGGCATTCTTAGCCGGTATCATTTAACTGGCACGCTTGCTTTCTTGTACAACCATTCTATTGTGTGTATTCCTTAAATATCTGCTTTTCAAACGTCCCATTACTTATGTATAGTACTGGGGGATTGTCTGAATGAATAATTAAAGATTAAACAAGGACAGGAAAGTAAATTTCCTGTCCTTGTTGGCGGGAGTAGTGTAGAGCCGCTGATGCTGTATAGCGTTTTTTATCAGCGGTTTTGTTTGTTCTATCAGCGACTTTTGCACTTGTATCAGCGGTTTTGCGTGTTCTATCAGCGATTATTTCACTTCTATCAGCGGTTTCATGTGTTCTATCAGCGATTCCCATTTTTTGGTGGGACGAAGGAACCGTCTCTGTGTCCCGCTTGGGCAAGGGAAGAGCCGCCCTTGTGTACCGCTTTCGGGCTGGCCGGCTCTGTGCTACGCTTATTCTGCTTGATGTGCTTCGATTTCTATGTTGATTTTTACCTCGTCACCAACGAGAACTCCGCCGGTTTCCAGGGCGACGTTCCAGGTTAAACCAAAATCTTTTCGGCTTATTTTAGTTGTTCCACTAAAACCGGCAACTGTATCACCACTCATCGGATCTTTGTGCTGACCTTCATATTCGACGGAAAATGTTACTGGTTTGGTTGTGCCACGAATTGTAAAATCACCTGTGACGTCATATTCATTTTCCGACTTTTTAGTGATGTCGGTAGCTTTGAATGTCATTTTAGGGTGATTTTCCACATCAAAGAAATCGGCTGATCGCAAATGATCATCGCGGTCGGGTTGGCGCGTATCAATGCTGTTGACATCAATGGTAAATTCGATTTCTGCATCGGTCAAATCTTCCGGATCTGCTACTATGTTTGCTTCGAACTCGTTGAATGCCCCTTTTGCTTTCGAAATCATCATGTGTTTGACAACAAACTCCAACGAACTATGCGCTAGATCAACTGTCCATTTTGTTTTTGCCATTTGTATTCCTCCTGGTTAAGTGATTTTTAATACATCGGTTACTTTTCAACACCAAGTATAAAATGATAAATTAATATTGTCAACTTATCTATTAGTTTTTCCACATAAGTCTGTCCCTTAAACAAAAACAGATTGTGATCGTAAAATGGTATCAGGAAATGCTATAATATGATTGATTGGTTGCTTATCGGTGGTTAAAAAAGGAAAGGGAGGGTTTTCGTGTATTGTACGAATTGTGGCACGGAGCTGGATCGAGATGCAAATTTTTGTGCGAATTGCGGCCAAAAAAAACAGGATTCGCTTGCGGCGACAGTTACACCTGCAGATGCAGCACAAGATAGCACGGAAAATAATGATTCGCAGTTATGGAAAGTGGACGTTCAAAATTTTGTAGGAAGTAATTATCCCTTTTATTCAGGTAAATGGAAGCAAATGCAAGACAAAGGTAATTCTTTCTCCCGGAATTTTGCGGCTTTTTTCTTAAGCATTTTCTGGCTGGGCTACCGAAAAATGTACCGTGAAATATTTGTGATTGCGCTTATTTTCTTAGCAATTGATTTTATTCTGTATCTAGCAGGTTATGAGTATACCACGGAAACTACGGGATTATTTTACGATCCAGTTGATTATAAGATTAACCTTGCCGTGATGGTGATTCTGGGTCTTTATGGAAACCACCTTTATCGGAAACATACAATGAAACAGATTTCCATAATTCGGGATAAAGAGCAGCCATCAGAAATAAAGCAGGCAGCGTTGAAGCAAAAAGGTGGAACCAGCTTCTTAGGTGTTTTATTGGCGATTATGATAATGATACTTGTCTATGGCGTCCCGACATCCTTTATTCCTCAGCAGGTTGATATAGTTAGCAGTATTCAACATGGTACCTTTGACGAATTACCGGATAAAACGGTTGATGAATTATTTGCTGATCTATTTGAGCATGGTTCATGGGAAGAAGTGGCAGATGATTCCGATACTGCCGTTGTGAGGTACAATGGGGAAAAACAAATGGATAATGAGCGACATGAGATTCAAATTGACTTTGCTGCTGAAAAAGATGACAAAGCATTTCGTATTGAGCGCGTTATAGTAGATAATGAGGAACTGTCTTTGTTGGAAACGAACGATTTTTTGGACTATATCCTCCGTAATGGTTTGAATGGGGAATATGTACCCGAACAGGATGAACCAGGATATGTGTTGTAAGCGCAAAGACGGTTCGGACGTGGTTTATCCTCATTGTCCAATTATCCACAATCAAAAAATTTTCCGCATTAACTGGCGGTAATACCCACTTCAAGAAATTAAGGGTAATCCGGGAATGAAAAGTGAGGAGATAAAGAAAACCTTCACTGATTGAAGTTTCACTTTATAATTTCATGGACGACAAGAAAAAATCGAGGGATGGCTATGAAACAATTAAGTATTATTCCGTGTGGGATCAAGAAAGTTTGGGATAAACATCCGGAACTTGGTGCGGTTACAGCGAAAGAAGCATACGTGGGGACATTTCACACATTGTGTCGCCGGTATGCCGAAATTTTTACCAATGATTGGGTCGTTTTATCGGCTAAGCACGGATTTTTATTCCCGGATGACATCGTCGACGGCCCTTATGATGTAACGTTTAATCAAAAGAGTGACGAAATCATCTCCACCCAACGTTTACAAGCACAGGTGAAAATGAAAAAGCTGGATCAATATGATGAATTAATTGTTTTAACAGGGAAAAAATACAAAAAAGTGATTGAGGCAAGTTTTGGTGCCTCGTTTCCCGCAACGTTTCCACTATTACAATATAAAGGGATCGGGTACATGCAGCAAGGTTTAAAGCGAGCCATTCAAGAGGGGATACCCATTCACTAGCAAAATAGCAAGGAGAATTAGCATATGAATCGTACAGCAATGTTGGTGATTGTTTTAATTGTATATTCAGTCTATGCGGCCTTAAAGCACAAGGAGGTATGGCATAAACTGACGGTTAAACAGATAAGTGGTGTGGTACTGACGTTTATCCTTTTGGTAGGAATTGGTGGTGTTTTCTTATATTATTGGATGAATTTGGTAATGGATATCATTCCAAATGATATTGTCAGCATTATTTTACAGTTTATCAGTGCTATTATGGTTGTGGTTTTCGGTGTGGTCTTTTTCAACATCATCATCGCCAAAATCACGAATGGAATTTTACCAGTTAAAAATACTTATCAATGAGAAAAACCTGTTAGTTTTTATGCTGACGGGTTTTCCCATCTTAGGATGATTGTTCTTGCCGATGAGTAGTGAACAAGAAGCAAGTCATGATGGTTTCACCGCTGTATAGGCAGTTTGGTTTTTCTTTAAAAGAATTGTTCAGATGTTATGATAATATTCCCATTATTTGTTATAGTAGAGGAGGTACGAACAATATAGATGGGGTGGGTAAATCGTGCGCGAACTCATTGGATCATGTCAATCATGTGGGAAAAACGTATATGGTGAGAATGGATTTTTTGATGGAGAACAAATAGACGGGAAATTATTATGTTATTCATGTGCTGAAAAATCGGAAAAATCCAAAGAAAACGACGAGGTGGGTTGAGGAATTAAGTGAGAATCGCCGTATGATGAATTGAAATCGCCGACAAATGGCACAAAATCGCCGTTAAATGTTCATCTGAGTGTTTAAGTAGATACGGTTCGGGTTGCGGGCTGGCGGTAGTTTTGGACCATCTCCATATCTCGCTTTTCTCACCTGTATGTGCTTTGCTGCATAGGCTATAGCACATGTAGTGAGAAAGGAAGGGTTCAATGGGGCTGACAATATCGCATTGGTTATATGGGACCTTTACGTTATTAATTATTTTGACCATGATTTTCAAACGTGGCGTTGTGTTGCCGACTTTACTGGGGACATTTATCGTTGCCTTCGTGTATAAGGGGAATGTCATTGACGGATTTACAGCCATCTTTCATGCGAACCTGGTTGCTGCTAAAGAATTGTTTAACATTTTCCTGATCATCACGTTTATGATCGCATTGTTGCATTCGTTGCATGATCTTGGTGCGGATCGCCGGATGGTGCAACCGATTCAAAAGATGATGGTTAATGGGCATGTATCCTATTTTGTTCTGGTCGCCATCACTTATGTTATTTCCTTGTTCTTCTGGCCAACACCAGCCGTTCCGCTTATTTGTGCTTTACTTGTTCCGGCAGCCGTTCGAGCAGGGTTGCCTGCCATGACAGCCGCGGTTGCGATTGCGTTAGCTGGCCAGGGGATGGCACTTTCGTCTGATTACATTGTACAGGTGGCACCGGGCTTATCTGCAAAATCAGCTGGAATTGAAACAGGTATTGTAGCGGATCAGGCATTGATATTATCACTAATAACTGGTGGAATTGCTATTGTCACCGTCTATTTCCTCCACCGTAAACACATGCGTAATCAGGATAATAAATTTGATCAAAAATGTATTGAAAAAGAACTGGAAGCATTACAAATAGATACGGAATCAACGAATAAACCGCATGCAACACATTTATCAGCGTGGAGTAAAATTTTTGCTGTGCTTGTTCCGTTGGCATTGATTTGTGTCGTCATTTATATGGTCTTCACGAAGCTTTCTTCAGGCAGAATGAGCGGATTTGAAGGTGGTGATGGGGCAGCTTTTATCGGTGGTGTGGCTGTTATATTATTGCTGTTGTCAACAGTCGCCTTTGGAAGACAACATGCATTGGATTATATTAGTAATCACATAACAGATGGTTTTGTGTTTGCGTTTAAGGCGATGGGCCCGGTTATTCCGATTGCGGGATTTTTCTTCCTTGGTAGTGCGGATTTTGCTGGAAGTATTTTGGGAATCGAGAAAAACCCACCATCATTTTTATTCGACCTTGTGCAGTCAACACAGGAATTCCTGCCGCATAGTGCGTTACTTGCAGCATTTAGTGTCTTAATTATCGGGATTATTACCGGACTGGATGGTTCTGGCTTTTCTGGGTTGCCATTAACAGGTGCACTAGCCGCTTCATTACAACAAGATGGATTGGATGCCAGCACACTTGCAGCTATCGGCCAAATGGGGGCTATTTGGACTGGTGGCGGAACAATTGTTGCCTGGTCCTCACTCATTGCCATTGCCGGATTTTGTGGTGTATCCGTCATGGACCTCGTTCGTAAAAACTTCTTGCCAGTTATGCTCGGACTCGTCATCTCTACCATAGTTGCAATACTCCTGCTGTAGGGACAGAGGGTGGTTCCTTTGTCCCTGCATTTTATCGAAATTGGTGATAACCCGATTGATAAACCGCCAGGAAACATCCATCAATTTCTTGGGAACAGTCATATCAACCAAAACGGGTGTAACGTCAACATCGTTGTGGCATTCTCTCTATGAGGCATACTTCCAACCCACAATTATATTCAGAAAAGCGATCCGATTACTTGATAAATACCATTTACATATGCGAACATTATCATAAATAAAGCGTTACCCAGCGAGGCTGCTGCTTATAGAGGATGTTCAAAAAGTCCGGTAAAAATGACATGCCCCTTCAAAAGGGGTATGCCGACGTTGGGCGCAAAGCCCGTTTTTAGTCGGCCTTCCTTTGAAGCTCGTTGGCTTGCTTTTCCGCTCCTCATGTACCTTTTATGTACACTCCGGTGCTCAAAGCTACGCCGCCTAGAACTTCTCGGTCCTTTTTATCCTCCTTTTTGAACACGCACTTATAATCGATTTTGTTCGCGATGCTGGGAAAAAACTAGTAACAATTTTTAATACATATACACGGAAGGGTTGATTGCAATGAAGGCTTTTGTTCATCAACATGGAGATTTGGCAGTTAGAGATATTACTGAACCACAGGCGGGTGCCGGGGAGGTAATCGTACGGCTTAAGGTTGCCGGATTAAACCACCGCGATTTATTTATTCCAACACGCCGGGGGCAGGAAACGGATGCCTTGGTACTTGGTTCCGATGGTGCAGGTACCATTGAATCAGTCGGCACTGGTGTAACGCAATTTGCTCAGGGTGATGAAGTAATTATTAATCCGTCGCTACGATGGAACGAAAATAGTGTTGCCCCACCAGCATCATTTGATATTTTGGGCATGCCTGACAATGGGACGTTTGCGGAGAAGATTGTTCTTTCAGCAGATCAAGTGGAAAAAATGCCACAGCACCTGACGTGGGAAGAAGCGGGTGTTTTAGCGCTGTCAGCTTTAACTGGATACCGGGCGATGTTTACCAAAGGAGAATTAAAAGCGGGACAGACGGTGTTTATTCCTGGAGCCGGAAGCGGTGTTGCGACATATCTGATTTCTTTTGCCAAGGCACTGGGAGCACGTGTGATTGTTACCTCCCGCAGTGAAGAAAAACGGGAGGCTGCGAAAAAGCTGGGTGCAGATATTGCCCTTGATACTGCCAGCGACTGGGCGAAAGAATTGAAAAATGAAACCATCGATCTGGTCATCGACAGTGTTGGTGCAGCAACCTTTAACCGATCACTGGAAATCTTGAAAAAGGGTGGCCGCATCGTTGTCTTTGGCTCTTCAACAGAGGATACGGTCAACTTGAATTTACGTGACTTTTTCTACGGTCAATATCAATTCATTGGTTCCACCATGGGGAGCAGGGAAGAACTTCGGGATATGCTTGCGTTTATAGAAAAACATCAAATTCATCCCGTGGTAGACCGGACCTTTGCCTTGGATGACGCCAAGGAAGCAATGAATTACCTCGAGCAGGGCAGGCAATTTGGTAAAGTAGCCGTACGAATAAAGGAATAATAGATAAGTTTGCACTAGGGATGTCCCATGCTTGCGCTTGACACGGGCATCCTCTTTTTATTTGACCAAAAAATGGAAATTGCTGATGTATTACCGCGTACGATGAATAAACGCTAGCCCACTGATTTATCCTGCCAGAAACCTTGGGATAGGCCAATCGCCAGACAAAATTTCAGGGTCTCATCCCTTTGTTCTGCTGTAAGACCGTAAACGTTTGCACAGAAGTTCCAACAGATGGCCGATCACAGCCCCAATCAGTCCCAATGTTATGCCACTGTAAACCGGGGTTTTGAAAATGGGTGAATATGTAGCGAGGAACCCGCCATGCCAGGCTATCCCAAAATTCATTCCTGTCACCATGCCGAAAAAAAAGCCTGTCAAATATACCTGCTGTGAATTTTCTTTTTGCTGGATCCGTCGATTAATCGCATGAGCCTGGTTATATGCCTGCCATAATGAATAGCAAAAAATGGATGGGTAAAATAGTCCCCATTCAAAATCGATCGGCCGGTCAGCAAGATGAAAATCGCCTCTTAACGTGTAGAGGATTGCTACATTCAAATGGGATTGAAGATTTAAAACGATCTCCCAGACCATTAACACAATCCCCAAAAAATAATCTTTATTGTATAATTGCCCAAATCCGGGTAAGGCTAATGACCAAAGTAAGGCAGCGACCGGCGATTTATAGTTTTCTTTTTTTCCCATTTCCAACCTTCTATCTTTCTTGATATTTAGGTATTAAGGTGATGCACGCGTCCTATCGTGGATAACGAACTAAACAATGCGCAAATGATGGATGAATCACTAACAGCCACCATTTTAAACGTCAGAAAATTATCATTGGCCCTATATTCCATTCCACTTTCATCGATCATAAGGTTGTATTATTGTAGCCAATATCCTTGTACTTTATGAAATATTCCACAAAAAGATGATGAATATGGATATTGTTGTAAAATATTCATGGAGAATTACCATTACATGAAGGGTAATTCTCCTATATTTTTTTGGGGAATAAACTGGTAAAATGAAGTAGCATCATAAAGATTTTGCAACAGGGGGGCAATTCAATTTGGATCGTTTTCATATGCTAGTCAATGAATTTAAGGAAAAATTAGGTCGAGAATTATCCGATAAGGAGATTAGGTGGATACTATGGGTTGTCAACCAGGAAAAAAAGGATGTGGGAAGGGAGCACCTATAATACAAGGAATCGCAGGGAAGTTAGTTATTATGAACAAAGGTGCTGGAGCAGGATGGTGCTTATCCCGGCAAGAGCAGAAAAAAGCGGGTTTTTATACTTTCTTACTAATTAACAAAAACACTTACTGTCCGCCCTTATCCTTGTCCAGCGTGTAAAGCCGGAATGAATCCTTTTCATTCCGGTTAGTTGTTTTGTTTTTGCTTTTCTGTGTTATACTGAATCACTAATCCACGGTCATCCATTTCTTTTTCGATTAAATTGCAAAAATCCTCGTCCAAATTTAATTCCATCGCTTTTTCAAAAGTCTCTATCAACAAATCGTCCGACATATTTTTAAAATTACTCACTCTACTGGAGCCTCCTAACCCTTATTTCTCGTTTGGAAGGGTCTAAAAATTAAAACACATGTTCTTTTTGTTATTATAGCATATCAGTTCGTTTATGAAAAGCGGGTTATTAAAGTATACCTACTAACTTAACTGAAGCCAAATCAAACGACTATTTTTAACAAAAAATGGCACCCCATACCATGATAGGGTGCCAGACAATTCACTCTATTTCCGATCCATCCAGTCTTTACCTTCCAACTGACGACTTACAAGCATACCGGAAACTGCGTCACCAGTAACATTAATCATCGTTGCTGGGGGATCAACAATAACACCAATAGCTGAAATAATCGGCAGTGCCTCAATTGGCAGGCCATATAAGGTAACGATCATTAATTCACCCATAAAGCCGCCGCCCGGGATACCACTCATTACGATCCCGGAAAGCAAACAAATACCGATTGCGATTAAATAGGTGTCCAATCCGGAAAAGTTTTTATTAAATACACCAAAAATAAATGCGATTTTTAACATGGCTGCCAGGCAGGAACCGTCCATATGAATGGTTGCACCAAGCGGTAACACGGTTTCACGGATATCTTTTGGAACGCCAATTCTCTTGGCTGCTTCCAGGTTAAAGTAACGTCTGAGTTGCAACATCGAATTGACCTGCAACCCGCAGTCCTCATTCATCCTAATTCAGGTAAGGTGTAATATCGGTAATTGCTTTTGTGAGTTTTTTGCTGTTTTTTTGGTACAATTGTTTTGCTTCTTTATTCTCCGTTCCCAAAGCAAAGAGTTCCAAATCGGCCTGACATTTTTTTAGCGTTGCCAGCAGTAATGGCTTCTCACTTGGGCTAGGGACAGCAATTTTGTCATCATATAAATCAACCGTCAGTTGGCCATCACTATCCACCTCACCGAGAAAAACATTTTCAATACTGACATTTAGCTTATCCAGTTCTGTTTCCAGCCAGTTTACATTTAACGAAAGGTTTGCCAATGGCTCATGTAGAACCTTGCCATCCATAATGACGGTTTCCGGTTGTTTATCTGGTGGAACCTTTAATCCGAGATATTTTGCTGTTAACGGCCGGTTTTCTTTTTTAGGCAAAACACTTAACGTTCCGGATGGTTCAAGTACGGCAAATTCAACATCTGCAGCGCGAAAAACATTTTTATCGCGCAGGCTTTCTTGCAGATCATCAATGGTAAACCGTTCTTTCTTCAAATTATCTTCCATTATTTTACCATCTTGAATGAGAACAGTACTTTTACCTTGAACAATGTTGCGTAATTTCTTGCTTTTCATGGAAAAGTATTCAATACTCCAAGGAATAATAAACCATAATAAAGCAGAGATCCCGCCATAAATAAGACTGGAATCTAGTTCCGTGGCATGGACGGCAATAATGTCCCCGATAACGATACCGGTGATATATTCAAATACGTTCATCTCTGCCAGTTGTTTTTTCCCTAGGCCCTTTGTGATGAGAAAAAGAGCAACAATCGTGATTAATGTCCTGACAATAACCTCTAGTGGGTCTGGTAAAGGCATAGTTCATGTTCCTTTCTAAAGCAAAAATGTAATTCGAAAAAACCTAATTGAATTTCAGGATTTATACTGTGGTTCTTCCTTTGCTAATCGAATTACTTGTTGCTGTAGGTCAACTTTTACTTCATCAACTATTTTCCTGGTGTTTTCAAATACTTCTTTTGCTTCCTGATCCATTGTTTTGTTGGCTAACAAATCCAAGGTAGCTTCTGCGCTTTTTATGGATGAAAAACAGCTTTTCACCTGTGAACCAATCGTCATTTTACTCATCCTTCCATCAGAAATTTGCCGCTAACCGGGCACTTTTAGCCTTTGTGTTACCCTTTTGGCTTAAAGATAATCGCGCCGAGTACTCCGAAAACGATGGCGGCGGAAATACCGGAACTGGTTACCTCAAACATTCCGGTCAGTACACCAACGATGCCATGAGCTTCTCCTTCAGCCATCGCGCCATGAACAAGGGAGTTACCAAAGCTGGTAATTGGTACAGTAGCCCCGGCTCCAGCAAAATTGATTAACGGCTCATATAAACCAAACCCATCCAGCAGGGCGCCGATCACGACCATAATACTTAATGTATGGCCAGGTGATAGTTTGAAAACATCCATCATAATTTGCCCGATAACACAAAACGCACCACCGATTATGAATGCCCAAAGAAAGATCATGATTCATCACCCCCGGTTTCAATGGATACTGCATGGGCGATACAAGGGATTGACTTTTTTTGCTGTACACTTACTGGAGAATGCAAGGCACCTGTAGCCACGACCAGCATGCGTTGAATTTCGCCACGGCGCATACGGTTCATAAAATGCCCGTATGTACCAACCGATGAACAGGCTGCACCACTACCACCGGATTGTACCGGCTGATCCTCCCGATAAATGGTTAATCCGCAATCGACGTATTTTTTTTCATCCAAATGAATCCCGGACTTCTTGAATAAATCCAATGATGCCTTCCTGCCAACATACCCTAAATCTCCGGTTATAATCAAATCGTAATAAGAAGGATCAACATCTCGTTCTTTTAAATGTGTGATAATTGTATCGACCGCAGCGGGAGCCATGGCACCACCCATATTGAATGGATCGGTCATTCCCATATCAACGACTTTGCCAATGGTTGCTGTGGTAACTTTTGGACCATCGCCACTTTTTGCAACCAGTGCAACACCGGCACCGGTAACCGTCCATTGTGCTGTTGGCGGTTTTTGCCCTCCGTATTCAGTCGGGTAACGGAACTGTCTTTCGGTTGCTGAATTGTGACTAGCAGTTCCGCTCATAATGTAGTTTGCTCCATGACCATTAATAAGGAATGCCGATAAGGCCAGACTTTCCATTGATGTAGCACAAGCATTAAATAAACCGAAGTAAGCACTGCCCAGGGTTTTGGCAGCAAAACTGGTTGGGGTAATTTGGTTGATTAAATCACCACTCACAAAAAAATCAACTTGTTCTTTTTGGATAGGACTATTTTCAATGGCAAACTGGCATGCTTCCTCAAGCATTTTCTGCTGTGCAAGTTCAAAGGACTTTTGTTTTAACCATGTGTCTTCATGGAGCAAATCAAAGTCTTTTGGAATTTTTCCCTTCGCTTCAAAGGGACCACCGACCGTTCCAGTAGACAGAATGACCGGTTTATTTTCAAATATCCAGGTTCTGTGACCAGTAAGCATTATAACCAACCCCATTGTATAAGAATCGTTTTAATTAATGCGATGATAAATGCAGAAAATACCCCGATCGCAATGACTGAACCAGCCAGTTTAAACATGTTGCCGCCAACGCCAAGCACAAACCCTTCCGGACGATGCTCAATAGCCGCAGAAATAACCGAATTTCCGAATCCAGTAACCGGAACGGCAGCACCTGCGCCAGCAAATTGGCCAATCCGATCATAAATACCAAATCCAGTTAATAACATGGTAATGAATATTAAGGTAGCAGTTGTTGGATTGCCAGCTGTTTGCTCCGTGAAATCAAAATAATAAATATAAAACATGGAAATAAATTGTCCAATCAAACAAATGAGGCCACCAATGAGAAAGGCCTTGATACAATTCTTAAAGACTGGTCGTTTTGTTTCCTGTTTTTTTTGCATAGCTTGGTATCTTTGTGCTTCCGGAGGCAAATTTTTCTTTTTATTATCAGCCATCGTCCATCACTCTCTTCCAAATAAGATCTAAACTTGCTTAATCAGGTTTGTTCCTTACTTAGTTTAATCATGTGCTTCACTTGCTTTTCCAATTTATTATTGGAGATTTTGTTATCATTAATAGCTTGCTCCAGCTCATTTAATTCGACCCAAAGTTTTTGATCGGTTGATAATTTCGTTTGGTATTTCGGGAATTTTTTCTTTAGTACTTTGGAATATTTTTTTTCCAGGTCATCCAGTTGAAAACGCTTGTTATGGTGCACTTGAACCGCAACTAATAGGTATTTTTTTGTATTAACAGCTTTAATGGCTTTAATATCTTCAAATTTACTTAATACCTTTTTTGCCTCATTTGCTGCATCTTGATCGATAAAATCGTCAGAGGCGGTTTTATCAAACTTGGTAAACTCCACGTGATTGTCATTATCAGCCGATTGGGAACCTGGATTCGTACCGTTATTTGCCGAACATCCGAATAAAATAAGAAAGAGGAGGGCAGGAACCGCAACGTTTTGTTTGATTTTCATCTCATCACCCCTTATGTAAAACCGGGGCTGATGGTTGCCAGCCCCAGAACGAAGCGCCCTTTAAAAGGGTACCTGTCGTTTTGTGCTTATTGTTTATATTGTGGTTCTTCCTGCTCAATTTGTTGCATTCTTGGTTCAATTGTTTGTAAAAGGGTTTCTGTTTGTTGTGCAGCATTTTGATACAATTGTTTTGCTTGTTTATTTTCGGTTTGCAAGGCAAATTGCTCAAAGCTGGCTTGAGCACTTTTTAATCCGGCTAATGTTTGTTTAACTTGAGTTGCAACAGTCACGTGAATTCCTCCTTTGTTTTTGACAACCGTCACTAGTTATGATTGTTTTTTTCGGATGAAATATACGCTTTATTTTTTTCCGGAAAATGTAAAATTGCAAAAAAGGGGCAACCGCTTTACTACTGAATTTGCCCCATAATATGGGAATCGCCGTAAAACATGTGACAACCGCCGTAAGTGGTCAAAAATCGCCGATAATTGGCGGGAACTGTCATGGACTTTTGGCTAAAATGTTCATTCATCTATATTTTTCGTACATTATTGTGATCTCTCTCACATTTTCATGAGGTAAAAAGCATTAAAATTGATGTCAGTGGGAAAACCATCCCGCTAAACGTTACGAATGGATCGTTATTCAATTCAGTCTATTTTTGTTACACTAAACTTAGGTAAATTTGGCAGAGAGGTTTGATATAATGGTGGAGAGAAGAAAACCTATTCCAGTGGCAGATGCAGTGGCGAAGGTTATGCAATACAAAAAACAAGGGGAAGCAGAAACAGTTTCCATTGAAAATTGTGATGGGAGAAGATTGGCGGAACCGATCGTGGCGAAACATCCGGTTCCACCATTTGATAAATCACCATACGATGGATTTGCACTGCGCTCAGCAGATACAAATGATGCGTCAAGGGATCATCAGGTGGAATTTGCAGTAGTAGAACATATTGGTGCTGGCCAAGTGCCAACGAAAACATTGGAAAAACAGCAGGCAACTCGCATCATGACCGGGGCAAAAATACCTGATGGTGCTGATTGTGTGGCCATGTTTGAAGTTTGCCAGGAGTATGAACGGGACGGGAAAAACTTAATGGCGATGAAACGTAAATTGGAGGCGGGAACAAATATCATTCCAGAAGGCTCGGAGGTTTCCAAAGAAGATGTGCTAGTTGAGGCTGGCGCAATCATTAACCCGGGAATGAAAGCGGTGCTTGCAACATTTGGTTATAGTGAGGTTCAAGTTGCGAAAAAGCCTGTTGTCGGCGTAATAGCTACAGGAACAGAACTGTTGGACGTTGATGAGGAATTACAACCGGGAAAGATTCGTAACTCCAATGCATATATGATCATGTCACAAATTAAACGGGCAGGTGCCACAGGCCATTATTTTGGCAAACTTGCTGATGAATTTGATTCCAGTTATGAAACCATTCGAAAGGCATTGGATCAAGTCGATATTCTGATTACAACAGGTGGTGTTTCCGTTGGCGATTTCGATTTAATGCCGGCAATTTACGAGAAGTTGGGTGCTGAAGTGCTGTTTAATAAAATTGCCATGCGGCCGGGAAGTGTGACAACGGTTGCGGTAAAAGGAGACCAGTTATTATTTGGGTTATCAGGGAATCCATCTGCTTGCTATGTTGGCTTTGAATTATACACAAGACCGATTATTCAGCATTATTTATTTAACAAGCAACCATTCTTAAAACGGGTAAAAGCAACATTACAAGATGATTTTCCAAAACCGAACCCGTTTACCCGATTTGTTCGCAGTTACATCACGTATGATAATGGACATATCGGCATAAAACCAGCCGGAATCGATAAATCCAACGTTGTGACCTCACTGGCTTACACCAATGCTTTAATGGTTTTGCCTGGGGGATCAAGGGGGTTCACCGCGGGATCCACTGTCGATGCGTTACTGTTGGATAATGAAGATGGGCAGCAGAATTTTAAAGGAGTGTTATAAATGGTGAAAGAGGTTACACCAATCACCGACATATTTGGAAGGTCGCTTAGAGATTTGCGCATTTCCGTTATTGATAAATGCAATTTTCGCTGTACGTATTGCATGCCCAAGGAGATTTTTGGTGATGATTATCCGTTTCTGCCTGAGAGCGAGCTGTTAAGTTTTGAAGAAATTATCCGGGTGGCTAAAACATTTGCAAAGTTGGGGGTTGAGAAAATCCGGATAACAGGGGGCGAACCATTACTACGCAAAAATCTGGATCAACTCATCGCCAAATTAACGGAAATTCCCGGTATTGACGACATTGCACTTACCACAAATGCCGTTCTGTTGCCAAAACGTGCGACAAAATTGAAGGAAGCGGGATTAAAGCGGGTCAATATCAGTTTGGATGCGATTGAGGATGATGTATTTACAAAAATTAATGGCCGGGGTGTTCCGATTCGCCCCGTTTTGCGTGGAATTGAAGCAGCAAAACAGGCGGGACTAAAAGTGAAAGTGAATATGGTCGTGAAAAAAGGAATGAATGAAAGCCAGATTTTGCCTATGGCACGTTATTTTAAAGGAAAGGACATTATTTTACGCTATATCGAATTTATGGATGTAGGAAACCACAATGGCTGGGATATGAATCATGTTATTTCCAAAAAGCAGATTATTGACCGGATTCACGAGGAAATGCCAATTGAAGCGGCGGAGGAAAATTATTATGGTGAGGTAGCTTCCCGGTTTCGTTATCAAGATGGGGAAGGTGAGATTGGTGTGATATCATCGGTAACGGATTCTTTTTGTGGCACGTGCACACGCATTCGTTTGTCTGCGGATGGGAAATTATATACCTGTCTCTTTGCCTCATCCGGCTATGATTTGCGGGGACGGTTGCGTGATGGTATAACAGATGAAGAACTTCAGACGAATTTAACCGGTTTATGGAAACGCAGAACGGATCGTTATTCGGATGAACGAGCTGAACGGAAACATGAAAACCGCAAGAAAATCGAAATGTCATATATTGGCGGTTAGCACAATCGAATAAAGGAAGGTGGTGGATGATGAAAACATTCAAATTGAGGAAATTGGAGACTCTTGAAACTGTTGAAGAAGATATCATCTTGCATGAAATCCCTTTAATAGATGGATTAATTATCAATAAGGAAGATGACTATGACCACTGGGTGATTGAGGCCTATTTGGACCGTTCCTATCAAGCCTTTTTTGAGGATTTGGCAAATAGGGGAGATGAGGTTATGTTGCAGGTAAAAATCACCAAGGAGAGTAATGCACCAGCGACCTTTATTACATCGATTGTAGGCATCAATGAGATTGGTTCCAATACCAATGTGTTATTTCTTGGCACTATTATTGACCAGCAGAAGAGTAAAGTTAATGCACTGTTACGCAAGCTGGTTGAGGAAGGATATCAGGGGGAATCGTTGATTAATAAATTTAAGGAAATGATATAGGGTGTGTCATCTAATTTCAGTGATGGGGTTGTCAAGAAAAACAAAAGTCTATTTAGACAGCGGCTGGTTCCTTTAAAGGGGATCAGCTTTTTTAAGTTAGACAAAGATAGCGGGTCGATTGCACCATCCCTGATTTTTCTGGGGGAAGTTGCATCCACTGATAATGTTTTATTTTTCACAAGATGGGAATACAGTTAAGATGATGAAAAATGACAGGAGGCAATAAATGATGAAACAACAACAACTAATTCTTCGCGAACGACCAAATGGATTACCAAATGATGATACTTTTCAATTTAAGGAAATAGATGTTCCAACACCGGGGGACAAGGAGGTTTTATTAAAAACGTTGTATGTATCGGTTGATCCATATATGCGGGGAAGAATGTCGGATGCACCTTCCTATGCCAAACCATTTGACGTTGGCGCACCGTTAAAGGGGGCAATTGTAGCACAAGTAGTTGAAACAAACGATAATCAGTTTGAGCCGGGAGATATTGTAACAGGCACACTTGATTTTCAGGAATACAATGTTGCAAATGCTGATAGTGTTCGAAAGGTCGAATTAAATGGGCTGGAACCAAGTAATGCACTAAGCGTATTAGGTATGCCCGCTTTGACTGCTTATTTCGGTATGATGCACATTGGTGAGCCGAAGCAGGGTGAAACAGTTGTTGTCTCTGGAGCAGCTGGAGCAGTTGGTCAAGTTGCCGGTCAATTGGCGAAAAGCGCTGGCGCACGAGTGGTTGGAATTGTCGGTTCCCCTGAAAAAGCAGAATATATCACCGGAACACTTGGCTATGATGCAGCGGTGGAATACAAGAAGGGAGACGTCTACAAACAATTAAAGGCTGCCTGTCCAAACGGGATTGATGTTTATTATGAAAATGTTGGTGGCGAAATATCCGACGCCGTTTGGCCACAATTAAATACGTTCGCCCGCATACCAGTATGTGGTTCCATTTCTTCTTATAATTTGAAAAAAGGGGAAAAAGATATGGGACTGCGGGTGCAGCAATATTTAATTAAATCCCGGGCGAAAATGCAAGGACTCCTTGTTGGTGATTTTTCGGAGCATTATAGTGAAGCATATCAAGTGCTTAGTGAAGCCGTTAGCAAAGGGGATTTAAAGTTTAAAGAAACGATTCACGAAGGATTTCGTTCGATTCCAGATGCTTTTCTTGGACTGTTTTCCGGGGAGAATATTGGTAAGCAGTTAGTGAAAGTGGCGGATAATGATTAAGTTGGTTCACATCTGAATAAACCCGGATTCATTTACTAAACACAACACTAGTTCAAACGTTGGTTAATGTATATGAAAAAATGCTCGGTTTTAAAAATTTTTTGTTGTCATGCCAAATATTCTCTGTTATGCTATAAAGCAGGAAGAATATTTAACAATATTGAATATGTAATTTAATTTTTTGGAGGAGTCTGTCACCAAAGGGATACGTATACCCTGAGTGACGGGCTCCTTTTTATTTTATAAAGCGAGGTGAAATACATACATGATAATAAGGTAATTTGGAGTCATGATACTATTTGGCTGATAACATATTTCTACCTTTGAAGCAGTGAAACTGAAGAAAACGAGCCAAATACATATCAGACTTTGTGGCGGGAAGAAGCGGTGGATGTTTGTGTAAGAACTACCGCGATCTGTCCACGTTCTAAATTGAATAAAAGTAAAAAACAGCTAAAGCAGGGATCTCGGTTTTATGTACCAAAAAAGACTTTAGACATTTTAGGAGGAATGTATTTTGATCGTTGGTTTAATCATTATTTTACTTCTTGTATTATTGTTGCCGTTTACAAAGTTTGTTGAAAAGAATTTGGAAATGTTTTTGTTTATCATGGGTGTTTTATCGGTACTGGTCAGTCAGGTATTGGATTGGCCTTTAATCAAAGAGGCATTGGTGCATCCGATTAATATTACCCTGGCAGTACTTGTCGCCGGTTTATTGTTTAGATGGTTCCAGACACCGATTGAAAAAGGAGTACTCGGCATGAGCAGGGCAATCCCGTATCGCGTATTCATTGCTTTGTTTGTCATTATTCTTGGACTTATCTCCAGCTTGATTACGGCAATTATTGCGGCAATTATTTTAGTTGCCATTGTCGGTGTCCTGCGATTGGATAAAGAATCAGAAATCCGTTTAGTTGTGCTGGCTTGTTTTGCAATTGGTTTGGGGGCTGTTCTCACACCGCTTGGCGAACCGCTTTCAACCGTTGTGGTCAATAAATTGAATGAAGACTTTTTTTACCTTTTAAAATTAGTTGGTATCTATGTTATTCCTGGGGTAATTATTTTTGGTATACTTGCAGCGATGTTTGTGAAATCAAGGGAAGAATCACAGGAAATACTGTCGCAGCAAAGTTCGAAAGAGAAGGCGCCCAATAATTCAGAGACAGAATCATATGGCGAAATTATTATTCGCAGCTTAAAAATATATTTATTTGTTATGGCGTTAACGTTTCTTGGTGCCGGGTTCGAGCCGTTAATTGAGCGGTATTTGCTCGATTTGAATCCGTTGATATTGTATTGGATTAACATGATCTCTGCAGTACTGGATAATGCGACACTTGCTGCTGCTGAAATTAGCCCTTCCATGGATAGTACAACCATTAGAGATATGTTATTGGGACTGCTTGTGAGTGGAGGAATGCTTATCCCGGGAAATATCCCGAACATTATCGCCGCCGGAAAGCTTGATATTACCAGTAAACAATATGCAAAATTTGCTTTACCGGTTGGATTGGTGGCAATGGTCGTCTATTTTGTTGTCATTCTTATATTTTAGAAAAACAAAGCGCGCACCTGTTAATTGGTGCGCTTTGTTTTTAAAATTCCTCATATACTGCAGGATCCTGATCGTTCATCCTGCCATCGGGTAGTGTTAATGCTGCAATGTCGTTCATGTCCGTTTCATCCAGCGAAAAATCAAAAATTGAAATGTTTTCACGTTGTCTTGCCGGTGATGCCGATTTCGGAATAGGGATGGTGCCAAGTTGATAATGCCAGCGTAAAATCACTTGGGAAACTGTTTTTTGATGTTTGTTGGCAATCGCTTGGATCCTGTCATTTTGCAAGACTTCATTTGCTCGGGCCAATGGACTCCAAGATTCGGTCTTCACGTCATTTTCCTCATGCCATTGTCGTTGTTTTTCCTGGTTGAAAAATGGGTGTAATTCAATTTGGTTCATGCTTGGTTTGACACCAGTCTCCTTTTCCAAACGTACAATGTGTTCCGGCAAGAAATTACAAACACCAATTGACCGAATCAAGCCCCATTTTTTCGCATCAATAAGTGCTTGCCAGGCCTCTACATAAATATCTTGTTTCGGATTGGGCCAGTGTATAAGATAAAGATCATAATAGTCCAGATTTGCCCGATACAAAGATTCTTGAATGGTAGTAACGGCTTTGTCATAGCTGTGATAACGGCCAGGTAATTTGGATGTAATTCGTAATTCTTCTCTTGGAACAGAACTGCGCCGGACAGCTTCACCCAGCGTTCCTTCATTTTCATAATTATACGCTGAATCAAGCAGGCGGTATCCCATATCGATTGCACTGCTTATCGCATTGGCGCCCTCATTTCCATTTAGTTTGTATGTACCAAGGCCAATAACTGGTAATGTGAGACCGTCATTAAGTGTGATCTCCGGAATTGATTTATTCATTATGAATCACTCCTTTTAATCTATGATAACATATGGAGTCAGACCTGACGCAATCATCCATGTTGAAAAAACTTTCCGAATCAGAAATACAGTCCAAATTGAACATAATACGGTCCGAAATGAAAAGAATAAGTCCAAGTTGAATAGAATACGATCCGAAACCTTTAAATCAGGATTTACTGCTTCTATCTAACCTATCCACCAAGGGTCAGCCCCAAAAAAGTAGTACTATTAATGAATCCTGCCTGTTATAATGAGGTTATATTTTTTAGGAGGGGCAGAACATGTTTTCCAAGCAGCCATTGATCCGACTAATGAATCGATTATCACCCGTACAATTAAT
Organism: Lentibacillus daqui; assembly: GCF_027186265.1. Lineage (NCBI taxonomy): Bacteria > Bacillati > Bacillota > Bacilli > Caryophanales > Bacillaceae > Lentibacillus > Lentibacillus daqui. Next base: position 2,262,302 of record NZ_CP114176.1, on the reverse strand, counting down.
CCTGCTTTTTTATCTCCTTGCTGTTATCGTATCCACACTCTTGCTTGCATTGCCGGTAGCACACAGGGATGGTGTTCACGTACCGTTTATCGATATTTTGTTTACGGCAGTGAGTGCGCTGAGTGTGACGGGACTGACAACGGTTAGTATTGCCGACACCTTTAGTACAACTGGATATATTCTGCTTTGCCTGATCTTGCAATTGGGCGGGGTAGGGGTGATGGCAATAGGAACTTCCATCTGGTTGTTATTAGGTAAAAAAATCGGATTGAAAGAACGTCGATTAATAATGACGGATCAGAATCAGACAACTTTTGAAGGAATGGTTCGTTTAATTAAACAAATTTTATTAGTAATTTTAACGATTGAATTTATCGGGTTTATCATAATGGGAACATATTTTTTGCAATACTTTCCAACTGCTGAAGAAGCGTATTTAAACGGTTTTTTCGGGGTGATTAGCGCTATAACCAATGGTGGTTTTGATATTACCGGGAATTCGCTCATCCTGTTTAAAGACGATTATTTTATCCAGTTTATTAATATATTGTTGATTATTTTTGGGGCTATCGGTTATCCGGTTTTAGTGGAGACAAAGGAATATTTGTTTTCCAGGTCGGGCAATCATCGTCGGTTTCGTTTTTCCCTGTTTACTAAAGTAACGACTATTACATTTTTTAGTTTAGTTGTTATCGGGACGATTTTTATTGCTTTGTTTGATTTAAACGGTTATTTTAGTGGTAAATCATGGCATCAGGTATTGTTTTATGCTCTATTTCAATCGGTGACAACCAGGAGTGCCGGGCTGTCTACGCTTGATGTCAGCCAATTGACGGAACCAAATCAGCTGTTCATGTCATTTTTAATGTTTATTGGTGCCTCGCCAAGCAGTTCAGGTGGAGGAATTCGGACGACCACATTTGCCCTGGTGATTATTTTTCTGATTACATTTGCCCGTGGCGGCAAAAATATTCGTTTGTTCAGACGTGAAATTCACGAAGAAGACTTGCAAAAAGCGGTCACCGTAACATTAATGGCGATCATTTTTGTTTATGGTTCAGTGCTGCTACTGTCTGTTTTGGAGCCATTTTCCACTTCAACACTTTTATTTGAAGTTACCTCGGCCTTTGGAACGGTCGGACTGTCACTTGGTATTACTGGAAAATTGACTGTCATAAGCAAGATTGTTTTGATGATCCTCATGTTCATTGGCAGGATTGGAATTATTACCTTTTTGCTGACGTTTAAGAAGAAGAAAAGTCCGGGGAATTACCATTATCCTAAGGAAAGGATTATTATTGGGTGATTATAGGTATTGCTGCTGAATTTGAAATGGAGCTAACAAGTGGGTAATCCGTATCGCTTACATCAATAGAGTTAGATTCCCCGCCACTTTAACGATTTAAAGCCGCGGGGGTCTGTCTCCTCATAAGGCTTCTTGAATAACTCGCTTATAATAAAGTACCGATAAGATACCGAAAATCGAGTACAGAACGGTATAAATGGCCATGACAATTACTGTTGGAGTAGCCATTTCTGTACCAAACAGGAACCAGCCCGATTTGACAGCAAAATAACTGTGTAACAGCCCAAGTACTAAAGGAATACCAAAGTTAAACAGCTGTTTATACCAAATGCCGCGGATTAAATCGCTCTGTGTAAAGCCAAGTTTGCGTAAAATGGTGTACGTTGACTTTTCCTCATCACTCTCATCCATCTGTTTAAAGTACAAAATACACCCAGATGTAATCAAAAAGGTTAATCCGAGAAAGCCGACGATGAACATGGTCAGTCCGGTAGCCTGTTTTTGCTCTGCCGTAGCCTTTGACTGGGAGCGGGAGCCATAACCGGATGCATCTGCATCTTGTTCATCAAGATTCATCTGCTCGAAAATGTTGTTAGCTTGCTGCAACGCTTTCCCGTCCACAACATCAATGCCAACATAGGTGCTGCCAAAAGTGCTTTGGATATCTTTGTCCAAATTTTGTTCCAATTGTTGGTAGACACTATCATCTACAACTGCAACGGGCCCGCCGAAAGAGAAGACCATTGGTAGAATGGCCTGATTTTGTACTTCCGAATAGTAGACATCAAAGGTATCCTTGGTATTCGAAAGTGTCAGTTTTCCTTTGTCTTTTAAGGAAATCATCTGTGCCGTAACATCACTGGTACCTGTAAGGACTGTCTCATCAGGCGAAACGTTAATCTTCTTTGTTGATTGATCACTGATGACGGTCATTTCGTTATCCTTGGGGTCGATATAAGAATTATCCGGAGCCAACTGTAATGCCTTGGTTAAGTCAGCACTTACCGTGATGAAATCAATTTTGTTTTTCTTGTAAGCTATGTTTTTTTGATCCAGTTCTTTTGTGAAACGATCTGCGTCTTCCTGACTCGGAATGGAAAAATCATTTGGTACCATTTGCTGTGCTAACTTTTCCGCTGAATAATAGGATATATAGGTTAGTGATAATAATCCGATCGCCAGTGCGGAAACGGTGGTAATTACCGTCAAAAGCAGCGCATTGGATTTCATGCGGAACATAATCGATGATAACGATAGTACATCGTTAATCGATAAATACCCTGCCTTGCTTTTGCGAATCAGCTGCAGGATAAAGCTTACTGATCCTTTAAAGAACAGGTACGTCCCAATAATTACCGAACCCAGGATACTGATCATGAGCAGAAACAAAGTGCCTGAATTCATGGTGTCACTGTCAAACAAAATGGTAGATAAATAATAGCCCAGAATAATCAGTCCGATTCCAAAAATACCAATCAGGATCTGGACAACTGACAGTTTCTTTACATTGTTTTCCGTTTTGGACCTTGCCTGAAATAGGGAAAGCACGCTCTGCCTCTTAATAAACAAATAGTTCATCAGCATAATAAACAAATAGATCACGAAAAACACAAGCAGCGTCTGGAACATCGCCTTCGCGGAAAATCCGAGTGTTGCAACCTGATTGATCCCGGTGATTTTAAAGAACACCATCTTCATGAGTTTTGACACGGCAAATCCGAAAAAGATCCCAATGACAATCGATCCAATATACAGCGTAAGGTTTTCCAGACTCAGAATGCGAAAAACTTTTCCCTTGGTCATACCGATCAGCTGGAATAAGCCAATCTCTTTACTTCTGCGTTTGATGAATAAGGTGTTTGCATATAATAGAAACACAGTAACTATGGCAATTAATAAAACGGATCCGGCATAAAGACCTGCTGACCCTTTTACAGAACTGGACGGGTCCTCCATTGCTGGATCATATTGTAAGGTGACAAAAGAAAAATACAGTGCCACACTAAAAACGAGTGCAAAAACATATAAGTAATAGTTACGAATATTTTTCTTTAAACTTTGCCAGATTAATCGATTAATGCTCATCGTGCACACCACCCAGGACGCCCTGTGTTTTCATAATATCTTTCAAAAAGGTCTCTCTTGTTCCATCCCCTTTATAGATTTGCGTATAGAAGGAACCATCCTTGATAAAAATCACCCGTTCCGAATAGCTGGCTGCGACCGGATCATGGGTAACCATCACAATAGTGGCTTCCCGGGTCTCATTTAAATGGTTCAGTTTGTTTAATAAATCCGATGCTGATTTGGAATCCAGCGCACCGGTCGGTTCATCAGCAAAAATGATGCTTGGTTCATGGATGAACGCGCGGGCTGCCGATGTACGCTGTTTTTGCCCGCCCGATAGTTCGTTTGGATATTTGCCCTTGATATCGTAAATGCCCAGTTCCTTTGCCACTTGCTCAAATGTTTGGTTTGCTGCTTTTTTCGATACGTTATTAATTGACAGTGGCAGGAGAATATTCTCTTTCACGGTCAGCGTATCCAGCAGATTATATTCCTGAAAGATAAAGCCCAAATGATTTTTTCGAAATGTGGCAAGCTGTTTATCCTTCATGGTGGTTAGTTCCTGGCCTTGAATGACAATGTTTCCCTGACTCACCCGGTCAATCGAGGAAAGGACGTTTAAAAGCGTTGTTTTCCCCGATCCGGATGCGCCCATGATACTTACAAATTCTCCTTTTTCTACGTTGATATCAATACCTTTTAAGACTTCCTGTTTATTAAATTTGTTTCCATAGCTTTTATGAATTTTGGTTGCTTGTAACATCATTACTTGTTCACTCCTTTTATCTGCCTGAATCTATGATAAGGAATTGCCGTTCTTTTTTCCTTTGATTCCCCGAACAATTCAAAAAGGCATGTGACATTCTCGTCACATGCCAGTAATAGCCACAAAATCATTTTTGCTCGGGAACGTTAAGGTAAAACTGGTGCCTTCACCGACTTTGGACTGGACGTCGATCTTGATGTGTAGCGGCTTTAAAGCGTTATTAACCAAATAAAGCCCCATACCGGAAGAAGCTGTATCATAATGGACCGTAGTGGATGTGAAGCCGCGATCAAAAATACGTGGTAGGTCCTTGCGATCAATCCCTCTTCCATGATCCCGAATAGTGAGCATGGCTTGGGATTGTTTCAGGTAACTTGTTATTGTTATATCATCGTTTTGTGTATATTTAATAGCATTAGTCAGCAGCTGTCGGATGATAAAGGCAAACCATTTCGCATCCGTTAATACCTCTTCTGCTTGTAAGGAAACATCAAAGCCAATCCCTTTGCGCATGCACCAAGACTGTAATGCTTTGATTTCCTGAAAAAGCAGGGGCTCCAGTTTCGTTTGTTCGATATACAAGTCGTTTTCCATATAAGGGATCCGTTTTTGATGAAGCTGTTGGTCGAGAAGGAGGTGGATACGCAACCATTCGTACCTTAATTGCTGTTTGACCTTTTTGTCCTCTACACGATCAATCATGAGCTGCATTGCGGTTAATGGTGTTTTTACTTCATGGATCCAAGATAGCAGTTCATCTTTTTCCTGTTCCAGTTTGGTGTTCTGTTGTGAAATTTTGTTTTTATAGGCTGTTGTTTGTTCGTTGAGTTGTTCGGCAACGATTTTCTCAAATGGACTTATTGGCTTATACATATCCGTTATATCATAATCCTTATCCCATGCTTGCAAGATTTTGTAAAAGGCCGTTTCCTTATGATAACGGACGATAGCAAATATCAGCAGAATAAGTGTCGATAAAAAGACGATATAGACAACGGACCGGATGGAGATGGACGGATCGATCGCGGCAATAAACAGCGCCAGCAACTGTAAGGCAATAAACAGGAGAATCCAGCTGCACCGCTCGATCAGATATTTTTTAATCATTCGCAAAAGGCACCTCTTTTGCCTTATAGCCCTGGCCAACCTTTGTCTCGATAAAGCCGCCTAATTTGATTTCACCCAACCGCTTTCGCAGCCGGTTCACATTTACAGTCAAGGTATTGTCACTAATGAAACGTTCGTCATCCCAAAGGCTTTGCATGATATCTTCCCGGGGAACTACCTCATTTTTACGTTCAATTAAAAATTGCAGGATGTACATTTCATTTTTCGTTAACTCAATCGTACCTTTATGGTTGGTAACCGTATTTTTGGTATAATCAACTGTAGCGTTATTCCATGTGCGCAGTTCCAATTGTTCAGCGTTGTAATTATAGACACGACGGAGGATTGCCTGTATTTTTGCAATTAGCACATCAAAATGGAATGGTTTCTGGACATAATCATCCGCACCAAGCTGCATGGACATAACCATATCGGTGGGATGGTCGCGTGACGATAAAAAGATAATGGGGACATTGGAGTGCGTCCGAATCATCCGGCACCAATGGAACCCATCGAATTTCGGTAATTGAATATCAATGATTACTAAATCCGGTTTAAGACTTGTGAAATTCTGCATAATATCGTTAAAGTCACGCACGCCATGTACTGCATAATTCCAACCTGCCAACCGTTCCTTTATTTCTTGAAACAGGCTTGTATCATCTTCAATTAGCATAATGTTAAACAATGGAATCCCCCGCTTTATGAATAATCCTTTGATTTCATTGTAGCAGGAGTTGTGTCAAATTGTATAGAAGTGATATGAAATGGAGTTGCAGGTTTTACGCGGGAGGCGGATTGCTTTGGTCGGGAGAAAATCACCTCAACATGGGAGACAGTACGTTTTAGTCGGGAGAGAAGCACTTTAACTCGGGAGACAGCCCGCTCTGGCCGGGAGAGAATTTAAAGTTGCTGTTATATTACAAAATTCAGAAAGCGAAGATGGCGTGTTTTATATATGAAAAAAACAGCTCCAGCCCATTACTATAACGGGCTGGAGCATTTAATATCTGCCAATTACAATATCTGCAATTCTCTAGGGAAAGAAGTCAATAATTCACCTTCACCATCTTCGTTAATATATACATTATCCTCGATTCGCACACCGCCAAAATCAGGGATATAAATGCCGGGTTCAATGGTAAACAGATATCCGCTCTCGGCAATTTGTTCATTATTTTCGTGAATGGATGGTTCTTCGTGCACCTCAATACCAAGGCCATGACCAATCCGATTATTAAAATACTTTCCATAGCCGCTTTTTTCAATCACGTTTCTTGCTTCAATATCAAACGTTTTTAGTGGCACACCAGCTTTGACAGCGTCGACGCCAACTTGAGTGGATTGCCGGACATACTCGTAAATTTCTTTTTGCTTGGCTGATGCTTCACCGATAACAAATGTCCTGGTAATATCGGAGCAATATCCTTCCGCAATCGTTACGCCCATGTCAATTAACAGGAAGTCACCATTTTGCAATTTGCGGTTACCCGGGGTTCCGTGTGGTAATGCTGAATTCTCACCGGATAATACAGTAGTTGAAAATGATGGACCTTCAGCACCAAATTTTTTCATGAGAAATTCCAATTCAGCGGTTAATTCCAGTTCAGTCATGCCCACTTTAACTTTCTTGATTCCTTCAGCCATTACTTTTTCAATAATATCGATCGCTTTTTGGGTATAGGTCAGTTCACTTCTTGATTTTTTCAATCGTTGTCCATTGATGAAAGGTTGAATGTCTTCGTATGTCGTCTCGGAAAAAACCGATTGCAAACGTTGGTGCTGGAACATACTTACCTTTTTCATTTCCAGTCCGAAAACCAAGGGTTCAGTGCTCAGTTTTTCCTGAAGTTTGGCGTACGGATCTTCTTCATCGGAAATCGGAATAATGTTTTTAATAAACGAATCATTAGCGGCGATTTCCTTATCCAATGCAGGAACGAAAAGGATAAATTCCTGTTTCAGGTTGTCAATTACCAAAGCCATAAACCGTTCATGCGGTTCAGAATTAAATCCGGTATAGTAAAATACATTTGCCGGTGTGGAGATCATGGCCACATCGATGTTGTTTTCTTTTAAATGATTCTGCAATGCGTCCAATCTTGTTTGATAGTTAATTGTCATACAAATTGTCCTCCTTTATCTCTAGGTACTAGTATAACATGTGAGATTCATACCACGGTAGCATTCTGTTGTCGTAACTCTCCCGTCCTCAAGCGGGTTCTCTCAAGTTTGAGCATCCGCAAAAATCCTAAACAATTTTCACTTGCCGCATGAGAACAATCAGTTCATAGGGTCCAATCGTTGTAACTTCGCCCTCTATGTACTGAGTTTCTTTCTCTTTGTTGTTGGTTACCAAGGTCTGCCACCTGCCATTTGAGGGGAGGAGCACCTGGTACGTTGCTTCATCAGGATTCACATAGATGGAAAAATTCCGGGCATCTCCAAGCAGCGTAAAGCCAAATACCGGGGCAGGTGTCGTCAAAATATGCAGCCGCCTGTTAATCTCTTGTTTGGAAACTAATCGGAACACAGGATATTGCTTCCTAAGTGCAATTAATTTTTTTACATAAGAAATATTATCCTGCTGTTTCTCCCGTTCATGCCAATCCAGCTGGTTAATGTGATCTCCTGACCGATAGCTGTTTTCATCTCCAGCTTTTGTCCGGAACCATTCCTGCCCGGCATGAAGAAAGGGTACTCCCTGGCTTAGCAAGGTAACACCGGTAGCCAGCTGGTGCATTTTCCGGCGCACTGTTTCCGTATTCCCGCTATTGGTGAGTTCCAGCCGGTCCCATAATGTATGGTTATCGTGGCATTCCACATAATTGACCGTCTGGGTTACATCAGCGACAAAGGGTTGCCCGAACTTCTCCAGTGCCGATCCAGATACAAGGTGGGGAAGTCGTTCGATAAATTGTCCCCGTCCATTGGCAAAACCTTGATCGTTTGTGTTGAATAAACTTCCTTTTAATGAATCACGGAAAAAATCATTGAAAAATCGAACACCTTTTAATTGCCCGGAATGTACAGAAGTGGCCAGCCTGTCAGGGTTGATTGCGGTCGGAAGTGTCCAGCCTTCACCTAGCAGCATAACCGGTATCTCCTCTTGTTCGCAGCGTGTTCGGATTTCTGTCATTGTATCAATATCAAGTGCTCCCATTAGATCAAACCGGAAACCGTCCACTTTATATTCATCAAGCCAAAAATCAATAGAATCGATAATAAATTTGCGGGCCATGATCCGCTCCGATGCAAAATCATTTCCCACACCGGTTCCGTTGCTTACATGACCATTGTCATCATAACGGAAATAATAACCGGGTACAAGCTGTTCAAAAGGTGAAGTTGGCATATAAAAAACGTGATTATAGACAACATCAAAAATGACAGCAATTCCTTCCTCATGAAATGCCTGAATCATTTGCTTGCATTCCTTCACTCTTGCCTCAGGAACATCAACTCTGGTCGCATAACTTCCCTCGGGAACCTGAAAATAAAGTGGATCATACCCCCAGTTATAACCACTATTTGGATTTAATTCATCCACACGGGCAAAGTCATTAATCGGCATTAGCTGAACATGGGTAACACCAAGATCCTTTATATAGGAGAGCCCTGTCGAAAAACCTTTTGAAGTTGTTGTGTTTTTTTCCGTAAGCCCTAAAAATTTCCCCTTATGTCGGACACCACTGTCATGCATGATCGTTGCATCTCTGACATGCAGTTCGTAAATGATCGCGTCCTGAAGCTGCTTGATTGGTGGCCGTTTTGTTGTTTGGAAATTCTTTGGCTCGGCAGCTTTCATATTCATGACGACACTTTTCTCGCTATTCGCAAGCATTGCCTTCGCATAGGGATCATTAACAATGGTTGTCTTCCCGTTTACCGTCACTTCGTATTGATAAGCCGCACCATCCCAGTCGCCTTTCACTACGGTTTCCCAAACACCAGCGTTACTTCTAATTAACGGATGTCTGTTACCCTTAAGCCATAAGGTTACTACAGTTGCGGTGGGGGCCCAGACAGAAAAAGCGGTCTGATTACGTGAATAGTCCGCCCCAAGTTTTGCATGTATATCGGTATAATTGTGTTCAAACCAGTCTGTGCGTACAATCGCCCCCGGGTAAACCGGCATTTCCGCGTCTCCCCATTGAAGCACCAGTTCCTCACCCAGTGGCAATGCTTCAAATAAAACCATATTCACCTTCGCCTCGCCAGTTGGAGTTGGTCCTTCCAACATTAAAGAAAAATATTTTTCTTTTTTCCGCCAGTAAATAACAGGGGCTGCCTCTGAATGAATCAATGTTTCTATATTTTCACAGGTGAACGTAATTCTAAAAACATCATCTATCCATGCCATACCATTTACCACAAACCTTACCCCCGCTTCCATTCATCTCTATCAATAGTATATGTCCATCCCATTTAACTGTAAACTTTAAGCAAGGACGCTAAACTAAAATGACTCGACAACAATCGACAAAACTAGTCGAACTTTGTAACTAATATTCTGAACAATATAAAGGAAATTATGGTATAATTGAACCAAGCATGATGAACAGTAATCGGGCATGATCTGATCCAATTTTAGGCTCAGGAAGGCGGTGTTACCAATGAGCTATTCCATTTCTGAAGAAGACCTGTATCTGTTTCACCAGGGAACAAATTACTATAGCCAGCAGTTGCTCGGTTGCCGCGAAATTTTATGGGAAAACAAGCGAGGGTATCGTTTTGTGGTTTGGGCGCCACACGCGAAGGAAGTCCGGGTTGTGGGGGACTTTAATGATTGGCAGGGCGACCGGCACGTATTGCGACGGATTACCGATCAAGGTGTCTGGGCAGGATTTTTCACTGGTATTCCGGAAAATACGCCATATAAATATGAAATACAGCCACAAAATGGAGCGTCGTTTATGAAAGCAGACCCATATGCCAGGACAGCTGAAGTTCGCCCGGCAACAGCATCTTTGACTCCAGCAACCTCAACATATAATTGGAATGATCAACAATGGCAGGAAGGAAAGAAAACATACAACCCGCATACAGCGCCAATTTCCATTTATGAAGCTCACTTGGGAACGTGGAAGACAAAGCAAGTGACAAAACTAAAACCATGGGAAACAAAGGATGCCGAAGAATTTTATACGTACCGGGAACTTGCTCATGAACTAATACCATATGTCAAAACGCTTGGATTTACCCATATTGAGTTGCTTCCACTTGCGGAACATCCCTTTGATCGGTCGTGGGGCTACCAGATTACCGGCTATTTCTCAGTTACATCCCGTTACGGTTCTCCCGATGATTTTAAATATTTCGTTGATCAATGTCATATACATGGGATCGGGGTGATTATGGACTGGGTTCCAAGCCATTTTTGCAAAGACGCATTCGGACTCCGGCAATTTGATGGGGAACCTTTATATGAATACAGCGACCCGCAAAAAGCAGAAAAAAAGGGATGGGGGACACTTGCTTTTGATTATGGACGTCCGGAAGTGCAAAGCTTTCTTATTTCCAATGCCCTTTTCTGGCTGGAGGAATACCACATAGACGGTTTACGGACAGATGCGGTGGCCAGTATGCTATATCTGAATTTTGGCAAGTCCGATAACGAGGTGAAAATTTTCAACACCTATGGGGGAGAAGAAAATCTCGAAGCCTATGCATTTATCCGCAAGCTGAATGAAGTCGTTTTTAGCCATGAACCGAATACATTGATGATGGCCGAGGACAGTTCGGATGTGCCGCTCGTTACTGCACCAACATACAAAGGTGGCCTCGGATTTAACTTTAAATGGAATATGGGCTGGATGAATGACATGCTGGATTATATGGAAAAAGATCCGGTTCATCGCAAGTGGCATCATAACCAGCTGACATTCTCGTTTATGTACACCCATTCGGAAAACTTTCTGCTTCCGCTTTCGCATGACGAGGTTATTCATGGAAAAAAATCATTACTCGATAAAATGCCCGGTGATCAGTGGCAGCAATTCGCCAATTTGCGATTGTTATACGGCTATATGATGGCACATCCCGGTAAGAAACTGTTATTTATGGGCGGGGAGCTGGCACAATATGCCGAATGGAAAGACCTGGAGGAACTTGACTGGCATTTGTTGGAATTCCCGCTTCATTATCAAATGCAGCAATACGTCAAGACGCTGAATCATTTCTATCGGGACCATCCGGCGTTTTACGAACTCGATCACAGTCCGGAGGGTTTCTTATGGATCGATCCGCATAACATCGAGCAAAGTATCATCGCCTTTTGCAGGAGAAGTTCGAATCCCCGGGAGGAACTGATCATTGTCTGCAATTTCACACCGAATGTACATTATGACTATAAAGTGGGTGTTCCTGAATCGGGTATATATGAGGAAATTTTTAATTCCGATGCAGTAGACTTTGGAGGATCCGGTCAAACAAATGGAGACAAGCATTTCAGTTACCCCGAGAAATGGCATGGTGAATTGCAACATATCAAGGTTAAAATCCCCCCTTTAGGAGTTGCGATTTTTAAAAGAAAAACGAAAGACTGCATTTAGCGGTGCATGGACGGAACGAAAAGGAAGTGCTTGGGTCTGGTGCATGTTGGAACGAAACAAAATATAAATCAGGAGGCGTCAAATTGTGAAAAACTGTGTTGGGATGCTACTTGCTGGTGGAGAGGGAAAACGCCTTGGTGCCTTAACCAAAAATCTGGCCAAACCGGCTGTTCCATTTGGAGGGAAATACCGGATTATTGATTTTACATTAAGTAACTGTGTCAATTCCGGCATGCAGCATGTCGGTGTGATGACACAATATTCTCCCCTCGAGTTAAACCGCCATATTGGTAACGGAGAGGCATGGGATTTGAATCGCATGGATGGTGCCATGACCGTGCTATCCCCTTATACAGAAAGGAATGGTGGGGACTGGTATAATGGAACTGCTGATGCCATTTATCAGAATACTCATTTTATTGATGAGCATGACCCGGAATATGTCCTGGTTATCTCTGGTGATCATATTTATCAAATGGACTATGGTCAACTTCTTGAACAGCATAAACGTACAGGGGCGGATGCAACCATTTCTGTCATGCCTGTTGCCTGGGAAGAAGCCTCAAGGTTTGGTATTTTGCACACATTGGATAATGGACGTATTTATGAATTTGCGGAAAAACCGGAACACCCCAAAAGTAATCTGGCATCGATGGGAATTTATATGTTCACATGGAAAGTATTGAAATCCTATCTGCAACAAGATGCCAATAACGAATACTCCAGTCATGATTTTGGCAAGGACATTATCCCGGCGATGTTGGGTGATGAATGCCATATGTATGCCTATCAATTTACGGGTTACTGGAAAGATGTCGGAACCGTTCAAAGTTACTGGGAAGCCAATATGGATCTGCTTGATGAAGATCTGCAACTTAGCTTAAATAATAAAAATCGCCGTGTCTATTCCAATGAGTCGAATATCCCGCCCGAGTATATCGATGAAACTGCGGAAGTGACTTATTCACTCATTAATTCCGGTTGCTGGATATGCGGTAAGGTTGACAGCTCCGTTTTATTTGAAAATGTGAAAATAGGCAAGGGTTCAAAGGTATGTCGATCGATTCTGCACCCAGGAGTTACAGTGGGGGAAAACGTTACACTGGAGCGCGTGATTGTCAAGGAAAACACGGAAATTCCGGCTGGTACACATATTTCTATCAGTGCCGATGAAGAGCCGCTCGTCATTGATCAACATTCACTTGAGCACATAGAAGCTACCTTGGAGAAAGATGAAGAAGAACTTTATTCATAATACACATATCAAAAACCCGGAGGAGGGCAACACATGGAAACGATGATGGGGCTTATCAATCTTGGTCATGAACACCACTTTTTTCACGAATTAACTTATTTCCGAAATGGAGCTACTATTCCATTTGCAGGAAAATATCGTTTGATCGACTTTCCGCTTTCCAACATGAGAAATTCGGATGTAGAGGAGATTGCTATTTTCGTTCCCAACAAATACCGTTCATTGATGGATCATCTTGGATCAGGTGGTGACTGGGGCGTGGGACGCAGACATGGTGGATTGTTTATCCTGCCGCCGGATTGGAATGATCCGTCTGATATTTCAAAAGGGGATTTGCGCTTTTTCCATAACAACCGAGATTATTTTGAACGTGGAAAATCATCCTATGTACTTGTCAGTGGCAGTCAGTTTATTACAAATACCGATTATCACGATGCATTTATCGCACATCTTCAAAGCGGGGCAGATGTGACATTAATTACAACTAACATAGAAGAACTGAATAAAGAACATGATTCCCGATTCCGAATTGAGGCTGATGCGGATGGCTGGGTTAAAGACCTTACAAATGACAAGCAAAATTCCAAGCTGTTTACCGGCGTTTATATTATTAATAAGGCATTGTTGCTGGAATTGACTGATCAATGCATTGCGCATCATAAGGATCACTTTTTTGTTCATGGGATTAAAGATAATCTGCAGGATTTGAAAGTGAAAACATTTGAAAATAAAGGATATGGTGCGTTTGTCGATTCGATTGAAAGTTTTTACCGGCACAACTTGAATCTGCTTCAGGCGGATAATTATCGGGCACTTTTTTATAAAAAACCATTTATTCGAACCAAAATTGGTAACGAACCACCTGCCAAATATCGTCAACATGCACAGGTGAAAAAGTCAATTGTCGCCAATGGCTGTGTAATTGAGGGCAATGTAGAGGGCAGTGTACTGTTCCGTGGTGTTTCAGTTACGGAAGGCGCAACCGTAAAAGACTCGATTATTATGCAACGCTGTACGATTGACTCGGGTGTTCATCTGGAAAATGTCATCCTTGATAAAGATGTACATGTGACAGCGAATCAGCAGTTGATCGGTTCCAAAGAAAAACCGTACGTAATCGCCAAAAATAGAGTGCTGTAACGGGATCGCAGCATGGTCAAAGTTAGCGCGAAGGAGTGAGACCAATGGAAAAAGTATTATTTATTGCTTCAGAATGTACGCCATTTGTAAAAACGGGAGGACTCGCAGATGTAGTTGGCTCACTGCCGCAAGCACTGCAAAAAAATGAACAGATGGAAGTACGTGTGATCCTTCCCCTGTACGATGAAATTGACAGCCAATGGCGGGAAAAGATGGTGTATGAAACCTCGGTTAATGTTACGTTTGGCTGGCGAAATCAAGAGGCACAAATCTATACGCTGAAAAACAGAAATATAGTGTATTACTTTTTGGCAAACGATTATTATTTTACGAGAAAAGGCATATACGGCTATTATGATGATGGAGAGAGATTTGTCTTTTTCAGCCATGCTGTTATCGAGGCCTTGAAACATCTGGAGTATGAGCCGGATATTCTGCACGCCCATGACTGGCAGGCCGCACCGGCTGTAGCACTGGCAAAAATCAAGCAGCCTGCAGCACATATGAAAACCGTTTTTACCATTCATAATATTAAATATCAGGGTATCATGCCACTTGATATTTATGGGGATTTTTTTGACTTGCCTCGTGAGCATATTGCCGGATTTGAGTGGAATGGTATGCTAAATTGCATGAAAAGCGGTCTGTTCCACGCAGATAAAATTACGACGGTAAGCCCAAGCTATGCAGAAGAAATCAAAGACCCTTACTTTGGGGAAGGACTGCATTCGCTGCTCCAGCAAAGAGCGGACGATTTAACTGGTGTAATTAATGGGATTGATACACGTGAATATAATCCATTGACAGATCCAAATATTTTAGTGAATTATCGATCCGCCAGAGCCAAAAAGCGGGAAAACAAAGTACTGCTCCAGGAAAAGCTTGGCCTGCCGATTGCCGGGGAAAAGCCGGTTTATACCATCATCACCAGGCTCGTCGAACAAAAGGGACTGCACTTACTTGAACATATACTGGATGAATTTCTGGAAGAAGACGTTCAGCTGATTATTCTTGGAACAGGAGATCCGGAATTTGAAGACTATTTTGCAGCTGCGGCCGACCGTCATCCGGATAAGTTGAAAACATTGCTTACCTTTGACGAAGGACTGGCAAGAAGATTGTATGCCAGTGCCGATTTCTTTATCATGCCATCCAAGTTCGAACCGTGCGGGCTTTCACAGCTTATATCCCTGCAGTATAAAACCGTGCCAATCGTCCGTGAAACCGGTGGATTGCGGGATACGATCCAGCCATTTAATGAAGTGACAGGGGAGGGAAATGGATTTAGTTTTTCCAATTACAATGCCCATGAGCTATTGGCTGTGCTTCGTTACAGCCTGGACATTTACCACAATCCGGAGCAATGGGAACAATTGTCTGGCAATGTCAACAAAAGCCAGTTCAGCTGGAAAGATTCCGCACATCATTATGCTAACCTTTATCACGTATTAACGGGCAGTAATACTTCACGTCAAGAATTTGAGGATGATTCGAGAATAAAAAGTGGGGGATAAACTGCTATTAAATTCCTGATTGGTAACATCCTCTTGAAGGAGTGGAAAACGTAAATGGAAATCACCGTAAAAGTATTTTCTGAAAAATTGCTGGATGAATTGAAAAAAGAAACCGAAAAAGATATATCTGAAGCAGAAGATAAAGAGATTTATGGTGCGATTACCAAGATTGTCAATGAAGAAATCATGCCACAATGGCGGGAAACAGAACAAAAATATGCGAAAAAGAAGTGTAAACAAGTATACTATTTATCGATGGAATTTCTCATCGGCAGTCTGCTCAAGAGTAACCTTCTCAACTGCGGACTGCTTGATACTGCGAATAAGGCGTTAGAGAATCTTGGACTCAATCCAGAACATATTTATGCCCAGGAACATGATGCAGGGCTTGGTAATGGAGGCCTGGGGCGGCTTGCAGCATGTTTCCTTGATTCATTGGCATCGCTTCATTACGGTGGTCACGGTTACGGCATCAGGTACCGTTTTGGTTTGTTCGAGCAGCGCATTATCCACGGAAATCAGGTCGAATTACCCGATAATTGGCTGAAAGATACATATCCGTGGGAAACCAGAAAAGCGAACGAAGCAGTTTGTATTCATTTCCGTGGTGACGTTCACATGTTTAAAAAACCGGACGGCAACTTGGAGTTTAAACATGAAAATACAGATCAGGTGCTGGCCGTTCCTTACGATATTCCGATTGTCGGCTATAAAAATGAGGTTATTAATACATTAAGGCTATGGAGTGCTGAGCCCGCAGTGGGTGAAACAGCGTATCTGGAGAATGAATATGATGAACTAGAACACCAGCATTCGATTGAGCAGATTTCCGGATTCCTGTACCCGGATGATTCACAATACGAAGGAAAGGAATTACGCCTGAAACAGCAATATTTCCTTGTCTCAGCCAGTTTGCAAAATATCATTCGGCATTACAAGGAAACAAACCGTCGATCACTTAAGTATTTGCCCGAAAAGGTTGCCATCCAAATCAATGATACCCATCCAACACTGGCCATCCCGGAATTGATGCGTATTCTGATGGATCAGGAAAACTTTAGCTGGGACAATGCCTGGAAGGTAACTACAAAAGTGATTGCCTACACAAATCATACAACCTTAAGTGAGGCATTCGAAACCTGGCCAGTGGATATGGTTCAAAGGCTGATGCCAAGAATTTATATGATTATTGAGGAAATAAATGAGCGGTTTTGTCAGGGAATCTGGTTTGATCATGAGGAATTGAGAGACAACATTCCGCAAATGGCAATTATCGCCGATGGACTGGTGCATATGGCCAGACTTGCCATTGTCGGCAGTTTCAGTGTCAACGGTGTGGCTTTCTTGCATACGGAAATTCTCAAAAACCAAGTAATGAAGGATTTTTATACGGTGTTTCCGGAACGTTTTAATAATAAAACAAATGGCATTACCCACAGACGCTGGCTATTGCAGGCAAATCCCAACTTGTCCGCATTGATTACCGAGACAATCGGATCCCATTGGGTTAAACGGCCGAAACAGTTGATTAGTTTACTTAAATATTCACGAGATAATATGTTTCTTGAAAAAGTGGATCAGGTCAAGCAGGAAAACAAACGTATGTTAACGCAGCTTATATATGAACGTACGGGCATTGCAGTAGATAAGGATTCAATTTTTGACGTGCATGTGAAGCGACTCCATGAATATAAACGGCAGACGCTGAAGGTTTTTCACATTCTTTATTTATATAATGAATTAAAAGCAAACCCGGACATGGATATTACCCCCAGGACATTTATTTTTGGTGCCAAGGCAGCACCGGGCTATTATCTGGCTAAAGAAGTTATCAAATTGATTAACAAAACTGCTACCATTGTTAATAATGATCCGGATATCAGGGATAAGCTGAAAGTTGTCTTTCTGGAGAATTACAATGTGAGTCTAGCCGAACGAATCATTCCGGCAACAGACATCAGCGAGCAAATTTCCACAGCCGGTAAAGAGGCGTCAGGAACGGGCAATATGAAGATGATGATGAATGGTGCACTAACAGTAGGAACACTGGATGGCGCGAATGTGGAAATAAAAAAGGCAGTCGGTGACAATAATATATTTATTTTTGGTCTGACCGCTGATGAGGTGCATAATTATTATGCACGTGGCGATTATCGTGCAATGGATTTATACAACAGTGATGAACGGGTTAGAAAAATATTGGATCAGTTAAATCATGGATTCGGTTTTGAAGAAATGGAGTTTAAAGACATTTACTATAACATTCTTTATCATAATGATCCGTATTTTGTTTTGAAAGATTTTGAACCGTATTTGGAAATGCATGAATATGTGGAACAAGTTTACCGTGATCGATTCAAATGGCTGCATATGAGTCTGACCAATATCGCCTATTCCGGAAAATTCTCCAGCGATAGAACGATTCAAGAATATGCGGCGGAGATATGGAAGATTAAACAGGTATAATGGGAAAGCCCTACTGGTTGATTTGTGACCGGTGGGGCTTTTTTCTAAAGTGTGTATCATGTGGCATTTCTTTAAGAGGATGTTCAATAACGAGAGAAAAATATAAGTACCTTGAATAGCTGCTGGCTGTTCAAGGTTTCTTTGGTTGGAATACATGGATTTGATTGGGAAGAGTATCTTTATAAAATTTTTTAACAACAATAAAAAATAATAAATATTTCTTTTAATTCTATAAAATTTGTGCTAGTATAATAACAAATGAAGTGGAGGTGTAAATATTCTAATTTCACTGTAATTCTAATTACATGAAAATAATGTAAAATAATGGAAAATATTCACAAGAAAATCAAAAATCTCAGATTGGAAAATGAAATGACGCTGAAGGACTTGAGTGAACAAACTGGGCTTTCCGTTAGTTTCTTATCACAAATTGAACGGGGATCGTCATCACTTGCCATAACCTCTTTAAAAAAAATCGCTGACGCATTAAATATTCACATTACGTATTTTTTTGAAGAGATCGAAAATCATAATTATGCGTTGCATAAAGAGGAGCAAAAACAATTTAAATTAGAGGGTTCTGACATCGTACATGCTCGCCTGGCGGGAAAGTTTCCTGATCGTAAAATGGAACCAATGATGGTTACAATACCTCCAAATAAGCTGTACACAGAAAAATATAGTCATCCCGGAGAAGAATTTTATTATGTGGTAAAAGGTGTGGTCATTTTTAAAGTTGACGACAAAGAATATATATTAAATTCCGGTGATTCCATTCATTTCCCATCAGAAAAGGAGCATGAATGGAAAAATCCAACGAATGAAGAAGCTCTATTAGTAAGCGTTTTAACACCAGTGATATTTTAGGTAATTTTATTTTTATAGGGAAGGGTGGAAAACATGAGAGTAGCAACAGATATTGGAGGAACATTTACAGACTTGGTATATGTGGACGACAACGGGCAAGTTGAAGTTGCCAAGAGTCATACAACTCCGCCGAACTTTGAAAAGGGAGTTATTGATGTCATTGATAAAAGCAATATTGATAAAAAAGAAATCTCCACGTTTATTCACGGCACAACGGTTATTATCAATGCGTTAACAGAGAGAAAAGGAGCTAAAACAGGGTTAATTACGACAAAAGGATTTAGGGATGTTTTGGAAATAGCACGTGGTAATCGTCCTGATTTATTCAATATCCGCTATAAGAAACCTGAACCGTTTATTGAGCGACACTTAAGAAAAGAAGTCAATGAGCGCCTTAATTATAAAGGTGAAGTTCTAACGCCTTTAGATAATGAACAAATTAAAGAGATCGTTGAGTACTTTAAGAAGGAAAAAGTTGAAGCGATTGCAGTCGCTTATTTACATTCTTATGTGAATCCGGAACACGAGAAACAAACCGTACAAATGATTAAAGAACTATGGCCGGAAGTTGCGGTGTGTGCTTCATATGAAGTAACGAAAGAATGGCGCGAGTATGAACGAACGAATACAGCAGCATTAAATGCATATGTACAACCAGCAGCCGCCACATACGTTAATAAACTCTATAATGAATTGACCAAATTTAATACAAATAGTACCAATTTTATTATGCAATCAAATGGCGGCACGACAACATTTGAAGAATCTAAAAAAGTACCAATTAATATGGTAGAGTCTGGACCTGTTGCTGGAATTTATGGTGCCGCTGTGCTGGGAGAGCTGATAAACGAGAAAAATATTATCGCATTTGATATAGGTGGTACGACAGCCAAATGTTCACTTATTGAAAATGGTGAAGTAAAGGTATCAACGGATTATTATATTGAACGAAATGATCGAAATGCTGGATATCCTATTAAGGCACCTGTAGTAGATATTGTTGAGATAGGAAACGGCGGGGGGTCGATTGCCTGGTTGGATGAAGCTGGATCCTTAAAGGTTGGTCCCGAGTCAGCTGGAGCTGTTCCCGGTCCGGTATCCTATGGTCAGGGTGGTACAGAACCTACGACAACAGATGCTAATCTATTAACAGGCAGACTTTCGGCCAAAAATTTCGATTATGATGTAGATTTAAATTTGGTTAGAGACGTTATTCAAGATAAAATTGCCAACCATTTTGAAATGACTGCTGAAGAAGCAGCACTCGGCATTATAAGAATAGCAAACTCCAATATGCTGAATGCGTTAAAATTGATATCCATCAGAAAAGGCCACAATCCGCAAGATTTCACTTTAGTCGCATTCGGTGGTGGTGGATCCATGCATGCTCCTGCACTTGCGAAGGAATTAGGTGTTAAGAAGGTGGTTATTCCAATCGCATCACCAGTATTCTCAGCTTGGGGCATGTTAATGAGTGACCTTCGTCATGATTATATCAAAACATATATCAAGCGAATGAATGAGTTGGATCTAAATGAAATGATGGCACAATGGGACACGATTGAAAGCGAGGCATATGAGCAATTTACTAATGAAGGTATTCAAAAAGACGATGTTGTATTCCAGCGTTTTGCTGATATGCGTTACTTGGGACAAGAACATACGGTGAAAGTACCTGTTCCAGCTGGAAATTGGACAGATGAACAAATGCATGCAATTATTCAAGCATTTCATCAGCTTCATGAACAAAATTATACGTTTAGGTTGGAAGATACAGAAACGGAAATCGTAAATATACACGTCACTGCTTTCGGAAAAGTACAAAAGCCGGTCATTCAGAAATTGGAACGTAATACAACACTAGAAGATGCAAAAATTGAAACCAGAAATGTATACTTTGAAGATCCAAAAGGCTGGATGCAAACGGATGTTTATAAACGCGAATTGTTACCTGTTAATGAACCGATTCATGGACCAGCAATTGTTGAGGAAAAAGCAGCAGTTACCGTTATTTATCAAGGGCAAACATTGATGGTGGATGACTATGGTAACTTAATAATCGAAACAGGGGCGAGATAAATGTTGTTAAATGAAACAAAAGTCGATCCATTTACATTGGAAATTGTAAAAGACTCATTGCTTGCTACTGGAGATGAAATGTTTATTGCGTTAGCGAAAACTTCGATGAGTCCAATCATATATGAAGTATTGGACTATGCAAGTGGGTTAACAGATGCAAAGGGACAGTTGTTGACGCAAGGTAATGGAGTTACAGGGTTTATCGGGATGTTATCTTTTATGGTTAAGCAAACCCTGAAAAAATATGGTGAGAAAGGTGAATTGAAGCCGGGAGATATTATTGTGATCAATGATCCATATGGTGGTGGAGGTTCCCACCTATCAGATGTTGGGTTAGTTATGCCGATATTTTATGAGGATGAACTGATCGCCTTTTCTGCAAATAAGGCACACTGGACGGAAGTAGGCGGGAAAGATCCAGGTTCGTTCACCAATGATTCAAGGGATATTTTTCAGGAAGGTTTGCAGTTCCCGTCGATTAAATTATTTGATGGTGGTCAACTAAATCAAGGGCTTGTCGAAATTATTCAGGCAAATGTTCGCTTCCCGGATTTGTCGCTTGGTGATATGTGGGCACAGGTTGCAGCGTTAAAAACCGGTGAACGACGGGTGAAGGAAATTTGCGACAAGTATGGAAAAGAAACGGTTCTTGCAGCCATTGAGAATCAATTGGACCATGGCGAAACGATATCGAGACAGGAGCTTAAAAAATTACCAAAGGGAACATTTACTGCGGAAGGTTTTGTCGAAACAGACGGGATTGGCAATGGTCCTTTTCCTATCCAAGTGAAAGTGACGATAACAGATGAAGAATTCATTTGTGATTTTAGGGGAAGCAGTCCACAGGTTCCAGGCCCTGTTAATTGCTCGTTTACTGGTCTGGCATCTGCAGTCCGAACCATTTTTCTTGCCATAACCAACCCGGACCAAAATGTAAATGACGGTGTATTTAGACCATTAAAAATCATTGTAGATGAAGGATCCATTATGTCGGCTGAACGGCCTGCTCCAACATCGAACTATTTTGAAACAATGCTTGGATGTACGGATTTGATTTGGAAATCTTTAGCGCCGCACATACCACATCGACTTGCGGCGGCACACTTGTTATCCGTTTGTTCCGTGACCTTATCAGGATCACATCAAGATACGAATGAACCATTTTTGATTGTAGAACCATCTGTTGGCGGCTGGGGTGGAGCAGATGGTCAAGATGGAGCGAGTGGTCAGTTCTGTGTATTGGACGGAGAAACCTACAATGTACCAGTTGAAGTTGCAGAAACCCGATATGGCGTCATGCTTGATGAGTACAGTTTACGGATTGATGGTGCCGGTGCTGGTGAGTATATTGGCGGGAAGGGTGTTATTCGATCATATCGGGCTATGTCGGACGATCAGGAAGCTACGATCACCTATGGACGTAATCAGTATCGTTTATGGGGAACAGGTGGCGGTTTAGACGGATCCGTAAATGAGTTCTATATTCATAAAGCAAATGGGGAATTAGACGGTCCTTATGGTGTTTATCCCCGCTATAAATTGCAAAAAAATGATGTATTGAAATTAATGACTGCTACAGGTGGCGGGTATGGCGATCCATTGAAAAGGCCAGCCGAACAAGTTGCGAAAGATGTCAAGAATGAATATTTCACCGTGGAAGAAGCGAAAACATTGTTTGGTGTGGAAGTTGACCCGACAACCTTTGCATATCAAGAACTAGAAGCTAGAAAGTAACACTGGAAAAGGGGAAATGAAATGGAAGTAAAGGAAAAAGGTTTTGCCGGTAAGGGTTTACGGGCATTATTTGAAGAGAAAACGGATTCAGTCGATGTACAATTTAGTACGGTAACAATCCTCCCCGGCGAACGAGTGCCAAAAGAAGGTTTATCCAAACATGAAGAAAATGAATACTCCATTATTATAAAAGGAAAAATGGAGGGGGAAAGTGGAGGAAAACCTTTTCAAGTTTCGGAATCGAGTGCAACCTTTATACCTGCTGGAGAGGAACATTGGACAATCAATTCAGGAGAGGAACCTTGTGAGATTGTTTGCACGCTTGTAAAGGCAAAATGATTAAAGTTAAGTAGTAGAGAAGATGTCTGTCTTTTCTACTACTATACCGGAATTTATCTGAATGTTCAACCTTATTAAAAAGTAATATTGAGAAAGTAACAGCCAAGATGAACTCCAAGAAAATAATATATAAATGTAAGTTCAAATAGTTGTCAAATTAGAAGCAATAGGGTCGAGGCAGCATAGCTTTGAGCACCGGAGTGTACATAAACAGGTACAGGGGGAGCGGAAAAGCATGCCAACGAAGAGATTCGCCGCTTATTATTTGGTGACTTTTTGAACATCCTCTATAAAGGAGTCGGTGAAGATGAACGATAAAAAGGTAAATAGTATGGAAAATGATCAGGTGCTTCAGGCTGTTCCGACTGATCAGCGGCAACATTGGTTAACTCCGGCAATGATTTTTGGTGGTCTTGAATTTACGATACCTGTTTTAATGGTTGGGGCCACATTAGCGGGAAGCTATGGCCTAAGTGAGATTTTCTTTATCCTAATCCTGGCTCTTTTTGTGATCCAATGGGTTGGAAATGCGTTACAAGGGTATATCGGAGCGAAAACAGGACGCTCTTCATCGGTTATTGCCAGAACAAGTTTTGGATCGGTACAAGCCCGGTTTATCGTTGGTTTAACGATTTTTGTTGTTTCCCTTGGCTGGTGGGCTGTGCAGACATCTGTTGCAGGGAATGCCATTTCGGCAATGTTCGGTGTTGATTATACAACACAATGGGGATTATGGGCATTCATTACAGTTATAGCAGGGTTGCTTTTTGCGATCCCATCGATTATTGGGTATAGTTCGATGAAATGGACCGATTATATTGCAGTTCCGGCTGGCTTGCTTTTAATTGGAGGCGGCATCTATTATGCATTAAAAAACACAGGATGGGAAACACTTTCGCATTGGAATCCAGAACCAACAATCGGTATTTTAGCAGCCATTAGCCTTGTTATCGGTGCGAATGTATCGCAGTGGGTGATTGCTTCTGACTACACTCGCTACGCCAAACCAACCATTAAAGATAACATTCTGGTCCCAACCGGTATTGTTGTAGTGGGTTTTCCATTATTTATCGTTGGCGCGGTCATGTCTGTTGGCGTTGGGGATGCTGATATTGTCAATGTTATGATGAACTTGGGGTTTCCGGTATGGGGATTTTTAATTTTATGGTTTGCAACATGGACAAGTCAACTTGTTAACAATTATAGTATGGGCCTGGCGCTTGCCAATATGTTAAACGTCAATTCTAATAAAGGAAGAGCACTGCTTACATTAGGTGGCACGATTATTGCCATTGTCGTTGCGTTTAGCAGGTATACTTGATTATTTTATGGACTTTTTGTACCTGACCGCATTAGTATACCCAGCAATAGCCGGCGTTATGATGGCTGATTTCTTCTTTATTCGAAAACGTACCTGGAAGGATAATCGTGGCTGGAATTGGATGGCGACTATAGCTTTGGTGTTCGGAACGGTATTGGGATATATCACGCAATATGTAACAACCTTTGGAATACCTGCAGTACAATCCTTAATTGCTTCTGCTGTTGTATATTATATTGCCATGAAAATAAAAGCCAAGGTAGCACCTGATCATTTTACAGAAACCGGATCAGGTGATTCTGAAGTGGAAAAAGTGGAAAAAAAGGCTAATTAAAATCTTATATTTTCGTTTTATTTAACCCGTATAATTGGAGGTAATCTTTTATACGGGTTTTTGAGACTGCATGATGTTACCCACAGGACATGGGATTTTTTTCGCTGAACAATCTCCGGCGGCTCATCGTGTGGCCTTTTTTGTACAATTTTCTCAACTACATTATCAAACTATGTTGTAAATTTTCTAAACATGTGGTAATGTGTAGAATATAAATAATTGAACCATTGTTTCTAATAGGGAACCAACTAGTGAAGGGAGTAAGAAATAGATGAGAGTCGCTACAGATATCGGAGGTACTTTTACTGATCTTATTTATATTGATAATGAAGGAAATATGGGATTCGATAAAGCGCATTCCACTCCACCAAACTTTGAAAACGGTATCATTGATGTCATTGAGAAGAGCGGTATAAGTTTTGAATCTATTGATATGTTTTTCCATGGGTCTACCGTTGTTATCAATACACTTACAGAGAGAAAGGGGGCAAAAGTTGGACTAATTACGACAAAAGGAACTAGAGATGTATTAGAAATAGCTCGGGGCAATAGACCAGACTTATATAATTTTAAATATGAAAAACCAAAACCTTTTGTTGAGCGATATTTAAGAAAAGAAGTAGAGGAAAGAATGGATTACAAAGGGGAGGTTCTTCAGCCACTAAATAAGTTAGATGTCATCGATATTGTAGATTATTTCAAACAGGAAAAGGTTGAGGCGATAGCAATTTGTTTATTACATGCTTATAAAAATCCCATTCATGAACAAGAGGTAGTCAGAATTGTGCAAGAAGTTTGGCCGGACATACCTGTTAGTGCATCAAGTGAAATAACTAAAGAGTGGAGGGAATATGAACGGACGAATACTGCCGTTTTAAATTCATATGTTAAGCCAATATTGAACACGTATATTAACAATCTATCAAATAAATTGAGTGATCATCATTATGATGGCATTAAATATATCATGCAATCCAATGGGGGAGTAACTACTTTCGAAAGTGCAAAAGACTATCCGATAAATTTGGTAGAATCAGGACCAGTTGCCGGAATTTATGGTGCAGCTGTATTAGGAGAAATGATAGGCGAGAGTAATATTATTGCTTTTGATATCGGTGGTACAACTGCAAAATGTTCATTAATCAATAATGGTGAAGTTCGGGTTACGACTGATTATTATATAGAAAAGTCGGAAAAAAGTGCGGGGTATCCGATTAAGGCTCCAGTAGTAGATATTGTGGAAATTGGAAATGGCGGTGGATCAATTGCCTGGATTGACGAATTGGGTTCTTTAAAGGTAGGTCCACAATCCGCTGGTTCGAATCCAGGTCCGGTATGTTATGGACAGGGGGGAGAACAGCCAACTACAACCGATGCAAATTTATTAGTTGGTAGACTTTCCGAGAAAAACTTTGATTACCAGGTAAACAAACAACAAGTTAATAACGCGATTAAAGAAGTGATTGCCGATAAATTCAATACGACAACAGAGGAAGCAGCATTAGGAATTATCGAGATGGCAAATTCCAATATGTTAAATGCACTAAAGCTCATTTCAGTAAGGAAAGGATATAACCCTTCTGATTTTACGATGATTGCCTTTGGTGGCGGGGGACCGATGCATGCAGCTGAACTTGCAAGGAACTTGGGTATGAAAAAAGTTGTCGTACCTTTTTCAGCGTCTGTCTTTTCGGCTTGGGGCATGCTTATGACTGACATTCGCCATGATTATATTCAAACCTATTTACAGAAATTAAATAGAATAGAATTCAATGAAATTAATAATCTATGGAATAAGATGGAGCAAGAAGCCCTAGAACAATACACTGAAGAAAACATTCTAAATGAGGGAGTTATTTTTAATAAATTTGTTGATCTTCGTTATGAAGGACAAGAGCATACGGTAAAGGTTCCAATTACGAATGATCCGTGGGATGCAAATTTTATAAAAAACTTAAAAAATAAATTTCATGAGTTACATGAACAAAGCTATACATTTATGCTGCCGGATGCAGAAATTGAAATAGTAAACCTTCATTTAACAGGTTTCGGCCAGGTGGAAAAGCATAAATTGCGCAGATTGGAAGAAACTGGGACTTCACTTGAAGAAACCGTTCTGGAACATAGGAATGTTTATTTCAGGGATCAAGGATGGATAGAAATTCCAATTCACAGCAGAAATTTGTTAGATCCATCGCATGTTGTAATGGGACCGGCGATTATCGAAGAAAGTACGTCTTCAACGTTAATTTTGGATAATCAAAAAGCAGAAATCGATGCATTCGGAAATATTATTATCGAGGTTGAGGTGGAAAAAGATTATGAACAATAATAGCCCATTTGTAAATGAGGTAATAAAAGATTCATTATTATCGATTGGTGACGAAATGTTTGCTGCCTTGGCAAGGACATCAATGAGCCCGATTATTTATGAAGTACTGGATTATGCATGTGGTTTAACTGACGCAAAAGGGAATTTAGTCAGCCAGGGAAATGGGGTTACCTCGTTTATTGGCATGTTGAGTCCAATGGTTAAATCGGTAATAGCCGATCACCAAGATGATTTGTATGAGGGAGATATCATTATTATTAATGACCCATATACTGGCGGGGGTTCTCACCTCTCAGATGTTGGCTTGGTGATGCCGATTTTTTCTGATGGGAAGATAGTTGCTTTTTCAGCCAATAAGGGACATTGGACGGAAGTTGGCGGGAAGGATCCCGGTTCTTTTACGAATGATGCTACTGAGATATATCAAGAAGGTATCCAGCTGCCCGGTGTTAAATTATTTGAAAAAGGAAAGTTAAATAAAGCGGTTGAAAAAATTATTTCCACAAATGTAAGGCTGCCTAAATTATCAATTGGCGATATGTGGGCCCAGGTTGCTGCGTTAAGAACTGGTGCAAAACGATTTGACGAATTATGCAATAGTTATGGATCGGACACGGTTACGGATGTTATTGATAACTTAATAAAAAGTTCTGAAACATACGCACGCAAAGAATTAGCGCTCTTGCCTAAAGGTACCTTTGAAGCGGAAGACTTTATTGAAGGGGATCCAAAAAAAGGTGGACCTTATAACATCAAAGTAAAAGTAACCATCACCGATGATGAATTTATTTGTGATTACCGGGGATCGCATCCACAAGTAACAAATCCGGTAAACTGCTCTTATTATGGATTAGTTGCTAGTGTAAGGGTGATGTTTTTAGCCATCCTTCAGCCGAAATTCAATATCACGGAAGGGCTATTTAAGCCTTTACGAATTATCACAGACGAGCAATCCATTATTTCTGCGGAAAGACCTGCTCCTGTTTCGATGAATTTTGAAGCCAGATTAGGCGGTTCAGAACTTATTTGGAAAGCGCTTGCCCCGTATTTACCGGAGCGACTTTCGGCAGGTCATTTGTTATCGGTATGTTCAGTAACATTGTCAGGGGTGCATCCCGATACAAACGATGATTTCCTTATTGTAGAGCCTTCTGTAGGTGGTTGGGGAGCAGGTAATAATCACGACGGTCAGGGTGGACAATTCTGTATGGGAGACGGTGAAACATATAATGTTCCCATCGAGGTAGCAGAAATAAAGTATGGTGTAAGGGTAAAGGAATACAGTTTCCGTGATGACAGTAGTGGCGCTGGTGAATTTATTGGTGGTAAAGGTGTTGTTCGATCGTATGAAATTTTAAGTGATAAGCAACATCTATCGGCAAGTTATGGAAGATTTTCATTTAAACCGTGGGGGATGAACGGTGGGAATGACGGTGCATCCAGCCTGATAAAGGTTTATCGAAAAGACGGAGAAGTTGTTGGCCCGTTTGGAGTGTCAACAAGAATGGGGTTGAATAAAGGCGACGTTGTTCAATTGGTCACACCTTCAGGAGGAGGCTATGGTGATCCTAAGTTAAGAGATAAAGAAAAAGTGAAACTGGATGTCAAAAATGAATTTTTTAGTAAAGCAGAGGCAGAGAAACTATTTGATGTAAAGTTAAAAGATGATTAATAAGAAACGTGTTCAAAAAGTGAGAACAAAAAGGACCGAGAAGTTCGAGGCGGCGCTGTTTTTTGCATCGGAATTAGAAACTAGCCGACCAATCGGACCTTTACGGGCAGTTGATCCCTAATCATTTTCTTTAGTTCCCCGACCGTTGAAGTGGCGGATCTTACCGCCCGTTAAGGCGGGAGAAATCCTATGTGTCATTTTTATCGGACTTTTTGAACATCCTTGAAAAGTGGTGATGCGTATGACTTTAAAAACTTTAGGAACCGCGTTAGATGTATTAAGTAAGTTCACTGAACAAAATTCAGAATGGGGTTTAAGAGAACTTGCCAAGGAAATGGATATGAATCATACCGTCTTATACCGGATATTAAAGACTTACGAAAGCAAAGGGTTTTTGGTACAGGATCATGTGACCAAAAGGTATGAACTCGGATCAAAGATGCTTGACTTATTATCGGCTGCTCGGCATAAGGTTCATTTATCCGACTTTGCTGTTCCTATCATGAATTCGCTTAGTAATGAGACAAATGAATCTGTATTTTTGACATGGAGAGATGGTTTTGCTGGTACAACGGTGGAAATTTCGGAAAGCCCTCAGCAAATTAAATTTGCCGTATCCATCGGCTATAAAACCCCTCTCTATGCCGGGGCTTCATGTAAAGTAATTATGGCGTTCCTGCCTCTAGAAGAACAAATGAAAATTCTTCAAAACGGGACAAAAAAATTTACCGATAGAACCTTAGTAGACAAAGAAGAAATTTTAAGCAGTCTGCAGGAAATCAAACAACAGGGGTGGTGTTACTCAGAAGGGGAATTTTCAGAAGATGTTTTCGGTATCGGGGTTCCTATCTTTGGTAGGGATAAGAAAATTCTCGGATCGTTAACCGTTGCGGGACCTATTTACCGGATAAACCCAGATAAAAAAAGCTATTTTTTAGACAGGCTTTCAAAGAGGAAAACGGAAATCGAACACTATATTCAACTATTAGATGTTGATGAATATCAATAACTACGAAACTGGGGAGGTTCAGCGATGGAAGAAAAAGAATTCATAGATGTTAAACACTCAGATATTAAGCATCCGACCATTAAGGATCCGGCGATATTAACAGTAATCATCTTTTTAGCGGCGATTGGGGCGATAATCGGTGTTCAGTTAATTACGTCATTAGGAATTTCAGCAAACACGTCGATTGTAGGTGCTGTGTTTGCCATGATTTTGGCCCGAATACCGTTACAACAGTTAGTAAAGTTCAAATCGATTCATTCGCAAAATTTAGTACAAACATCTATCTCTGCAGCAACCTTTGGGGCAGCAAGCAGTTTAATTCTCCCAATTGGAATACCATATGTGTTGGGAATGAATCAATTAATTATTCCTCTTTTTATTGGTGTCATCATGGCGATGTTTGTTGATGCGTTGTTATTGTATAAGTTTTTTGACACGAAGGTTTTCCCGGCAAAAGAAGCTTGGCCTCCTGGTATTGCTACTGCGGAAGCGATTAAAGCTGGTGATGAGGGAGGAAAAAGGGCCAAATATCTGCTAACTGGGATTGGTGTTGGAATAGTAGGCTCCATATTAAAAATACCGATGTCGGCATTCGGTGTTGCTTTCATTGGGAATATTTGGGCACTTACAATGTTTGGTTTGGGTTTGTTGGTTAGCTCATATTCTCCATCAATCATAGGCATTAATTTAGATGACTATTATATACCGCACGGATTTATGATTGGTGCAGGTATTGTAGCACTGTTTCAAGTTTTGTTCATTATATTTAATAAAAGCAAAAAGCTCAAAAATGAAGAAAAAGCGTATGCAAAAAATACGAGGGAGATTGGCCAAGGGTTTGGCTACGGTTTTTTAGCGTATGTGATTGTTTCCATTATTATGGCCATCATAGGCGGCTTGTACACAAATATGTCACTTTTCATGATCATTGGTTTTGCTTTATTTGCAGCGGCGGCAGCATTTGCCCATGAACTAATTGTTGGTATTGCTGCCATGCATGCTGGCTGGTTTCCGGCTTTTGCAGTAGCATTAATTACCCTAATCATTGGCATATTAATCGGTTTTCCAATCGAAGCGTTAGCCATGTTAGCAGGTTTCAGTGCGTGTACGGGAGTTGCATTTGCGGATATGGGTTATGATTTGAAAACCGGGTATATCCTTAGGGGAAATGGCAAAGATCCAGCATTTGAAAAAGAAGGACGTAAACATCAATTATTTGCAGCAATGGTTGGATTTTCTGTTGCGGCCATCATTGTGCTGCTTACCTTTAATCATTATTTCTCACAAGGTTTAGTTCCTCCGATTAATCATGTATATGCGGCTGCAATCCAATCAGGTGTATCTGATAGTGTTGCACTGCATTTGATCATGTGGGCTATACCAGGTGCGATTTTACAACTTATTGGAGGATCTGGGAAACAGCTGGGGATTTTGTTTAGCACGGGTCTGCTATTAACCAATCCGCTTGCAGGTTGGGCGGTTTTAGTAGGTATCATTATCAGAATAATCGTACTTAAAAAATCTCCGCAACATGAACAAAATATGACGATTGCGGCGGCAGGAGTCATAGCAGGGGATGCGATTTATAGTTTCTTAAGTTCGATAATCAAGATAGGTAAATAAGATAAAAGGGATGGATTAAACAAAAAATGCAGAACAATTTTATTGTGCTAATCCATTGGCATCAAATACCTCCAATCTATAGTAAAAATATAGATCGGAGGTATTTAATGCTAGTTGATTATAAAATTTCTAGCACTATGGGAAATGAATAATGCAATTGTAACTCCTAACTAAGCCTTAAAACCCCGAAAGAATGTTAGCTATATATATATATACCTATACACATTCCTGCATATCATTCCTTGGTGACAACAGCGTCCGTTTAACAAACGTTAACTCCGCTTTATATCTTGTAACCTTATCTGAAGTTGTGTCGTGGAGATGTTGCAAATGAAGTTGTTTATACTTAATATACTCGGAAGAAACTAAAACTAGGCCCTTATGGCTTCCTATACCGAAAAAGGCTGTTTCAGTTTTTGTCACTGAGACAGCCTTTCCATATAATTAAGCTTTATCAACGAGCTGTCCAGCATCCGGAACAAATTGATCAATCTCTTTTAACACATCCTCAACTTCAACTAAAACAGCATCTGTCAATTTAATGTCAGCAGCTCTCACGTTTTCCTCGACCTGAGAGGGACGACTTGCTCCAACAATAGCGGAGCTGACGCCTGGTTGACGCAAAATCCAGGCTATCGCCAACTGTGACAATTTAATACCCAGCTCCTGAGCAATATGATCTAATTTCATAACACGTTTCAATATCTCATCATTCAAATACTTTTTAATGTGAAAATTATTGTTGTCATTTGCTGCTCGGCTATCAGATGGAACTCCTTGTCCCGGCTTATATTTTCCGGACAAAACGCCTTGTGCGAGCGGTGAAAATACCACTTGACCGATACCATTCTTTCGACTCACCGGCAACACTTCTTTTTCAATATAACGGACAAGCATATTATAAATAGGTTGATTTGAGACAATTGGATGCAAGTTCCGTTCTTTTATAATATGTGCAGCTTCCGTCAACTGTGCTGCACTCCATTCACTTGTACCATAATAAAGTATTTTTCCCTGGCGAACGAGATCATTTAACGCAAGCAATGTTTCTTCTGTTGGTGATTCTTCATCAAACCGGTGGCATTGATACAAATCAAGATAATCAACACCTAGCCGTTTTAGGCTGGCATTGCATTGCTCTATTATGTGTTTCCGAGAAAGACCACGATCGTTCGGTCCGTCTCCCATCGGAAAGTAAACCTTTGACGCCAGTACATAGCTATCACGCGGATAAGCTTTAAGTGCTTTACCTACAACTTTCTCCGCTTCACCATGGTTATACACATTGGCTGTGTCAAAAAAATTAACTCCCAATTCATATGCCTTATGAATACATGCCTCAGCCGTGTTTTGCTTGGTGGATTCATCATAAGTTAACCAGCTTCCCAGTCCAATCTCACTAACCTTTACTCCACTGTTTCCTAAACGTTGATATTTCATCAAAAAGCCTCCAATTAATTTGTTCTCTATGTTTTTTTGGGGGAGTGATCGAAAATAATAAGCTCCAACACTGCATTATTGGTGTTTGCTAATTCCAGAATTCTAGGTACATTTATTCATATACCCCCTTTATTGTTATACATGCAATAACTATGCCAAATTCAATTATTAAAGTGGAGTAAATAGAATATATCCATTTGATTTGGAAAGTTATTATTGTTATTAAACATCATTATGAAATAACCCCCACCTATAGTAAAAATAATAGGCAGGGGCTATTTCATGCTTGCATGTTACAAAATTTGTAATTCCCTTGGAAAGGAAGTCAATAATTCTCCTTCACCATTCTCATTAATATATACATTATCCTCAATCCGCACGCCACCAAAGTCAGGAATATAAATACCAGGTTCAATGGTAAAAAGCAATCCACTTTCCGCAATTTGTTCATTATTTTCGTGAACAGATGGTTCTTCATGTACTTCAATACCAAGACCATGGCCGATCCGGTTATTAAAATACTCTCCATACCCACTGTTCTCAATCACATTTCTTGCTTCAATGTCAAACGTTTTCAGTGGCACGCCAGCTTTGACGGCATCGACTCCTGTTTGGGTGGATTTTCGAACAATCTCATATATTTCCTTTTGTTTCTCCGTTGCTTCACCGATAACAAAAGTTCGGGTAATATCGGAACAATACCCTTCCGCAATCGTTACCCCCATATCGATTAATAGGAAATCACCGTTTTGGAACTTGCGATTGCCTGGAGTTCCGTGTGGTAACGCAGCTTTTTCGCCTGATAATACAATGGTGGAAAATGATGGCCCTTCTGCACCAAATTTTTTCATCAGGAATTCCAGTTCAGCGGCCAATTCTAGTTCGCTCATGCCGACTTTTGCTTTTTTAATTCCTTCTGCCATGACTTTTTCAATAATATCGATCGCCTTTTGCGTATAGGCGATTTCGCTTCTTGATTTCTTCAATCGCTGACCATTGATAAATGGCTGAATGTCTTCATATGTAGTGTCAGGGAAGACCGAAGCTAAACGTTGGTGTTGGAACATACTAACCTTTTTCATTTCCAGTCCGAAGCGCGCGATATTCCCGTCCAGTTTTTCTTGAAGTATCGCGTAAGGATCTTCTTCATCGGAAATAGGGACGATATTTTTAATGAATGATTCATTAGCAGCTATTTCCTTATCTAGTGCTGGAACGAATAGTATATTTTCTTGTTTTCGGTTGTCCACTACAAGAGCCATGAATCGTTCGTGAGGTTCGGAATTAAACCCGGTATAATAGAATACATTTGCCGGTGTCATAATCATGGCAATATCCATATTATTTTCCTTTAAATGGTTCTGTAATGCATCTAATCTAGCTCGATAATCAATCGACATAAAATGATCCTCCTTTTTCTCTAGTATAACATGCAAGATTTGTACCATGGTAACGTTTTGAAGAGGTCAAAAATTGGCATTGTAATTGCAATAAAATGATCAAGGAGGAAGGGAGGAGACAGTATGAATTTTGACAGATTGATTTCAACTGTTGATTTACATGTAGCAGGTGAACCGTTACGAATTATAACGGGGGGTCTGCCGGAAATCAAAGGAGATACACAACCGGAACGAAGAGCATACTGTGTAAAACATTTGGATCACATTCGTAAAACATTAATGAATGAGCCACGGGGACACCACGGTATGTATGGGTGCATCATAACGCCACCAGCAACAGATGATGCTGACTTTGGTGTATTGTTTATGCACAATGAGGGCTGGAGTACTATGTGTGGTCACGGTATTATTGCCATTGTTACGATGGTAGTTGAGACTGGCAAATATCAAGTAAACGGGAATAGACGAAAATTTATTATTGATAGTCCGGCCGGAAAGGTATTTGCCTATGCAAAATGTGTTGGAAAAGAGGTAGTAGAGGTTTCATTCGAAAATGTTCCATCTTTTGTGTATAAAAAAGATTTTCCGATAAAAATTGATAACCGTGAATTTACAGTTGATATTGCGTTTGGCGGAGCATTTTATGCGATTCTAGACAGTGTCAAACTGAATTTACAGGTGAATAAGGACAATTTAAATAACCTACAGGATTGGGGAATGAAGATCAAAGAATATATTGAATCTAATTTAAAAGTGGTACATCCACTACAAGCAGATTTAAAAGATATATACGGGGTCATATTTTCTGATGATCCTTTGAATGAAAATGCAACATTACGAAATGTAACAATTTTTGCGGACAGACAAATAGATCGTTCACCATGTGGGACAGGAACAAGTGCAAGGATAGCAACGTTGTACAATAGAGGAAAATTACAAAAAGAGGAAACCTTTATTCACGAAAGTATTACAAACGGCACTTTTTCAAGCAAGGTAATTTCTGAGGTTAAAGTTGACAAATATGATGCGATTGTTCCAAAAGTGGCAGGAAATGCGCATTTTACCGGTTTTCATCATTTTGTAGTTGAATTTAGAGATGTGATGCGCGAAGGATTTTAAAACAATTTTTCCCCAAGAAATTGTTTTAAAATCCTTGGGGAAAGACGAACTGGAATGTATTTACTATTCAGTTTATTTTAACACTATTTCTAACTAAAAACTAGGCTTATCCGACTAAATCTTTTTCCACATAATCTGTGTTTGTGAAATGATCCGGTTTGATACGTGCTTTTACCTTCATGACTAGTAAATAAACAACACCTGAGATGATTAAGGACTGCAGAGCTGGAATACCATATTGGACAACATATTCAGTAATGTATCCAACCAGTGAGCCTGCTAATATTGCAATCGTTGCAATCCAATTCCAACCTTTGTTATCAACCCATTCCTGCTTACGAATAAAGAAGAAATCAGCAAACATGACTGCAGCAATCGAAGGGTAAATAACAGCCATGATGGTTAAAAAGTCCATGAAATAATCCAATATACCACCAATTGCTAGCACAACCCCTATAATGGACCCGGTTACCGTTAGTACTGCTCTACCTTTAGAAGTATTGACATTTAACATATTGGATGCTGCTAAACCGATTGAATAGCTTGCTACAATTTGACTAGTCCAAAGTGCAATCCATAAGATAAGAAAGCCCCAAAATGGAAAACCAAGATCTTGCATGACAGCAACTATATCAGGATTTCCTACTCCTGCAGACATTACTGCACCGGTTAGGAAAAAAAGCATACCAATCGCAACAATTCCTAGCGGGATTAAAGATTGATCTCTAAAAGTTGGTTTTGAATATCGAGTGTAATCAGAAGCGATTAACCATTGGGCTACGTTTGCCCCTAAAACTAAGCTAATTGCTCCAAAAAAAGTTATGGAAGGTTCCGGATTCCATGAAAGTATATTTTCCCAACCTTCCCCCCTCAATGCATAATAAACTCCACCTGATATAAGGAGGATGCCCGCGGGAACGGCAATATAATCTGTCCATTTCATTGAGTTGTAACCTAATACAGCTGGAAGGGCAAATAATAATCCAGCAATAAGCGTTATAATCGCCCAAAGAAACCAGTTTTCCGTGTAATTTATTCCAAATACTGCTGATAGAGCATTTCCTGCCACAGATGTGTTGATACCGAACCAGCCCACATTTAACACGACAAGAGCTAAACCTACTATGAATCGAGCTTGAATGGAACCAAAGGATGACCTTGCGATAACGGAAGAGGGGCGTCCTGTTTTAGCACCAAGATAGCCTTGTATTGTATTACCGATCCATTGTATAATCACTAGTCCAATGACTAATATCCAAAAAACATTTAATAAACTAAAGCTTCCTGCTAATGTTGCTCCAACCATAATAACAGGTACTGAAAATTCCAAACCACCAAAGATACTAGCAGGAACAATCCAATGGTTGCGTTCCGATGCTGGGACTGAAGACAAAGGCGAATCGTTTTTGTTGTCCATATACATAAAACCTCCCAGATTATAAATTTTATGCAAACGATAACATGAATAAATTTATTTATTCTATCTTGCTTAAGGGTTGGAATCTATTAATTATCAATGAAATAAAATGTTTACTGATTCTATATCCGAACAAATTTGGTTATCAAGGCACCGTAGTAGATGGTGAAGGACTAGGGGAGGTGACAGCCCCCTCCAGTTCCTTCACGTTAATATCTCATACCTCTTATTAAGGTATGACTTTAATCCCGGTGGACTTGCTCTGTTTTTGCATCATAGGTAAAGCCATATTCTTTATAAGCTGTATTTGTGTCAATGTAACCATCAATAATATCTTCCAATACTTGTTCTTGGGAGCGTTCAAGTGGATTTCCAAAACCGCCTCCACCACCGGTTTTCACGACAACCCGATCTCCTTTTGCAAGGGGCTTTGCGTTTACCTTTAACATATCTTCTTCTCCACTCGATGTCTTAATGGTAACTTTAGGAGGCTTACCGGCTTCACCACCAAACAATCCCCAGGCCGGAGTTTTAGAACGTTCAAACCAGAGTGATAAATTTGCTTTGGTTCGAACTTCGTATTCCCTTGTAATACCAAGTCCTCCACGAGTTTTACCAGCACCACCGGAATTTTTTCTTAATGAATAAGAGTTGACCTTTAAAGGGTACTTTCCTTCAAGTACTTCAACAGGAAGGTTTTTGAAATCTCCGTTAGAATTATTGATTAGGCCAGATTGACCATCGTTCGCGGAAAATGCGCCCCATCCACCGGCAGTAGGTTCAACGTATAAAAATGTTTCATCCGATTTTTCGTCTCTTCCTGCGAAGGTAATTACCATGGAATCCCCGTAATGAGCTGCTGCACTTTGTTCCTTTAACACAGGGGATAGTGCTTTTACAATTAAATCTATTAGCAATCCAAGGGAAGTGAAATACCATCCACAAGCTGCTGGTTCTTCGGCACTGAATATAGTCTTTTTAGGAACGATAATATCCATTGTCTTAAAATTACCACCGGTTACAGGTGAGTCTGGGCCAATTAAGTGTTTAAAAGCTACACGGCAAGCGGAAACAGTTTGTGCTAGACCGCAGTTGGTCATACCTTGTCGTTGCTCACTGGATCCCGTTAAATCAATGGTTAATCGGTCACCGGCTACCGTCAATTTAACTTTTACCAATACGGGATCATCCGTTACGCCATCATTGTCCAAATACCCCTTTTCTTCATATACGCCATCAGGTATACTAGTAATTTGTTCTTTATCCATAATCTCCGACTGCATAAAAATGTCTTTGATTGCGCGTCTAAACGTGTCAACACCGTGTTTTTTGATGATTTCGTATACCCTTTTTTCCCCAGTTCGGCAAGCAGCAATTTGCGCATTCATATCGCCTAAAGCTGAATCACTTAACCTACTGTTCATCGTAATTAGCTGAATAATATCTTTACGCGGATTGCCGGCATCATAAATTTTTGTTGGTGGTATTCTAACTCCTTCCTGAAAAATTTCTATTGCATCCATAGGATAACCGGGATCTTTTGCGCCAACATCTAACCAGTGGGCACGTGTTGCTGAAAAACCAACTAATTCCTCTTCAAAAAATATAGGAGAAATGATTGTAATGTCATTTAGGTGGGACCCGGCCAGGTATGAATCGTTCATAATA
Organism: Lentibacillus daqui; assembly: GCF_027186265.1. NCBI lineage: Bacteria > Bacillati > Bacillota > Bacilli > Caryophanales > Bacillaceae > Lentibacillus > Lentibacillus daqui. The sequence continues at coordinate 2,223,773 of NZ_CP114176.1, read as the reverse complement.
TAGACATCTCCTGGATTGTACTTATCATTTCCACCAATGAAATTAGTAGTTTCCCTTATACAAACATCCAGATTGCCTAAAAAAGTTGGCAATCCTGATGATTGACCGAGTAATTCAGCATGTTCATTATATATCCCTACACTACAATCTTTCATTTCATAGATAATTGGAGAGAAGGAACTACGAGCCAGGCTTTCGTTCATCTCCTCGGCAGCAGATATTAGAGCATTACGAATAATTTCCGTTGTAATTGGATTCTCCAAAAAAATCGGTGCCTTCTTTTCTGTTTCATTCATTTTCATTCCTCCTATTTACCTCAAGATTTCCCATTGTGTCAACGTTTACAAGATAATGTTGCGGAACAACAATGGTTGAAGTGGAAGATTCGATTATTGTCGGTCCACTTATCGTATGGCCAAAGTTCAGATCATTTGTTGAATAAACGGGTGTTTCTATCTCCTGGTTATTCCATACTATCCTTTTCCTGCGAATTGGCTTAGGGGTCCCTAATGGTTTATTCGTACTTTGCGCACTTTCCTCGTTTTCTAATTTGCCTAAACTTACAATACGTAGATTGACAACTTCTACAGCCCCTTCAGGATTGTTGTGCCCATATATTCTCTGATGGGTGGTATGAAATAGTTCTGTTAGTTGCCGAATAGAACTATCGTTAATTTGTCCATCTATTAACGGTACTGTTACCGTATATTCCTGTCCTACATAGCGTAAATCAGCTAAACGCGTAAATTGTATATTTTCTTTTTCTATGTTTTGCTGTTGTATAATTACCTCTGCTTCACGTTCCATTTCACCGAATAGTGCATGCATCTTACCGAAATCACTATTTTCCAGGTAAGAAATGTAACTACGTACATCATCATGACGGATATCGGTTTGTAGCATTCCCCATGCTGAGAAGGTTCCTGCAACAGTTGGGATTAAAATTTTGTTGATATCTAAATGATCTGCAATCAACATGGCATGCATTGGTCCGGCTCCTCCAAATGCAACTAGAGAGAAATCGCGTGGATCGATACCCTTTGATACGGTTAATGTTCTAATCGCATCAGCCATTTTTGCGTTAGCGATATCACAAATACCTTCAGCAACTTCGGTTACACTTAAGTCAAGTTCTATGGCTAATTTTTGAATTGCTTCATAGGCAGCATTCCAATCCAGTTTTATTTTTCCACCTAGGAAGCCATCAGCATCGATACGCCCGAGAATAAGGTTGGCATCCGTAACAGTTGCTTCTGTACCACCGTTACCGTAACAGGCGGGTCCCGGTGTAGCACCAGCGCTATGGGGACCAACACGTAAGCCACCACCTTCAATCCAAGCTATTGAACCTCCACCAGCTCCAATCGTATGCATATTAACCATCGGGGACAGTATTGGGAATTTTTCAATATCGGCTTCAGATGTCACATCCGGGTCTCCATTAATGACCATACTAACGTCGAAACTGGTACCGCCCATATCAACACAGATCAGGTTTTCATTAGCGGTTTTTTGACCCAATGTCAAGCCTCCCATTGTTCCACCTACTGGTCCCGATAAAAGCGTTTGTATCGGTTTAGACCTGGCAATTTCTGATGTCATGACGCCACCGTTGGATTGCATAATGTATAAGTCTCTATCCAAGCCTTTATTGTCGATTTCACTTTCAAATTTTGACAAATAATGTTCTACAATCGGTGCAATGTATGCGTTAATGACAGTGGTGCTTGTTCTTTCATATTCTCGCCATTCTCGTACTACTTCATGAGATAATGAAACAGATATTTCCGGTAGTTGTTCCTTGATCTTTTTCTTAATTAATTTTTCATGTTCCGGGTTTTTGTACGAATGGAGTAGACAAACTGATACAGAGTCATAATTCTTTTCAGCAATTTCATCAATTACTTGTTGCAGACTACCTTCATTCAGTGGTGTTTCAATTTGACCATCTACTAATACACGTTCTTCCACCTCAAAAATGTGCCGGCGTTTAATGAGTGGAGTGGGTTGTCGATATTGTATATTGTAGATTTCCGATCGGTTGGCTCGTCCAATCTCATACAGGTCTTTGAATCCGGAAGTAACGATTAATGCCATACCTACACCTTTTCTTTCAAGGAAGGCATTTAATCCTACCGTGGTACCATGTACAAAGAAATCAACTTGATTAAAATCCTGTACCATTCGATAAATGCCATTTAAAACTCCTTCAGATAAGTTCTCAGGTGTTGTCGGTACCTTTTCTGTATTGTATTGTCCAGTTTGTTTATCAAATAAAACTACATCAGTGAATGTACCCCCGATATCAGCTGCTAGTCGATATCTTGTCATAATTGTTTTCCTCCTATTTCAAAAAAAGATTTTATGGATAATAGTTAGGTTAATCTTGGACTCTAGTATGAGGGAAATCACCTCCTATTGGTGAATTCGCTTTCAGTTTTACAAATAACGATTTGAATACCAAACAACGTTCAAATCACTATTTGTAATATATGCAATAATTGTGCCAAGCAAAAAAGTCATCTAAAAAACGACATGTTTCGGGGTTTAATAAAAATATTTACGAACAAAATAGGCGAATAAAATGTAAAATAATTTTAAAAGATTGGTTTAACTGTAAAATTTTTTTAAATCCGATGTGTTACGGATACACAATACATACCCGATAGTAAATAGATAGGATTGGTTATTTAAAATTATCATTAAATACAGAAAAAGTCCGGGTTTGGCATATATTTTGTACCTAAACTAGTCTCCAAACGATGAGTCTGTGGTATTTAACTAACGCGGCTGGACAAGGTATCAATGCGCAAATTGTACGTTTGGTTGGACCTGATACGGGAAATCTTGTATTTCGGTGTAATAGGGGGTCTCTCCGCTATTTTAGGTTGTATATTATTTTTGATCGCACCGAAAATTCAACGAACCATGGAAGATGTTCTGAAAGCTGCCTTGGAACTTAATTTCCGGGGAAGGGCATACTGGGACAACGCAACAGATTTGATATAATAATAGTCATATTTCTTTGTAGGAGCGATGAACCTTGGGGAAAAAGCCGTAATCCGGATGACAAGCTGGATCACAATGTGGAGGATAACCTGGTAGACATTCGGTCCCATTAATTAAACAAAAAATAAAGAAAACAAAACTATACCTAACAAAACCATAACAACTGATGCTGTCCGTTTCTACCAAGAAAATTTTAGTGGTGTGTTCGTATGTTCAGGACATATCCTCAACTGGATTAACGATACTGGGGAGGTAGGGCTTTGGGATTAATATCAATTGTGCCAGCACATTTTTTAGCAGCACTCGTGGCGTTTTTTCATGAGTGCTGCTAAAAGCGTAACCAGAATTACAATATTCCAGAAGGTTTCATAACGTTTTTTGTTCTTGATACTGGTTATCATCATTTGTCTTATTCTTTTTATCCCAGAAAAACCAACCCATATAGCCAAGTATAAAGGTAACGATCACACCGACAAAGTTGTACCACATAAAGGGTAAATACGTTAATGTTGGTATACCAAGCGTTGTTGTTAAAAATACACCCGCATCCGTCCAGGGGATCATTGGGTTTGTAACGGTACCTCCACCTTCCGAATTTCGGGATAGCACCCTACGATCAATACCTCTGTCATCATATAATTTTGCTGTCGCGGTTGATCCTGCGATTACCCCTACGTACGCGGAACTTCCGAACAAATTACCCAAAAAAGCTGTAAACATGGTAGAGAATGTTAGTTTTCCATTACTATTTTTAACCCATTTATCAAAAATATTAGCAATTTGTCTCAATATCCCTAGCTGATCCAATAAGCCACCTAACCCAAGCGATAATATAACTAGGGCAATCACGCCAAGCATGGATTCAATTCCACCTGTATTCAGTAAATTATTAAGAAAATCAGAGCTTGAGTCAATTGTAAACCCACTGTATGCCGATTCGATCGCACTAACGAAATTCATGCCTTGAAATACGATCGCCCATATAATACCTAAAAAGGAACCGAAAGCAATAACAGGAATAGGCGGCTTTCGAAAGGCAAGTAATAGAATGACAATTGCCAGAGGTAGTAGGTTATACCAGTGGATATTAAATACACTCTGTAAATCTGCCGCTGCATTTTCGGCAAGTGTTAGATCCGCTTCTTTATCTACGTAGAAAAAGCCTACAATTGTAAAGATAAGTGCTGTAATAATCATTGTTGGCACGCCTACAGGAAGCATACCCTTCACATGTTCAATAACATCTACCTTGGCTAGCGATGCCGTCATGACTGTTGTATCGGATAGGGGGGACAATTTATCTCCAACATAGGCTCCAGAGATGACGGCACCTGCTACTAATGGTAATGGGATCCCAAAACTTGCACCTACGCCCATCATGGCAATTCCAGTCGTACCAATTGTTCCGAATGAAGTCCCCGTTGTTATAGATGTTATCGCGCATACAATCATGGCAACTACTAGAAACACGTTTGGATTTAAAATTTCCAGCCCATAATAAACCAATGAAGGGACGATACCACCTGCAATCCAAGTACCGATCAAGGCTCCAACGGTAATTAAAATAAGCGGACCGGCAAATCCTTTTGCTATGCCGGCGTAAATCGCGTTTTCGAGCTCTTTATAGCTATGTTTTAGTTTTAATCCGTAACCAATCAATAAAAACCATGAAGCTAGTAACGGAATTTGAAACGAAATATTGAAAACAGCAACTGAAATCGTCATCATTGTAAGGAAAACAACAAATACAATAACCACTTCATACAATTTCGGGTTTTGCGGTTTCAAATAAACCACTCCTTAATAATTTTGTTAATTTGATCATGCTTTAAGCGCATATAAAAATAGATTCTAGCAAGTTTTCGCGCCATTCTTCTTTAACATTTTTTAATCCACGGCAACAATCACCGTCAACCGTTAGAAAAGTTTTAAGTATCCCCTTCTCATTAAATTAACTTTGTACAGATTGTAGATTAAAATGTATTTAAACCTATTTATGCAAAATTCATGCCAAGCTACTATTAGTCCGAATTATAGGATTACCACTAAAGCTTTTATGACGTCATATATCGTTTATAACGCAATGGGTAATACATTTAATGTTTTGTTTTAAATTATAAATTTTGAAACGAATACTTTTCTTCTTATTTCAGATTTGTGTTAAAAAATAGCCAGCAGTAAATTCTTAGTTTTACTACTGGCTATTTTTTATACATAGATTACTTGCTTTGCCCATTCTTCTTCCATCAGTCTTCTTCCTTTTTTCACTTCAGGATGGAACTGAATATAGGCACTATCTCTTGTTTGTTCAATTGCTTGGACAGCATCTGCTATTTCCTGATCTAATCCGGTTACGCCTCCATGTTTTGCTATGGACAATCCCGCTGTTACACCCTGGGCTGCTGCAACTTTGGCTCCTTCAATCCCAGTAATATTTCCAGCTACATATAACCCATCAAGGGTGGTTTCCATTCGTTCGTTATGTAATGGAACATAGCCGCCCAGTTCATCAATCAGATAAAATGGACACCCGGCAACTGCGGCCAGTTCAGTAAGTGGATAAAGTCCACCCGCTATACAAACAAAATCAGCTACCACCTGTTCTTCGCTACCAGCAACTACTTCGCCATTTGTATCGATGGTTGCCAAGGTGACACCTTCAACTTGTTTGTCACCATATATTTCAATGACCGCTTTTCTAAGTTGAACGGGGATATCCCACATTTTCACTCCTTTTTTAGGATAAAAGGTGGCACCAAGTTTTTTCATGAAATCGGTCTTCATAAACTTACTTCCAAGCCGCACAAGTGGGGAAGGGGCCATATGCGAGACATGCAACAATGAATCTAGCACTTCCCTTGGCTGTGCTGCATCATTTGTGATTCGATTCATGCTTGGTAATGCTAGAGAAGCCACATCAATTCCAGCTAATTGCAGCTCCATGGCAATTGCAGCGGAAAGAACATTGACCCCAATAATAACACCTCGCTTGCCAGGTTTGACTCGATGGACGTTGGTCATAACCTGGGCTGCTCCAACCGACATTACACCAGGTAATGTCCAACCCGGAATGGGGACCGGAGACTCAGCGGCACCAGTTGCCAATAGCAGATTAGTTGTCTGCAACGTTTCGTTTTCTGTATAAACCAACCATGTTGAAGCCGATTTTTCGATATTGTTGACTGATGTATGTAACCGCAATTCGATGCCAAGATCCAATGCTTGCTGATGAAGGTGTTTAGATTCCTCCCAACCATTCCACCAGTTACCATCCGGCTCTTCATATAACTGACCAAGCAAACGTCCACCGGCCATCATGTATTCGTCAATAACTAGTACATCCAATCCTTTTTCGGCACATGTAACTGCAGCTGATAATCCTGCAGGACCGGCTCCGATGATTAGTACATCATGCATTTCTACGCCCCCATTCTTTTACGGGTGACGGCAGTTGTCCACCGCTTTCAACAATCATTCCTTCTTTTAGTGGTGTCAGACAGGCACGGACACCTTGCTCACCGTCCACCGTTACCCGGCATTCGAAACAATGGCCAATATTACAATAGATCCCCCTGGGGGAGCCGCTTTCCTCGTGATGTCTCAATGTTCGGATTCCATTGGCTAATAGTGCAGCAGCGATAGATTCGTTCTCAAACCCTTGATAGACGGTATGATTAAAGGTAAATGAAACCTGTTTTCTTTCCGATAAATTTCCTAGTATTGGATGGTCTGTTATTCGCTCACTCATGATTCATCTCTCCCCAGTTGCCCAAAATGAATTGGTCGTATTGGTGGTTGATATTTTAAGGAAACTTGTTTATTATTCTTTTCGCCTGTTAAGGAAGTGGCAATTTGGTCGACCATACAACGGCAGGTTCGTCCGCCGCAGTAACCCATCCCGGCCCTTGTGCGTAATTTTAGTTCCCTTGCGGTGCATTGATATTCTTTTGCAGTCTCCATTAACATTTCATACGTTACTTCCTCGCAACGGCATACAACCATGTCTGTTTCTTTCAATCTGCATCACCCCAATTTTTCTCTTTAAGAGGATGTTCAAGAGTCCAGTTTATCCTCCTTTTTGAATGTGCTTTTTAACTACTCATGCAAGTTTCATACCAAAATGACTCGCTTCACATGTTTATATTAAGTTTTTTTATCCGGTTGTATAATGTTGCCCGGGTTACCTGTAGGTTTTTGGCACATTGCAGCTTATTGCCGTCTGCCTTTTTTAGTTCATGGGTAATGATCTCTTTTTCGACCGCCTGTAGTCGCTCACTCAGTGAACGGGTATCATTTGAATGCGGTGTGTATGAATGGTCAGCCTGGGATAATTCAATATTCTCTGTCTCAAACGGTAAATCTTCCAATTTCATTTCCCCGTCTTCCGAAAATACCACAAGCCGTTCCACCACATTTTTTAATTCGCGAATATTTCCCGGCCAATCGTGCTGTAGCAGTGCCTGCATAAGTGCCTGTGACATGCCATGGATAGGGCGGTGATATTTAATGGACACTTCATAAAGAAAATAATGGGTTAATTCGATGATATCTTCCGGTCGTATTCTCAGTGGAGGTATTTCTAAACTGACAACATTCAACCGATAATACAGATCTTCTCTGAACTTTCCGGCTTGGACTAATTCTTTCAAGTCACGGTTGGTGGCTGCGACAATTCGAAAGTCTACTTCGATTTCCTTGGTGCCACCAACCCGATAGAATTTCCTTTCTTGTAGTAAACGTAGCAGCTTTACCTGCATTTCCAAAGGCATTTCGCCAATTTCATCTAAAAACAGTGTGCCATCTTTCGCTAACTCAATCTTTCCTTTTTTGCCTTTTTGATTAGCACCTGAGAATGCCCCTTTTTCGTAACCAAATATTTCACTTTCAAAAAGGGCCGCGGGGATCGCACCACAATTAATGGCAACAAATGATGCATTTTTATCTTCCCGTAACGTGTGAACGGCTTTGGCAAATAATTCTTTTCCGACGCCACTTTCCCCGTAAATAAGGATATTCGCGTTAGTCGACGCTGCTTTTCTGGTGTGTTTAATCGTCTGTTTTAATTTCGTGCTGTTTCCTTTAATGTACTGAAATGGGTCGTCGGTTGGCCTGATTTTTTTGACCTCCTGCTCTAAAGAAAACAGTTTTTCCGAAGTATTGGACAATTCATTATGAAGGTGGATTTGGCTGGTAATATCTGTTTCTGATACAACGGCGCCGACAATCTCACCATTTAAATAAACCGGGTTGGAATTAATCAGCACGACTAGATCTTCTCGGGCGTGGTGCTGGCTGTGGTGAAGTGATGTACCGGTTTTTAACGAATTTAATAATTCCAATCGGTCTGGATTAAAAAACTCCGTAATTGGCTTGCCGATAATGTCACCTTGTTTTACCGAAAATATTTTCTCCGCACCCTTTGTCCAGTACAGAACTCGCTGGTCTTGGTCGATAACGGTGCACGATTCGTCAATAGTATGAAGAATTGTTGATGAAAAGGCTTGCAAATATTGAAAGGCAGATAAAAGATATTTAGCAAGATCTTGTGCACCAAGCAACCCAACAATTATTCCTTGTTCATTCTTTACGATAAGATTTTGGTTAAATTGCAGCTTCTTTATCACATCTTGCATGGGTTCATTGATAGCGATTTCTCCACAGGCTAAATAATGCAATTGATCTTCCTGGCTTGACACGTTTATAAGATAAGCGCCGTTATAACAAACAAATACGACTGGTTTTGCTGGCATTTTCACCATCATGATTTTTTTGATTTCGGCCGGTGTGACATCCTTTTCATTTATAATAACAATATTTTCGTTCATGATCTGTTTTAATTCCGTATGTAAAAAGGTCATGTTATCCCTTCCTTGTGTACAAAATATTTTACACTATTAAAAACATTTTTACACAAAACATTCAAAAGTTCAACATCATTTTGAGGTATTTCTATATTTTGTTTTGGCATGAAAATTGCAATACTATTTACAGCATGATGAGAGGAGGACTATCATGAATAATCAACTTCATCGAGACATTATCGTCATTGGCGGCGGGATCATGGGAGCGGCGATATCCTATTACGGTGCAAAAGCCGGTTTAGATATAACGGTTCTCGAAAAGCGAGAGTTGGCTAGTGGCACATCATCCAGATGTGATGGTAATATCCTGGCTATTGATAAGGACCCTGGCTTTGACAGCCAGATGTCCTTAAAGAGTCAACAGCTGGTACATACGTTAAGTAAAGAACTTGATGTTCCATTTGAATATCGCAATCCCGGCAGTATTTTAGTATGTGAAAATGATGCGGAAATGGAAGCAGCGGAAAAGTGGGTAAATCAGCAGCAAGAAGCTGGCCTCGATTTCCGAATGCTGGATCGGGAGGATTTACGAAATGAATCGAAATATTTTGCTGATGACCTGTATGGTGGATTGGAGTGTAAAACAGATTCAACCGTCAATCCATATATGTTAACGTTTTCTCTGTTTGATTGTGCGAAGAAATTTGGTGCAAAAATACATACCAATACAGAAGTGAAAAACATTACGAAACAAGCCTCGGGTGAATTCATGATTGAAACTAATCAGCAAAACTTTACGGCTAATAAGGTTGTAAACGCTGGTGGTGTTTGGGCCCCGGTAATCGGTGAAATGGTAGATATTCAGATTCCCATCAAACCCAGAAAAGGGCAGTTAATGGTTGCATCCAGACAGATGCCTGTTGGTTTGAGAAAGGTCATGGAGTTTGGTTACTTGATTTCCAAGTTTGGCGGGGTGAGACAGGTGGATGCGTTAACCGAAAAATACGGCGTTGCGTTAGTCTTTGAACCAACCGAAAGTCAAAATTTTTTAATTGGTTCAAGTAGAGAATTCAATGGGTTTGATACCAAAGTAAGTCAAAAGGTCACACAACTGATCGCCAAACGGGCAGTCCGATTCTACCCGAAAATGGCCGATATGGCTGTAATTCGCACCTATGCAGGACTCAGACCGTGGACAGAAGATCATTTGCCAATCATTTCCCATGTTGATGAGGTGCCAGGATTTTATGTTGCGGCCGGTCATGAGGGGGATGGCATAAGCCTTGCCGCAGTTACTGGCAAGGTGATGCAGGAAATGCTTGCAGAACAGGATACATGTATTCCAATTGAGCCACTCCGTTATGATCGCTTTAAAGAAAGGGTGACAAACTAAATGAATTTTCAGCGTCTGTTTTCAACGATAGATACCCATACAGGCGGTAATCCTACCAGAACGGTTATTAGTGGCTTACCACCATTAAAAGGGAATACCATGTCGGAGAAAATGTTATACATGAAAGAAAACTATGATTGGATTCGTAAATTTTTGATGAATGAGCCAAGGGGCCATGATGTCATGTCGGGTGCATTACTTGTTGACCCTTGTCATCCGGATGCTGATGTTGGTGTTATTTACATTGAAACGGGTGGGTATTTGCCAATGTGTGGACACGATACGATCGGAGTCTGTACCGCACTTGTCGAAGCGGGATTAATTGAATCAACTGAACCATATACCCATGTCAACCTGGATACGCCAGCTGGTTTAGTGGCGACCACGATTAAAGTAACCAATGGTAAAGCGGAGGAGGTAACATTTAATAATGTCCCAGCCTTTCTATTAAAATCGATTGACATTGAAGTTGAAACAATAGGCCGAATAACATGTGACATCGCCTATGGTGGTAATTTTTACGGGATTATTGATGCCAGAAAACTCGGTTTGGAATTAACGAAAGAAAACGCATCAGACATCATTGATAAAGCGATTACGATTCGGAATAAAATAAATGAAACAGTGGAGGTTGTCCATCCCGAGTATCCATTTATCAGTGGACTGACACATATAGAATTTTATACCGATCCGGTTCATCCCGATGCAGATTTGAAAAATACGGTTGTCGTTCCCCCCGGAGGTATTGATCGTTCCCCATGTGGGACAGGAACTTCTGCAAAATTAGCAACTATGTTTGCAAAAGGCGAAATTAAGATTGATGAGTTATTTGTATATGAAAGTATTGTCGGTTCATTCTTTAAAGCTAGAATACTAGAATTAGCAACCGTTAAGGAATGCGACGCCGTAATCCCCGAGGTTACCGGGTCAGCCTGGATCATGGGTATGCATCGTTTTTTCTACGATGAGACAGATCCACTAAAAGAAGGATTCTTGTTGATACCTCCGATGGAAATGCATGAGAAGGAGGGGGTATAAATGAATTTTTCAACGATGTTTTCTACCATTGATGCCCATGTTGCAGGGGAAGCATTCCGGATTGTCGTCCATTCATCGATCACACTGGACAAAGAAGATATCATGGCAAATCATGATTATTTGCGTACGGTGTATCAAGATGAATGTGATTTTCTATTAAATGAGCCACGAGGACATCAAGGAATGCGCGGTTGTATCACTTTACCATCAAGTGTTGCCGATGTCGGGTTACTGTTTTTTGCCCATAGTCGCAAAAAAGTGTTTTCCTATAGTGCTTTAATAGCAACGGTGACAGCCCTTATTGAGACAGGTAATTTAGCGCGAACGGAAAACGATTGCTATCGGATTGAAACAGTTAACGGGATATATACTGTTCTAGCCGCATGTACGAATGAGCAAGTCGACGCCATTTCGTTGGAAAGCAGCACCCATTTGCTAGAAAATCAATCGGACTATCGTGTTGTGGAAGTGGATGAATCCAGACGTTATTTGATAAAAGCATTACCGGATGAAATCCCAAGTATTCAACTCGAATATTTATCAGCCATTATGAAATGGGGGAAAAAGGCTGCACAGCAATACGGTAATACCTATCCCGATCTATCAGGCATTATTCTAGCTCAATCAAGCGACACCGCCTCAAACGAGGTACGTTCGATTATCTTTGACCCCGACGGAAATATTGTTCGTTCTCCTGGTATTGATAGTACGTTTGCTATCTTTACTGCACAACTTGAGGCTGGAGGGGAGCATACTAAGCTGATAAATAAAAGCATTTTTGATAGTGTATTGGTTGCAAATCTGGTCGACAAAACGAATAAACGGTTTTCTATACAAGCACAAGGATTCACGACAGGGATGCATCACTTTATTTATGACAGGGATGATCCATTGAAAAACGGATTTCTATTAAAGTAATGAGGCTATGTTTTATTTAAAATGAGTATCACAATCTTAAGGAGGAATTTGATCATGAAACAGTTAGAAGGAACATTTCCCGTATTAATTACACCGATGACGGATGATTTTGAAGTAGATTACGAGGGCCTAAAGAAAAACATTGACCATTTCGTAAATGAAGGTGTTTCGGGGATTGCAGTAAACGGGAGTACAGGGGAGTTTGTTAGTCTGACCAAGGAAGAACGCTATAAGATAGCTGAAATAGCTGTCGAACAGGTAAATGGTGACATTCCAGTTATTGTAGGAACGGCCGCTGAAACAACAACGGCTGCCATTGAATATACCAAGCAGGCGGAAGCTGTCGGTGCGGATGCTGCTTTATTAATTAATTCGTATTATGCCCATCCAAAAGATGAAGAGATTTATGAACATTTTAAAGCGGTTGCTGATGCTGTCACGCTTCCTGTTATGCTTTACAATAACCCGTTTACGTCCGGGATTAATATTGGGACAGAAACAGTATTAAATGTGGCACGAAAGGTTGATAATATCACACACATTAAAGAATCCAGTGGTGATATCAGTAAAGTTCGGGATATTACGAGACAGGGAAAAGGATTTCTTAAAACATTTTGTGGTGCAGACAATTTAGCATTAGAGTCGTTTTTAGTTGGGGCAACTGGCTGGATTTCTGTTGCAGCAAATATAGTACCACGCTTGGCAGCTGATTTGTATAATAGTGTGAAAGAGAAAAACATGGATCGAGCCTGGGCATTATATGATGATTTGCTCCCGTTATGCAACTTACTTGAGGGGGAAGGAAAGCCGGTACAAATCGTAAAGCGAGCCATGGAACTGCAAGGTTTTGCCGGTGGGCCGTCACGTAAACCAAGACTTCCTTTATCGACGGAAGAAGAAGCAAAATTAAAAAGCGTCTTAAACAACTTAATATCAGTTCAGCAATCATGATGCAAACATTCACTATCGTGCGAAACTATTAGTCTGGCAAAGCAACCAAAATATTCTTGGATGCAGAAACAATTGGTGATGAATGAAATGAGGAGGTTTTTTCCTTGGCTACAAAAGAAATCGTTTTAAAGTCAAAAGTAAAAGATTTTTTACAAGGTGAAAAGGGACTTTATATTAACGGATCTTATGTACCGTCCATCAGCGGGCAGACATTTGATGTGATCAACCCGGCAACGGAAGAGTCCATTGCAAAGGTGAGTGAGGCAAAAGCAGAAGATATTGACGCTGCTGTTGGTGCAGCGAAAGAGGCATTTGATTATGGAGAATGGACAAAGATGGAAGCAGCTGAACGCTCGCGCCTTATTTATAAGTTTGCCGATTTACTTGAAGAACATAGAGAAGAACTTGCACAGCTTGAAGCCTTAGATAACGGTAAGCCTTATAAAATGGCATTGGAAGATGATGTAGATGGAACGGTGGAGCATTTTCGCTATTATGCGGGATGGGCGACGAAAATTACGGGAAAAACGGTAAACGTATCTCCTGATTATTTGAACTATATCGTGCATGAACCAGTTGGTGTGGTTGGCCAGGTCATTCCGTGGAATTATCCGCTTGCAATGGCTGGATGGAAACTTGGGTCTGCTTTGGCGGTTGGATGTACCATTGTTATTAAACCAGCTGAAAATACACCGTTATCTCTGCTTTATGCAGCAAAATTATTTAAAGAAGCGGGTTTTCCGGATGGTGTTGTCAATGTTGTACCAGGGTTTGGCGATGTAGCAGGCGAAGCACTTATCACGCATAAAGATATTGCGAAAGTGGCTTTCACCGGATCAACAGCTACCGGGAAGAATGTGATGAAAAAAGCAGCCGATGATATGAAAGGAGTGACGTTGGAACTTGGCGGAAAGTCACCCAGTATCATATTAGAAGATGCAAATCTCAAGGAAGCGATTGAAGGTTCTTTTAATGGGACCATGTATAATCATGGTCAAAACTGTAGTGCAACGACACGTGTATTTGTTCACCGCAGTCATTATGATCATGTTGTCGAAGCATTAGCGGAACGTGCTAAGGCTATGAAGCTAGGATCGGGTCTGGATCCAGAAACAGATATGGGACCGCTTATTTCCGAAAAACAGCAGAAAAGGGTACTTGATTATATTGAAAAAGGGAAAGTGGAAGGAGCACGTTTGGTTACAGGCGGAAAGAAAGCTTTTGATAAAGGTTATTTCGTTGAGCCTACGATCTTCGCCGATGTGGAAGATGATATGACGATTGCTAGGGAGGAGATTTTTGGACCAGTGATGGCTGTGTTCGTCTTTGATGACGTAGAAGAGGTCATCAAGCGGGCTAATGATAGTGATTATGGTTTAGCAGCTAGTGTATGGACCGAAAATATTCGAACAGGTCACTATATTGCTGGCAAATTGCAAGCAGGTACGGTTTGGGTAAATGATTTTGGCTTAGAGCTTGAAACAATGCCTTTTGGTGGCTATAAAAAATCGGGTATTGGTAGAGAAATGGGCGGAGAATATGGTCTGGCAAATTATACTGAAATTAAAAGTGTCTTGGTAAGAGTGAAGTAAAAAGACCCTATGTGAAATTAACTAGTGAATAAAAGCAATAGAACGGATACAAAATGCGTACGTATAAAATATACAAAAGTAATAAGCGTTTAAGTAAATCCAAAGCAAGAAAAATACCGGGGCCGGGACAAAACCTGGTCTGTCCGTGAGGGGGCAAAGAGAAAGTAGAAAATGAATTAGGATTTGCATTTATTGCGGTAAACTTGAGGAAGTACACCGCCATAAACACAAATCAAACAATAGATAAGGAAAATCGTTCAATGAAAATGGTTCCGATCATCAAAAACCGATGATCGGAACCATTTTTAAGTTATTTTGGGCTAGTTATGTCTCGGCCGCCCCTATTTAATGCTTGCTCATTTCAAAATCTGCAATTTTTTGAGGAAGAGGTCAAGCATAAAAAAATTTATTAAATTCATTAAAAGCGCTTTCATTTTGATTTGAGAGATGATATAATATTTTTAAAATTTGGATACCAACTAGTTAGTATCCAACTAATACTAAACAGTCAGTAGTTTGATGTGAATAATAAAAGCTTTCCAAACATTTAACCTTTTTATTTATCAGTCAAAGGTTGTTCTCCAATATTTATATCTAACCAAGGAGATGAATAGAATGGACTTTACTTTAACAGATGAGCAAAGAATGGTGCAAAAAACAGTAAGAGATTTTGTTAATAAGGAATTAAAACCGTTGGAACAAGAAGTGTTAAAGAATGAAAGAGAAGGAAAACCAGGCATTACAAAAGAAAAAGTAAAAGAATTACAGGAAAAGGCAAAAGAAATTGGTTTCTGGGGAATCAATACACCAGAAGAGTATGGTGGAGCAAATCTTGGAGCAATGATGTCTGCATTAATTGCTATGGAGATGGGACGTACATTTGTACCGTTCAGTTTTGGTGGTTCCGCCGATAACATTCTTTACGATTGTAATGAGGAACAAAAAGAAAAATATTTGTACCCCGTTATTAATGGTGAAAAAAAATCCTGTTTTGCGATAACTGAACCAGGAGCGGGTTCTGATGCTAAAAGTATTAAAATGCCTGCAGTAAAAGATGGAGATCACTGGATATTAAATGGAGAGAAGGTATTCATTACTGGGGGAAATGAAGCAGATTTTGTCATGGTTTTTGCGGTAACGGATAAAGAAAAAGGAGCAAATGGCGGGGTAACTTGTTTCTTGGTTGATCGTGATATGGGTTGGCGCTCTGAATATATTCACACAATGGGTGAATGGGGACCAGCGACATTAATCTTTGAAAATGTACGTGTGCCTGAAAAAAACATATTGGGTGAAGTAGGTGAAGGGTTTAAGCTGGGATGAAATGGATTGGAAATGGTAGAATTATGATTCCGGCTCGTGCAGTGGGTACTGCTGAAAGACTACTGCAAATGGCCATTGACTATTCTCAAACGCGTGAAACATTTAGAAAACCTATTGCAGAAAGGCAAGCCATTCAATGGATGATAGCAGATTCTGCCGTGGAAATTGAAGCTGCAAAGTGGATTGTGTTACGTGCAGCATGGATGGCCGAAAAAGGACTTGACGCTCGTCATCAGTCGTCTATGGCAAAATTAAATGGAGCAATTATGGCCAATCAAGTGGTCGATCGTGTACTGCAAATTCATGGTGGAATGGGTTATACGAAAGAGTTACCAATTGAAAGATGGTATCGTGAATTACGTTTAACTAGGATTTTTGAAGGTACGGATGAAATTCAACGCCGTACCATTGCGAGAAATTTATTAAAAGGATATGTAAAAGTAGGGGAATTATTATAAGTCCATGCCGCCTTTAAGAAAAACGATTTATTTGATTTCGTTACTTGTCTCATAATACTTTAAATAGTCAAAAATACAGTGTGTTTTTGGAAAGGTGGATATGAATGAAATCTGATAGAACTGCTGCAATCGTTGGTGTTGCAGAATCAGACTTGGGTAAAACGCCCAATAAAAATGTGTTGCAGCTGCAAGCACAAGCGGCAAAAGTTGCTTTAGCCGATGCCGGTCTAACAAAAGACGATGTTGATGCATTATTTACGGCTGGTAATTGGGCCTGGGCACCTAGTCTGATGCTGGCAGAGTACTTAGGCATTGATACCAAATATACGGATTCAACAAACATAGGTGGCTCTTCATTCGAAGCACACGTAGGGCATGCGGTGGCGGGAATTGAGGCGGGATTATTCGAAGTAGCATTAATTACTTATGGAAGTACCAATCGTACAAATCCCATGAATTCAACATTTCGTGCACCTTTGACAGCACAGTATGAACTTCCATATGGGTTGCCGACACCTGTTGGCGCATATGCCTTGGCAGCAACAAGACATATGCACCAATATGGAACAACGTCTGAACAGTTGGCAGAAGTTTCTGTTGCAACGAGAAAATGGGCATCGATGAATGAGAAGGCCTATAAAAGAGAGCCGATAGAAATTTCGGATGTACTTCATTCACGATATATTGCAGAACCTCTTCATCTACTAGACTGCTGTTTGGTTACTGATGGAGGCGGCGCTGTCATAGTCGCGTCAAAAGAAGTTGTTGCGCGAACGAAGAAAAGACCTGTTTGGATTTTGGGACACGGGGAAGCTAATTCCCATAATACGATTGTTAATATGCCTGATTTAACGGTTACTAGCGCTCGTGAATCAGGACAAAGGGCGTTTGAAATGGCTGGCGTTTCACGTACAGAGATTGATGTAGCGGAAATTTACGATTCCTTTACAATAACAGTCCTTCTTACTTTGGAATCTCTAGGTTTTTGTGAACCTGGAGAAGGCGGAGCTTTTGTAAGCGGTCAGCGAACTGCACCCAGCGGGGACTTCCCTATGAATACAAATGGTGGTGGATTGTCGTACGGTCATCCTGGTATGTATGGAATATTTCTCCTCATTGAAGCAGTACGCCAACTAAGAGACGAATGCGAGGCGCGTCAAGTAGATAATGCAGAAATTGCCTTAGTCCACGGTACTGGAGGAGTCTTATCCTCTACTTCAACTGTTATTTTAGGGAGGGATTAAAGAATGAGTCAAAAGATCTCCAAGCCAGTAACTGATGAAGAATCCCGGCCATTTTGGGAAGGTCTTAACAACAAGGAATTATTAATACAACAATGTGGTTCATGTGGGGAGAATATTTTCTACCCGCGCTCCATTTGTCCGTATTGTTTTTCAGAGGAAATTCAGTGGAGGAAGGTCACTGGAAATGGGAAAATATACAGCTATACAGTAGTACACCAAGCATTTGGTCCATATAAGGAAGAAGTTCCATTTGTTGTTGGTATTGTTGAACTCGATGAGGGCGTAAGGATGATGACTCGTATTATAGGAGATAGAGAGCAAATCGAAGTGGATAAAGAGGTGACAGTGCTATTCGAACAAATAGACGATGACTTCACTCTTCCATATTTTCAACTAGTCTGACACCGTAATTTCAAAGTTGGATAAAATTGAGGCTGGGACAAAACTCCAGTAAATAAAAATTAAGGCGTAGGAGCTTACACTAAAAAAAGTGTAGGCCCCACGCCTTTTTTGACATTATTTTAGTAAACAAAAAGGACACCTTTTGATAAAATTAAAGTAACTACACAATAATTTATGGAGGTGTCCTTATGTTTAAACATTATACCATGAATCAGGTAGTTTTGCCGCTAGATTTAGAAATTAAATTGAAAGAGAATGATATTGCTTTTGCGATCAATGATCTTGTCGAGAGTATTCCGGAAGAAGCTTTCGAGGATTTCTTACGACAAACTGGGCGTCCTGCCTACCATCCTCGTATGATGTTGAAAATCATTTTGTGTGGGTATACGCAATCCGTGTTTTCTGGTCGTAAAATAGAAGCTTTATTACAGGATAGTATCCGTATGATGTGGTTGGCTCAAGGACATGAACCCAGCTATCGCACGATCAATCGATTCCGTTCTAATCCACACAGCGAAAAGTTATTGCGTGAATGCTTTGTCCAGTTCCGAAATCAGCTCGTGGAAAAGGAAGTGATTGAAGAGGAAGCCATTTTTATTGATGGTACAAAAATTGAAGCGAACGCCAATAAGTTCACCTTTGTGTGGCGGAAATCCGTTGAAAAATATAGTGATAAGCTAATCGAAAAGTCCAATCAACTGTATGATGAGCTGTTGGAGAAGGAGATCATCCCGGCAATAGAGCGAGAAAATGAAGAGGAACTTTCCGTCAAAGAAATGGAAGAAGTAGTCGAAAAGTTAGATGATAAGGTTGAGGAATACGATAAAAAAATCGAAGCTTGTGAGGTTGGTAGCGAACGAAAGAAAATCCGTTCCGAACGTAAATTTCCAAAACAAGCCCGGAAGCAATTTATGGATTTCATCACTCGTAAGCAAAAGTACCAAAACGATATGGAGAAATTCGGGGACCGTAACAGTTATTCAAAGACAGATCCGGATGCGACGTTTATGCGCATGAAGGACGACTATATGAAGAACGGTCAATTGAAAGCTGGTTACAATGTCCAGATTGCAACGGAAGGTCAATACGCGCTCGCTTACGATGTTTTCCCAAACCCGACGGATACACGCACTTTAATTCCTTTTCTCGACTCGATTGAAGAAAACTTTTTCGAACTGCCGGAACACATTGTCGCGGATGCCGGATATGGCAGTGAACAGAATTATGAAGATATCATCGAGAATCGAAATCGAACGCCACTTATTACATACAATCAATATCGAAAGGAGAAGAAAAAGAAGCATAAGGACAACGCTTTTCATGTAGATAATTGGGAATATAATGAGGAGGAAGATACTTTTCTGTGCCCAAATGGACGGAAAGTACGGTTTAGTCATCATTCCAAACGAACAGACAGGTACGGATTCACCCGTGAATTTAAAGTGTACGAATGTGAGGACTGTTCGGGCTGTCCACTCCGCAATTTATGCACGAAAGCAAAAGAAGGAAACAACCGAAAAGTCTACATGAATGAAAAGTGGGAATCCCAAAAAGAATATGTACGTGCGAAGCTTTCAGACGAGAAAACTGGTGAAATTTACGGAAAACGTAAAATCGATGTAGAACCAGCGTTCGGCTTTCTGAAGGCCAATAAAAAAGGTTCCAAGCAAACTTTTGATTTGCTTGGAACCTTTTTATTTACTATTTTTGGCTAGTTATGTCCCAGCCTCCTTAAATACTTACTTGGAAGTGAAGTAGATGAAATGTAAAAAAGTGTTCATTTTACTCGGGATTCATCATGTTTGACTTTAATTATCATGCTGGTTATTACGGAAAGAAAGACAAATTCATTTGCCGAAAATAAGAGAAAAATTTCTGGAAGCAGTTAGTACTATTTTAAAAGTATTTTAATAATCATATATTGTAAACGTTTACAATCAATGAATTAAAATATTGGAAACTTATTGGAGGGTCAAGATGCTTCTTACAGAGTTATTAGAAAAAAATATTAAATCATTTGGTGAGTATTCTCTTCTCCATTATGGGGAGAAGTCTTACACAAACGTTGAGACTGAGAATATGGCAAGAAAGGTTTCCTGTCTAATAGATTCACTCGGAATAGGGGCAGGTGAACGGGTATTGGTTTGTATGCCGAACTGTCCAGAGGTTATTTTTTCGTATCAAGGAATTTTACGCTCAGGAGCTATAGTTGTTCCTGCAATGCATCGCCTTCATGAAAAGGAAATTAATTATATTTTGGAAGACTCGGAAGCGAAGGCCATTGTTACTTCTTCATTTCTTCTAAGTAAAATGGTAAAGGCTACGGATGGGTTAAGTTTAATGGAGAAACCAAAAATTATTTGTATTGACGCTCCACACGCGGAAGATTTGGGGAAGGAGAACGATGTAGAAATTATTGAATGGCAAAAAGCACTCAAAAATGTAGATATAAATAAGGAGAGGCGGACAGATTTAACAGAAAGTGATGTAGCAGTGATACTGTATACTTCAGGAACTACTGGAAAGCCAAAAGGAGTAATGCTTACACATAAGAACTTATATGCAAGCGCTTCGAATAGTGCTGCTCTGAGAGATAATGATAAACGGGGCACTACTTTAGGTGTCTTACCCTTGGCACATATTTACGGGTTTGGAGTAATGAATGGTTTATTTATACAAGGGAATTCAGTCGTCATCTTTTCTAAATTTGATGCTGAAGAAGTATTTAAAGCTATTGAACGATTTAAAGTGAGCTCCTTTGCTGCGGTTCCAGCTATGGTTCATTCGATGGTATACAATCCAAATGCCGATAAATATGATTTGTCCTCTTTGGAAACGGTCGGATCTGGATCTGCGGCATTACCAATTAGTCTGAGAAAAAAATTCCTTGAACAATTTAATGCGGAAGTACATGATGCATATGGATTGTCAGAAGCATCACCAGGGGTTGCGGGTCAGCGTAAAGATATGCCAATTAAGGAAGGTTCAGTAGGGTTACCAATACCTGGTGTAAAAATTAAAATTGTAGATGAGAAAGGTAATGAACTATCTCCTGGAGAAGTTGGAGAACTATTAGTTCAAGGGGATAATGTTACTCCAGGTTATTTCCGAAATGAGGAAGCAACAAGAGCAGCGCTTAAAGGTGGATGGCTGCATACTGGTGATTTGGCCAAGATCGATGAAGATGGTTATTTATTTATTGTTGACCGAAAGAAAGATTTGATTATACGTGGGGGATTTAATATTTATCCACGTGATTTGGAAGAATTATTGACAAAACATGAGGCTGTATCAGAAGCAGCAGTCATTGGGGTACCATCTGAACGAATGGGAGAGGAAATACTTGCGTGCGTTGTTAAAAAAGACGGGGTGGAAGTAACGGAGCAAGAATTGATTGATTATTGTCAAATACACCTTGCCAAATACAAGACGCCCCGACAAGTAGTTTTTGTAAATGAACTTCCAAGAAATGGTGTTGGAAAAATATTAAAAATGCGTTTGAAAGACATGTATCAAGATTATAAATTTCCAGTTTAGTGGATTGGATATTATTAAAAAAATGTACCCTAATCGATATAAAAAAGCAGTGATTACATTTGTTTTTGAAATTAAGTGTACTTGACCTTTTACTGGAACGTAAAGAAATTATAGCTGGGAAGGAAAAGGGTGTGTACAGATATAGTCTTGTTCAATAGCAAGTGTTCTAAACATAAATCAGTTAGCTTTTTTAGGAGTTTTAGATAATAGATGATGAACAAAAACATCAAATTAATCTAGTAGCATAAATGGTTATTTCAGTCTTTACCAATTTGTGAGAAGGCAGGGGTATCAATCACTCATAGACAGTGGCGAATTTGAATAGCTGAAGAGATAGTGTCTATGTCTTATGAGAGAATGGATATATCTATTTAGAGATTTACTGACAAAAAGGCATTAGTTAGTAAAAAAATAGAACAAAGTGAGGTAAACCAATGGCTAGAAAATTATTTTATGAACGTGAGCTTACCACTTACCCCATAGGAAAAAAGAGAGCTTGGTTTTTGTTTATCGTGATTCTCGCCAATTTTATTGCGGCGTATGAGGCGCAAATTTCCCCAGTCATCCCGATGCTTATGGAAGATCTTGATATGAGTCTGACAACCTATGGATTGATTGCAGCAGTTTCTGTAGTATTTGCCGGTGCATCTGCCTTAATATTTGGACCATTAGCTGATCGATACGGCCGAGTCAGATTCCTTGTGCCGAGTTTGATTTTGACGGGAATAGTTGTCT
The DNA here is from genome assembly GCF_027186265.1 of Lentibacillus daqui. Taxonomy (NCBI): domain Bacteria; kingdom Bacillati; phylum Bacillota; class Bacilli; order Caryophanales; family Bacillaceae; genus Lentibacillus; species Lentibacillus daqui. The sequence goes on along the minus strand of NZ_CP114176.1, from coordinate 2,201,372 downwards.
TTAGTATGGTATTCGTTCAGTCGGTTTTGGGGCTGCTTTTAGTTCGAATTATTTTAGGCGTTGTAGAAGGTGCATCAATTAGTACAACGGCAGGGTTGGTTCGCGATTTTTCACCACGGATGGGGCGTGCTGTGGCTTATGCATTATGGACATTTGGTCCTGTTGGTTCCAATTTTTTTGCCAATGGATTAGCGGGTTGGACACTTCCTATTTTTGGTACATGGGAATCCCAATTTTACATTCAAGGGTCGATTGCTCTTGCCTCGGCAATTTTTATTATGTTTTTTATCTCAGATTTGTCACCGCAATTACGTGAGCAGATCATTACGGGGAATGAAGATGCAAAGGAAATAAATAAAAAGATCAAGGAAAAAAAGGAACCAGAAGAACAGAAAAAGGGAGGAATGCTGTCGGTTCCACATATTTTAGCATTAGGTATTGGAATTTCCCTGTTTTTGACAACATATCTAACCATTCAAGCCTATGGTGCCACCATGTTAGAACAAGGTTTTGATCTAAGTAATTCACAGGCAGCAGCCGTTGCAAAGTATTTTTGGCTTTTTAACCTGTTTACATTACTAATCGCTGGTTGGATTTCCGATCGGCTAATGCTCCGTAAAATTGTATCTTTAGTGGGGGCTATTGCAGCGGTTGTTTATATGGTATACTTTGCGACGCTTTTTGGATCATCAATTCCAGAAGGACAGTTAATGATTTATACCTCTCTTTTAGGAGGACTTATAGGAATCGCTTATGGACCTTGGATGGCTTTGTTCTCAGAAAATGCTGAAGACATCAAAGCATCTTTACAAGCTTCTGCGTGGGGGCTATGGGGGTTTGCGGTAAGAGTTGTTGGTTTTACTGTAACATTACTGGCACCAATTATCGTAGCTGGATATGGTTGGAGCGCTTGGATGTGGGTTGCCGCAACTGCAGGAATGATATATATCCCGCTTTTGTTTATGGGAAAAGGACCTTGGTTCCGTCATCAAATAAATAAAGAAACTAGCGAGACTACTTTGTCTTCCGTAGAATCAATTAAATAATCAATCTCGTTTTGTTTGCAGTCCTATAAAAATAGCGGTCTGTCTATTCGTATAGAAGACTGCTATTTTGTTTCCATAAATAATTTTGTCACAATTACATTAAAATATGTTAAAATGAAGATAATAAAGCAATTCATTTTATTGGCGATAATTTCGTTCAAACATAATATAATGGTTATGTAAGCGGATTCAGATTTGAGGAAAGCTATAACAAAGGAAGTGAAGTAGGATGGAGCTTGTTCTTCAACAAAAACAATCGTTGAATCTTGTGATGACAACTGAATTACGGCAAGCAATACAGCTTTTGCAATATTCCACGTATGAGTTGTATCAGTTCATCCAGGATCAGCAGATGGAAAACCCTTTAATTGAATTGGAGGAAAAAGTTCCGGACAACCCATATCCTGAAAAATCGTATCGCAGCGTAAACAATAATAACGATCATAACCCATTTGATTTTATTCCGGAACAAGAACAAGGCATGCGTGAACAATTGCTTGAGCAAGTACAATGGCTTGATGTGACAGAGTCTGAACGCGACCTGTTGCATTATCTGATATTAAATTTGGATGAGAATGGTTACTTGCCTTTAAATACAGCGGAGATTGCAGAAGATATTTCTGTAAGTGAAACCGTTATCGATAAAGGCGTAGAATTGCTGCAACAGTTGGAACCAATTGGTGTTGGTGCAAGAAACTTACAAGAATGTCTACTTTTGCAGGCCAGATATTATTATCCTGATCAGCCCGTTTTGGAATGCCTGATTTCCGAGTATTTGGATGACTTGGCAAACAAAAAATGGCAGGATATCGCCAAGTATTTAAATATCTCTTTGGCAGATGTGAAGCAAATGAGCGATATTATTCAACAATTTGATCCAAAACCATGTGCACGGATTAATAATTCCCAGGCGGATTATTTGCATCCGGATATTGTGGTTGAACAAAAAGGTGATGGATTTTCGGTTTATTTAAATGATGGTTATTTGCCACATATTCGCTTGAATCCACAATATGCCGAATTTCTGACAAGCAAAAATGAAGCTGCAAGTTATATGCAAAATAAGTATAAAAGCTATCAATGGCTGGTGAACAGTCTGGAACAACGCCGCTCAACAATCTTAAAAATTGTTGATGTGATTATCAGACGGCAGCATGATTTTTTGCTTCATGGATTTTCTGCATTAAAACCGTTGACATTGAAAGATGTTGCCGAGGAAATTGACATGCACGAATCAACTGTTTCGCGTGCGACGATGAATAAGGTCATTCAGACACCTCAAGGGGCGTATGATGTTCGCCGTTTATTTGCTTCCGGGCTTACGGCTGATAACGGTGATTCCGCCTCACAGGCAACTGTAAAACTGTTACTAAAAGATTTGGTTGGAAAAGAAAATAAGCAAAAGCCATATTCCGATCAAAAAATTGCCGATTATTTTAAAACGAAAAAAGGAATTACCATTTCCCGCAGAACCGTGGCGAAATATCGGGAAGAGCTTAAGATTCCGTCATCAAGCAGGCGAAAAGAAATTGAGGTATGATCATAGGTCTTCGTAAATACTGTTTTGCTTCGTGTGTATACGTGGGATTAAATGCGTGTAGGCGTTTTTTGCGCCAATTACAAGCGGTTTCTGATCGTTGTATGAAGAATGGAGGGGAAGTGAATGAATTCAGCTTCCCCTAATAACAAAATGCTTGTGCTAAAAACATCAGCACAAGCGAAATTGTTTAACTAGCAGTAGAAGGCAGTTCCTACAATAATTAGAAGGATGAACAGAACTACAATTAGCGCAAAACCACAGCCACCGCCATAACCGGCACCACCACCGTAGCCGTAACCACCACAGCCACAGCCGCAGCCGCCACCATATCCAAACATGGTAATTCACCTCCTGAATCTTTACAGTTATACTATATGTGTCCCCGGAAAAAGTGTATAGACGTTTTCATTAGATCTTAAAAACGCAATAGAGAAATTGTTTTCAAACCGTTTTAACCGGTAGTAAGTCCCTGCGCTCATAATTTAAGGGAAAACGAGGGAAGGTAATAAAGTGCCAACCGCAAATCAAAAAAGAAATATGCAAAGGCTAATCGCAACTCTCACATGGGAGGCAGCAGCATGAAGGCGGGAGAAAGGTCAGTCCACTGAAGTTTCACTTTATTTCTTATGGAAAAATTGGTATTCTAATATGGAAGACAGGTTCATTAGAACAACCATTACGAATAGGTCCAGGGATTAAATACATAGAGGGGGTACGTTGTATGTGGGAGACAATATTTGGGATAATCTGTTTTTTAATTGTGCTACTTAATATCGGCTACTGCCTTTTTGACAATGAGTAGTGCAAGGAGTTCCTTTTCTAAAAAGAGCACTTGAACATCTTCTTAAACAGAATTGCAAAAAAAGGATGATCTCATCAAGTTCTGATCATCCTTTTCAAGTGAACTATTGGTTATGCATCTTCACCATGTCGTTTGGTAAGGTTACCTCGTTTTTTTCCATTCATCAAATGGATAAATGACAAATTCCGATTTGCCTATAATCGTATCCCTTTTGATGAATCCCAATCCATTTCTACTGTCCATACTTATAGCGCGATTGTCACCCATTACGAAATAACTGTTGTCCGGGACTTTAATGGGTCCGAAGTTGCCAGTATGATTAATGGCATCCTGACTTACAAATGTTTTGTTTAATTTTTTTCCATTAATATATAACTGGTGTTCACGCATCTCTATTGTTTCATCAGGAAGTGCAATAATTCTTTTGACATAATTTTTATTAGGACGTTTTATAATGACGATATCTCCACGTTCAGGTTCGCCGAAAAGGTAACCAATTTTACTGAAAATAACGCGCTCGCCATCCTCCAGTGTGGGAACCATGCTTTCACCTTCTACAATAGAAGTAGCAAAGACAAAGGTTCGTAGTAAAAAAGCAAGTATAATAGCAATAAAAATGGCTTTTACCCATTCAGCCCATTCCTTTTTCTTTTTTGGTTCTTTCAATGGAAACATCCTTTCTTTGTTGCACATCACTCGTTGGTCTTTTTTTCCGCTTTTTGAACACACATTTATATGTTAACATAAACATTACCCACGTAACGAGAAATAAGGCCAAGTATCTTAATCTGGGACAAGCAGGACTCGAAACATCGTCAAAATCTGCCCGGATACTGCAATAAATCATACATGAAGCACGTATTTTTTGACAAATGACTTTGATATAATTATAATTTGCTAAAAACTTGTCAATATTTGTATTACTATGCTAAAGTGGAATGGTTGGTCAAATCCACGAAGGAGGCACTTACCAGTGAATAATATGAACAAAATACTTAAAGATATTGAATTGTTACGAAAAGAAATGACCAGGGTAGCAATGCATAAAGGACTTACAAGTATTGAAGCAATAACGATCAGTCAAGAATTAGATCAATTGTTAAATCTTTATGAGAAAATGAAACAAAGGGAGAAAGTAACGTATTAACGAAAAAAGCTGCCGTAAACATTGAGCTCCCGAATAACTATGTACCTGTTTCTATCATTTCTCTACTTGCAAGAAAGAACCTTAACAAATTTGTATTTCCATTTATGTTGTAAGATGAAATCATAAAACTTATGACAGCCTCATGTAATCTTCACCCATGCAACAACATCTTCAGGCAACCATTTCCTTATGATTTTTAAATTCAAATAAACGAACTTCGTGGCGGTAATGAATATGTGGGGGAATTAAATTTTTTACCCATTAGGACGGAGTATGCAATACTAAAATTGTAACAAAAAGTTCAAACAATTTCGAACTGAAAATGTTATAATGATAGTAACGAAAAGTTAGGAGTGTACAAAAATGAGACCGAAAACACAGAATTTTGAACAACTAGTCAGTCAGAACAAACAAGAACTATTACAAGATGAAAAAAGATTGGACCAAATTGAGCTACGGTTGGAAAAGAAACAAGCGCAATTGGTTTTGGCAAAACAAAAAAACGCATGATAATATATGCCGGAAAAGAAGTAAGTGTGTGCTTCACTATTGGATGTAGTCGTTTCTAACTACTACAACAACACAAAGCCTTTTTTTCCTGTATAAAATAAAAAAACAGGTGTGACCTCTTCGTCACACCTGTTTTTTGTTACTTAAACCTGAATTATTTTACTTTTTGCTGTTGGTTTGCCGGTCGAATGGATAGCAAAGCAAGTATCGATGCGACAACGCAAATACCTGCTGTGGAAAGAAAAAGTACTTGGTGGGACAGTTTGATGATCATGGCAAATAGCGGAGGGCCCACTGCCACACCAATAAAGCGCATACTGCTATAGATCGAGCTGATCGTTCCCCGCTGTTGTTTTTCAATCCCACTTGTAATAAAGGCATCCAGACAGGGGAGGGCAAGTCCAATCCCGATGCCGCTAAACACCAAACCAATAATTAGCAGATCTGCATGTTCCGAGAAACTAATGACAAATACAGAAACAGATAATAATAAGCATCCAGAAAACGATAGCCATTTCATCAATGGTTTGTTTTCACCAATCTTCTTTCCAGTAATAAACGAAGCAATTGATAGCGCCAGTAATGGAACAGCAAGAATCAGTCCTTTGATAACGCCAGTGATATGATAATCGTCTTCCAGCAAGGTAGATAAATAAAATAATACGCCAAACAATACATACATCAAAATACAGCCAATGGCAAAAACAGCAAACAGCCAACGTCCTTTTTCCAATAAAATGCGTTTAACATTCTGGAGAAATTCACCAAATGGCATCGGCTCCTCTTGTTTATCCGGTGCTTTTAATAAAAAGAACACAAGCACTAATGAAACGGCGCTGAATACAGGAATGGCTAGCAGTGGTACATACCAGGTAATCATCCCTAATAAGGCACCAAGGATCGGACTTAAAACTTTACCAACCGTATTCGAGGTTTCGATGAGTCCCAAACTGGAACTAACTTGCTGATCATCCTTAAACATATCGCCAACCAATGGCAATACAACAGGAAAAGCCCCTGATGACCCTATTCCCTGAATGAACCGGCCAAGTAAAATCCAGTAGTAGGATTGATCAAATAACATGGCTGCAAGTCCTGCTATGAGCCCACCGATTGCAGTAAGAATAAGGCTGGGAATGATTACTTTTTTCCGACCATAGCGATCAGACAGATAGCCGGTTATCGGGATCAGGATAATGGCAATAACGGAATAAACTGTAATAATAAGACTTGATTGCAGTGAGGAAATCTTCAACTTGTCTTCCATTACTGGCAATAACGGAATTAACATGGAGTTTCCCAATGTCATTACTAATGGAACCGACGCAATGGATAACAGATCCAACTTCCTTTTCTCTTCCACGGAATTCCCCCCGGTATCATGTTTTGCTTAGTATTTTCATATGGATGAGGGAAAATACATGGGAAAAACTTTCATAATTGATTAATTGGAAAAACGGCCTTGATCTCCTTATGAATTAGTTTTGAGTTCGGATAAACCAGCTCCTCCCAAATAAACCAATGCATTCTAAACTATAACAAATAGTCTGTATGTTTACATAACATATGGTATATTACAACTTCAATTCGTCAAAACTGTTGAGAAAAGCTATCGGAATTGTTTTTTGGATAGGGGGGAGCTGTTTATGTTGATTGGAATGAAATGGATTCATTTAAACCAATTATTATCACTTGGACTAACAGAAGACCAATTGTATTTTATTATTATATTGTGCGGAATGTTTGTCAGCTATTATATTGTCCAGCCAATTGTCCATTGGTTTGTTGCCATCAATTCGACCAAAGTATTGAGTTACCTGATTGCCAGTTTGCTTGTAATGATTGGCATACTGCTATTTAGCATCCAACAAATGAACGGTGTCTTTGCTAATTTACTCAAAATAGGGTTTCAAAGCCTGGCTGTTTTTGGCTGTATTTTATTTATAGTCCGGCTCGGTGGGGCTATTCGCAATAAGGTCAAAAAAAGGAGTGTGTGATCGGATAATCATACACTCCCTCCTTTTCGTCTAAGGTGTTTTTTCTTGTACACTTAATTTTTTCTGCACTGCGGATAACCATTCAAATGCAAGTTTGTCCTGTGTTTCCGGGGATAATTGATCTGCAGGAGCAAGGTCCATAACCAATGTTTTTTCTTCATCGGTTAATTTTTCATAATGATCCTTCAGAATGTGCGTTTTGTCAGCGTAATTTCCAAGCTCATATAGGAAATTCCTTAATTCAGTTCGCATGATAACGCCTCCTTATGTAACCATTCCTTTTAAATAAGAGATTCAAACATTTTTTAAGGAAAATGGTTTTTCCCATGTTGCCCGCAGTAGAAAGGAGCATCATCAGAGTAAGATAATCCTTGCTTGTCCAGATAATCTGTTTTGTTTATCAAAAATGTCGGTGTGCTTTTCGATTGGGCCATTCCATTTGTCCAAGTGATGATTTGGTATAGTAAGAGGAAGAATACCGTTTCCTGCGGTTGGCCGATGTGACGTTTTTGGGCTTCCAGTCAATATAGCGATAGATAATCTTTTTGGCATGTGAAAGTGACATTTTTGTTCGTGGATTACGAAAGTCCTGATCGAGTGCGCCAAGATGTTTTAGCTGTTGGAAGTCTTCTTTTGCAGGGGGTATATGAAAATAGTAATCATCGACTTTAACCAATAATGTTGAATGTTGACTGCTGTACTTCGGATGGTTCGAAAAGTGAAGGCCTACTTTTACGGCTTGTTTTTCCTGTAAGAGCCGTTTGATGGCTTCCTTTTTAATATAATACAAATGCTGTGGTTCGGGGGCCGTTTTGGCATGTCTATTGATGGTATAAAGCGCTTTAGCAATATCACATAACGGGGTTGATTGATCAACCATTCTTTTTTCCCTCCTTTCATAAGCTTGTCTTTATCGTACAGGAAAGTCTGACCATTTTCAAGGGGTATCGACTAATCGGAGGCAGGCACTCGCGATTTTTAAAAAAGCACGGAGTTTAGATCCGTGCTTAATGCATACTTTTTATATCCTCAACAATTTTTTTCATATCGCCTGGTTTTCTTCCATCATAGGACTTAATCGCATTTCCTTCAGGAGAAACGAGGAAGAAGCGGGTTGTATGGGCATATTGATCGGAGTCGGGTATCTGATCAACAGGGGATTTAAACGATTTGATCGAAATTTTTTTGATCGTTTCAAAATCATATCCGGTAAGTAAATGCCAATTATCAAAATTGATTGCCCCGCGTTCTTTTGCATACTTTTTTAATGTCTCGGGTTTATCGTTGTCTGGATCAACACTAAAGGAAACCAATTGCACATCATTCAAATCAGCATCATCCAATTGCTGCTGTAATCTGGCCATATTTGCAGTCATCGGCGGACATACAGTTTCACAATTTGTAAACACAAAATCGGCAACCCAAAACTTTCCGTCCAAATCACTTTTGCTTAATTTATTATTATCCTGGTCAGTAAAGGAAAAGTCGTTCACTTTATAGGAAAAATCACCTTCATATTTTTCCCCACATGCGGATAGGAGAACCAGGATAAAAATAAGAGGTAATATCCTTGTTAAACCTTTCGTCATATCGGTACCTCCAGTAATCAAAATTGCATTTAGTTTACCATTTTTTCTTCATAAAAACTATGGATAAACTGTTACAGGTGGTTTTTACCAGTCTTGCTTATCCACCATGGTTGGTGAGACGTTATTAAACAGGTGCCTTAAGCCTTTTTTAATGTATAAATATTATATTCCGGCTTGCACAAGAAACGATAGGGGAGACGGGTTGTGCCAAGGCCTCTGCTTACATATAGCGTTAAATCACTAAATGTGTATTTTCCCTGAACATATTTTTCCGCATAAGCAGGTGTATACAGATCTCCAATGAACGGCAGTCTTACCTGTCCACCATGACTATGGCCTGAGAGTTGGATATCGACTGGATGTGTTGCAGCTGTATCGGCAAAATCCGGTTCGTGGGCAAGCAAGATAGTAAACAAATCATGATTTGCCCCATTTAATGTTTCCGTCAAATCAGGTCTTCCCAGCATTAGATCATCGATACCGGCAAGTACGATCTGATCGTCTCCTTTAGTAAGTGTAACATGATGATTTTGCAATAACTGAAAACCAGCCTGTTTCATCGTATCATTCACAATATTGGTCCCGTAGCCGCCATGGTCGTGGTTTCCGTATATCCAATACTTCCCGCTTGGGGCTGATAATGAACCTAAAATATTGGACAAATGCTGATTCCACTGATACGTATTCGGCCGATCGACAAGGTCACCCGTGAACACAATCAGGTCAGGGTTTTGTCGATTTATTTGCATGATAAGATCCTCTAATTGATCAAGCGTATATTGAAAACCAACGTGGGTATCGGAAAATTGGACAATCTTAAAATTATCAAATGCGGTCGGAATCTTAGGTGATGTAATTGTTTCACGATCGGTATCAAGCATCTTTGGTTCGATATCCCGCGCATAGTAATATGTCCCCCCGCCAATGCCGAAAATGGCCAGGATACTACCTGCCAATCTTTTTAAAAACGATCTTCTATTCATCAAGGTCAGGCCTTTCTTTCGTAAAAAATTTCCTTATGTTGACGTTTAAGTGAATCGGGAGAAGTTCCCTCTTATAATCATATGTTCAGTATCAAGTTAACTTACCAGGATTTTAACGTCTCTGGTATTATAGCACGGAAAGGTTGATAGTTTGTATGATTTTTTATGATTAACCAGATAGGAAAATTCTTTGACTTATTTGCTGTTAAAGAATAAGATGGAATGAGAGGGGATGTTAACGTTTACAAAAGGACGGGATGCCAGCTCTACTTTTCGTGCATTTTTCACAAAAAACGTGCTATCTAGGCGAAGATAACACGCGTTTTTTCAGATAACGTAATAAAATATTGAAAAAAAGTGAAAAGCTGATCCAGCGATGACGAACAAATGCCAAACTGCATGATGGTATGGAAAACTCCGCCATACGTAAAATATTGCGCCAACGGAATAAAGGATACCACCAACAAGCAATAACAGGACGCCATTTTTGTGCATGGTGGCTGTGAGCGGATTCCATACGACAACAACCATCCAACCCATTGCAATATAAAGCAGTGTGGATATAATCAGGAATTTCTTCACAAAAAATATTTTAAAAACAATCCCGAATATGGCTATCCCCCAAACGGTACTAAACAGGATCCAGCCAATTTCATTACGGAGCAGTACCAATAATATAGGGGTATAGGTTCCGGCAATAAACAGGTATATGGAAGAATGGTCGAAAATTTGAAACAGATCCTTGCATTTTCCTGTTGGCAGACTGTGAACAATCGTAGATGTTAAATACATGAGCAGCATGGTCGCGCCAAAAATAGTTACGGAAACAATTTGCCACGGACCGCCGCTTAATGATGCATACGTGATAAGCAGTACTAAACCGGCAATACTCAGCAATGCTCCAATTCCATGTGTGACTGCGTGGGCTAATTCTTCTTGCTTTGTATACGTGTGTGTCGTCATGAACTGTTCCCCAATCCATTTGTTTTTTCAGTTCTTCCCTAGTATACTACAATATGCATCTTTTATAAAATCGCCATATAAATCAAAAAAAGTTTGGGTTGTTGAGCCATAAAATGGGATAGAAACTGTTTTCACCCAAAAGGTATGGTAGACTATGTTTGTGGATAAAATTTTTTATGATTTTTTCCATGAAAAGGGGCGTAATAAATGAGCACGATTAAAGATAAACCATTATCAGAGATTGTTATTAGCGAAATTATGATTCCATCTGAAAAAGTTGCACATGTACAAATGAATAACCCATTGGAACATGCATTATTGGTGCTGGTTAAATCGGGTTATTCCGCTGTGCCTGTGTTGGACGTAAATTATAAATTAATGGGAACAATTGGAAAAACTATTATTTTAAATCAAATTTTGGGATTGGAACGATTTGAATTTGAAAAGCTTTCCGAGATGCGGGTAAACGAATTGATGAAGACAGAAATTCCGATACTAAAAAAAGACATGTCGTTTATGGATGGTTTAAACGTACTTATTAACTATCCGTTTGTTTGCGTTGCAGATGAAGAAGGTTACTTTGATGGTATTGTAACCAGAAGAGCGATCCTTAAACAGCTTAAACGTGATATTTATACTAAAAAGTAAAAAGATTATTCTCGACATGATAGAGGGAAAAAGTAGCAAAAGATGGGGAATGGTATGGAACAAAATACTAAGAAAACGGAAATGCAGAATCGTCCGCTCATCCTGGCCTCGGTTATGTTGGGGATGTTTTTGGCAGCGATCGAGGCTACGATTGTCGCTACAGCCATGCCAAGTATTGTAGCAGATCTTGGTGGCTTTTCCTTATATAGCTGGGTGTTTTCCGCCTATTTACTGACAAATGCTGCAACAGTCCTGATATTCGGCAAGTTGGCTGACATTTACGGGCGCAAACCAATTTTTAGAGCAGGGATTATTCTGTTTTTGATTGGCTCATCGCTTTCTGGATTTAGTATATCCATGACCATGTTAATCATTGCCAGATTTATTCAGGGATTTGGTGCCGGAGCCTTAATGCCGATTGCAACGACCATTGTCGGGGACATCTATAATAAACAGGAACGCGCCAAAATACAGGGCTATTTATCAAGTGTATGGGGGATATCGGCGGTGATCGGCCCTTTGTTTGGCGGTTTTTTTGTTGATGTTTTAAGCTGGCGATATGTATTTTGGATGAATATTCCACTTGGTTTGCTTGCTATGTTGGGAATCATCTTCTTTTTACATGAAGATATCAAGAAACAGAAGCGTTCCATTGATTACGCCGGAGCATTCTGGATTGTTTTAGCTGTGAGTACCTTGATGTTTATACTTGTGGAAGGCGGGATCGGTATTTCCTGGACATCATTAATCATGGGTGGGTTGGTTGCGCTGTCACTGATCGGCTTCTTCTGTTTCATTTTACAGGAACGGCGGGCAGCTGATCCGATGATGCCATTTGCAATTTGGAAATACCGGATTGTTCGTACAGCCAACATCACCTCACTAACTACCGGAATGATTATGATCGGTGTGTCGAGCTATCTGCCTGCCTTTGTGCAAGGGGTAATGGGAGAATCGGCTACGGTTGCAGGGTTCACCCTGACAACGATGTCCATTGGCTGGCCGATTGCTTCAACCATTGCCGGGAGACTGCTGCTGATTATTGGTTATCGTAATACGTCATTGCTTGGTGCAGTCTCTTTGATTATCGGCGGAATGATCTTTTTTATGTTGTCCCCTGAACGAGGGCCGTTTTGGGCAGGGACTGGCTCGTTTTTTATCGGAATTGGGATGGGTA